>NZ_JBFANZ010000009.1:0-148649 GCF_040659735.1 Micromonospora sp. NPDC049679
TTGGGTGTCCGGGCCACCCACTCCGCCCTCGGCGCCGCCGCCGGCGAGGTCGATGGGCCCGAGCTGACCTGGCTCGATGGGGCCCTCCCGCCCCCGCCCCCCCCCGGCCTCCCTGCCCCCTCCTCTCGTTGATCATGGTCAAACGCGCCATCGCGATGCCCGATCTGTCGCGAGTATCCCCATGATCAACGGGGCGGGGCGGGGCGGGGCGGGACGGGACGGGACGGGACGGGGCGGGGCGGGGCGGGGCGGGAGGGATCACCAGGAGAGGCCGCGACTGCGTAGCGCGGCACCGACGCGGTCGATCAGGACGCGGCTGCCACCGCTCAGATCGCTGGACCCGGCGCGCAGCAGAAGCCAGCCTCGCGCGGCGAAGGCGGAATAGCGGTCGATGTCGCGGAGGAACTGATCCCTCGCCGCGTGTTGCCGTCCCTCGTACTCCAGCGCGACCCGGGCTTCGGGCCATCCGAGATCCGCGTGCGCGATGTAGTTGTCGAGTTCGACCGGGCACTGCGGCACGGCCGGCGGAAGGCCGGCGGCGTGGAACCGGAGCCGCAGAATGCTCTCCGGCGGGGACTGGGCCGCATCGGTGAGGAAGGGCAGCAGTTCCCGGGCGATCCGTACCCCGCGAGCCCGCTGTGCGGCCGCGACCCGCTCGCGGAGCACCTCCGGTGTGACAAGACGGGCCCTGAGCATCGCGTCGCCGACGATCACCAGTCGCTCCCGGTCGCCGGCCCGCGCGATGTCGAGGAAGGTGCGCGCCGGCGAGGTCACCATCAGGGCGCGGACGTTCCAGTAGTCGTCGGGCGGTAGGGCCGCCACGTGGATCACGAAGTCCTTGCGTTGCAGCCAGTATCCGGGTGGCACGGTGACGTGGGGGCGACGTGGGTTGTGGTCGCGGTGCGGCGGTAGCCCGTACCACCAGACAGCCGTCTCGTGGCTCGCGGCCGACGCTCCCGGGGTGGCGGTCATGAGCATCCGCAGCCACTCCGCCGTGTCCGCCGGCGCCTCTTCCGCCGGCACCCAGAGATTGTGCGCGACGCTGACGAAAGCCCGGCGTCGGACGCCGGCGCGGACGCGATCGAGTCCGAGAAGTTCGTTCGGCATCGGCACCGGGATCGGCGGGAACGGGAAGTCGGCCACGACGCCGATAGTCGTCGATTCCCGAACCCCCCACACCCCCTCACACCCACCCTGTGGATAACTCCCGCTCCACCGCGTTGATCATGGGCATACGCGCGATCAGTGAGTCCCAATTGTCGCGCGTATCCCCATGATCAACGCGGTGGAGGGGCGGGGGCGACAGTCGGCCAGGGGACGGTCAGCTCACCGAGCCGCCATCGCGCCGGGCGGTCCAGCACGGGCCAGCCCGCGTCGCGGAGCGCGGCGACGGCGCGCAGCCACCGTTGCCGGGGACCGAACGTGGCGTACGGCGCGGCCGCACGCCAGGCGTCGTCGAGCGCGCGGATCAGGCCGTGCACCGGCTCGCCGGGCACGTTGCGGTGGATGAGCGCCTTGGGCAGCCGCTCGGCCAGCGCCGCGGGGCTCTCCAGCGTCGAGAGCCTGGCGGCGAGGGTGAGGGTGCGCGGCCCCGACGCGTCGAGCAGCACCCAGGAGGCGACCCGACCCAACTCGTCGCAGGTGCCTTCGACCAGCAGCCCGCCGGGCGTCAGCGCGGACGTCATCGTCGACCACGCCGCGGCCACCTCCGCCTCGTCGTACTGGCGCAGCACGTTGAACGCCCGCACGAGCACCGGACGCAGCCCGGCGAGCTCGAAACCACCGCGGGCGAAGGTGAGCCACGGTGGGTCGGCGGCGGGCGCCGCGGCGGCGACGCGTACCGGATCGATCTCCAGCCCGACCACCCGGACGTCGGGGCGGACGGCGCCGGCCAGCCGGGCCCGAAGCTCGATCGCGGTGATCGGCGTGGCGCCGTAGCCGAGGTCGACCACGAGTGGATCGGGGGCGTCGATGATTACGTCATGGCAGGTCGCGGCGATCCAGTTGTCCACCCGGCGGAGCCGGTTGGGGTTGGTCGTGCCCCGGGTGACGACCCCCTGTGGGCGACGCGGCGCGGGAGGGGGCACTGGATCATTCCGCGGTGGCGGCGGTCACCCGGTGCACCTTGTGCTGCGCCGCCTGCGCGAGCGGGCGGACCACCAGCCGGTCCACGTTGACGTGGTGGGGGCGGGTGGCGCACCAGGCGATGCAGTCGGCGACGTCGTCGGCGACGAGGGGCTCCGCCACGCCCTCGTAGACGGCCGCGGCCCGGCCCGCGTCGCCGGCGAAGCGCACCAGCCCGAACTCGTCGGTGCGGACCATCCCCGGATCGATCTCGATCACCCGGACCGGCCGGCCCGACAGTTCCAGCCGGAGCGTGCCGGTGAGCGCCGTCTGCCCGTGCTTCGCCGCGGTGTAGCCGCCGCCGCCCTCGTAGACGGTGAAGCCGGCGGTAGAGCTGACCACGACGACCGTCCCGGCGCCCGAGGCGTCGAGCGCCGGCAGCAGCGCCTGCGTCACGCGCAGCGTGCCGAGGACGTTCACCTCGTACATCCACTGCCAGTCGGCGACGGAGCCGGACGCCACCGGGTCCAGTCCGCGCGCGCCGCCCGCGTTGTTCACCAGCAGGGTGACCGGCCCGGGAAGCGCGGCGACGGCGTCGGCCAGCCCCGCCACGGACTCGTCGGACGTCACGTCGCAGGGTACGGCGGTGGCCGTGCCGCCGGCCCCGGCGATCTCCGCGACCAGGGCGGTGAGCCGCTCCACCCGGCGGGCCGCGGCGACGACGTGGAAGCCCTCGGTGGCCAGCCGGCGCGCGGTGGCCGCGCCGATCCCGCTGGAAGCGCCGGTGACGATCGCGATGGGGGTCATCCCGCCATTCTTTCCCAGCCTCGCGGCAGCACCGGGAGAGAGGTGGGTCACGTCCCGTATGCAAGTCGGGTTCGTGATCGGGAAGATGTGACGCGGTCTGACGGTTGTTGCCGGAAGCCCACTGTGCCGCGGTCCCTTCGCGGCCCGAAGCCCGGGCCTCTACCGTCATGGCGGAAGGAGCAAATGTGGCGGATGTGCAGAGCGGCCGGATCTGGCCTGGACGCGCGCAGTCCTGGCCCACCCCGCGGCGCATCGCAACACTCTCCGTACACACCTCGCCACTGGATCAGCCGGGCACCGGCGACGCCGGCGGGATGAACGTGTACATCGTGGAGGTGGCCCGACGCCTGGCCCGGGCGGGCGTCGAGGTGGAGATCTTCACCCGCGCCACCGCCGGTGGCCTGCCCCCCGTCGTGGAGATGGCGCCCGGCGTGCACGTCCGGCACGTGATCTCGGGTCCGCTGGAGCCGTTGGCGAAGGAGGATCTCCCCGCCCAGCTCTGTGCCTTCACCACGGGGGTGCTCCGCGCCGAGGCGGCCCGTGCTCCCGGCTTCTACGACCTGATCCACTCGCACTACTGGCTGTCCGGGCAGGTCGGCTGGCTCGCCAAGGAGCGATGGGGCGTGCCGCTCGTGCACACCGCGCACACGCTGGCCAAGGTGAAGAACGCCCAGCTCGCCGCCGGGGACCGCCCGGAACCCAAGGCGCGGGTCATCGGCGAGGAGCAGGTGGTCGCCGAGGCGGACCGGCTGGTCGCCAACACCCAGGTCGAGGCACATGACCTGATGGCGAGCTACGACGCCGACCCCGAGCGGGTCGCGGTGGTGGAGCCGGGTGTGGACCTGGATCGTTTCCAGCCGGCCGCCGCCGGTCGCGAGACGGCGGCCCGGCTCGCCGCCCGCCGCCGGCTCGGCCTGCGCGAGCAGGGGTACGTGGTCGTGTTCGTCGGGCGGATCCAGCCGCTCAAGGCCCCGGACGTGCTCCTGCACGCCGTCGCGGCGCTGCGCGCCCGGGACCCCCGGCTCGCCGAGCAGATGACCCTCCTCGTCGTGGGGGGCCCGAGCGGCAGCGGGCTCGACCGCCCGTCCGCGCTGATCGATCTCGCCGCGACGCTCGGCGTCTCCGACGCGGTCCGGTTCCTGCCGCCGCAGACCGGTGACGACCTCGCCGCCCTCTACCGGGCGGCCGATCTGGTAGCCGTCCCCTCGCACAACGAGTCCTTCGGACTGGTCGCGCTCGAGGCGCAGGCCTGTGGCACCCCCGTGGTGGCGGCCGCCGTCGGGGGCCTGGTGACCGCGGTGCGGGACCAGACGAGCGGGGTGCTCATCGACGGGCACGACCCGGTCGACTGGGCCCGGGTCCTCGGCGGTCTGCTCGCCGCGCCGGCGCGCCGGGCTGAGCTCGCTCAGGGCGCGGTCGCCCATGCCCGCAATTTCTCCTGGACCCGCACTGCCGATGGGCTGCTCGCCGTTTACCGTGGGGCGGTGACAGATCACCGGAACAGGATCACGTCCGAGTTGGCCGGTGGCGCCGCCGCGCTCGGAGCCGGCGCGTGGTGAGTCCGCGCGAGGCTGTGGCCGCGCTGATCGAGTCGGTCTGCGCGGAGCGTGAGCTGGGCTGGGAGAAGACGGGGGAGACCTCGTACGCGGTCACCCTGCCCGGCACGCACAAGCTCAAGACCGTCTGCAACCTGATTGTCGGCGAGCACGCGCTGCGGGTCGAGGCGTTCGTGATGCGGCAGCCGGACGAGCGTCGCGAGGAGCTGTGGTCGTGGCTGCTGCAGCGCAACGCCCGGATGTACGGCGTGGCGTTCTCGACCGACGCCGCGGGCGATGTCTACCTGACCGGTCGGTTGGGGCTCGGCGGGGTGAGCGAGGACGAGCTGGACCGACTGCTGGGCGCCGTCTTGAGCTATGCCGACGAGTCGTTCGACACGATGCTCGAAATCGGCTTCGGCGCGGCTATCCGGCGCGAGTGGGAGTGGCGGGTCAAGCGCGGTGAGTCGCTGGCGAATCTGCAGGCCTTCGCGCACATGTTCGAGTCGTCGGCCACCGAGCGGACGGGTTTGGACCGACCCTGACGGGTATTGCTCGCGGTAGCGGCGGAAACGTCCCACAGCGGGTTCGCCGCCTGCCGAGGACGGACTGTCGAGGGAGCGTGAGCACCCATGGCTCAGCGAAACCGGTCGGGTCGCGGCAGTAACGCCGCACACACGACAACAAGCCAGCCGGGCAATCAGACGCCGAATACACCGCCGATCAGAGAGAGCGACGTCGGCCGGCTCCGGGTGGACGAATTGCGCTCGCAGTTGCGGGAACGCGGCGTGAGCGGCACATCCGCACTGCGCAAGGACGATCTGGTGAAAACACTGGTCAGAACCTTGCAACAGGACGGCGGGTTCTCGCCGGACGGGAGAGCGGGCACCGCGCCGGAGAAAGGCGCGGGGCGTGACGGCGACGGCGGTGTCCGCACGGGTCCGCGTTCGTCCCGCTCACTGAAGTACGCGCAGCAGATCACCTCGCCGGACCAGGAACCCGAGCGCCTCGGACGCAGCCTGGTGACGACCAACCACGACGTCATCCGGCGCTGGGGGGAGGCGCGCGGGGCGACGCCGGCCACCGCCGGTGCCGACCGTGGTCGGCCGAGCGTGCTCCGGTTCGATTTCCCCGGCTACAACGGAGGTGGGCTGCGGCCGGTCTCCTGGGAGGACTGGTTCCGGACGTTCGACGAGCGCGGACTCAACTTCATTTATCAGGAGCAGAAAACCGACGGTCGACAGAGCAACTTCTTCCGGATCGAGTCGCCCGAGCGTGAGGACGCCTGAGCGCGAATAGCCGGCGGCCGCAACGTTCCACATGCGCTAAACGCGTCAGCGATGTGACGGGCAGTACATGATCTACGCTTGTGTGCTGATTCCCCGGAGAACTAACGTGTTCCGCACGCGCCACGCTCGAAAAACGTTCGGGGGAACGGCGAATCGTCCAGATTCGCAATCGAGTCGCGGTGTCGGGGGAATGGTGGCGCTTGGGCCGTTGGGGGACGGCGGCCACCTGAAACCGGCGGCGAGCGCGGGCGACGCTTACGGGGGTGAGCGTCGCCCCTCGCCGTCGGTCCGCGAGCCGCCTAGAGTCTGCTGCCATGACCGGACCGCTGACTGGCCTCACCGTCGTCGAACTCGCCGGCATCGGCCCTGCCCCCTTCGCCGGAATGTTCCTCGCCGACCTCGGGGCCGAGGTGATCCGGGTGGACCGTCCCGGCGGTCCGGGCCTGCCGGTCGAGCCGCGGCACGACCTGTTGGGGCGCGGCAAGCGTTCCGTCGCGGTCGACCTCAAGCACCCCCGCGCCGCCGGGCTCCTGCTCGCCCTGGCCAGCCGGGCCGACGTGCTGATCGAGGGCTTCCGGCCCGGCGTCGCCGAGCGGCTGGGCATCGGCCCCGCCGCGTGCCACGCCCGCAATCCCAAGCTCGTGTACGGGCGGATGACCGGCTGGGGGCAGGACGGACCGTTGGCGCAGACCGCCGGCCACGACCTCACCTACCTGGCCCTGACCGGTGTGCTCCACGCGATCGGCCCGGGTTCGGGTGCGCCGGTGCCGCCGCTGAATCTGCTCGGCGACTACGGCGGCGGTGGGATGCTGCTCGCCGCCGGAGTGCTCGCCGCGCTGTGGCAGGCGGAGCGCACCGGCACCGGCCAGGTGGTGGACGCGGCGATCGTGGACGGCGCCGCGCTCCTCGCCACCCAGGTCTACGGACTGCTCCACGGTGGACAGTGGCAGGACCGGCGCGGCGCCAACCTGCTCGACGGTGGTGCCCCCTTCTACAGCGTCTACGAGACGGCGGACGGCGGGCACCTGGCCGTCGGGCCGCTCGAGCCCCGCTTCTACGCCGAGTTCGTCGAGCGGCTGGGCGGACTCGGCGCCGACGCGCCGGAGCAACTCGATGTGGCGCAGTGGCCCCGGCTCCGCAAGGCGATCGCGACCCGGATCGCCACCCGCACCCGTGCCGCGTGGGTCGAGATCTTCGAGGAGAGTGATGCCTGCGTGGCGCCCGTACTCTCCATGCGCGAAGCGCCCGAGCATCCGCATCTCGCCGCGCGCGAGGTGTTCGTGGACGGGCATGGCGTGCGACAGCCCGCGCCCGCGCCGCGCTTCTCCGCGACGCCGGCGGGCCTGCCGGCGCTCCCCCCGCCCCGCCCCGGCGAGCACAGCCGCGCCGTGTTGACCGACTGGGGCGTGCCTGACGTGGCGGCCCTCATCGCGGCGGGCGTGGTGATCGACGCGCCGTGAGCCGGCCGCTCCGCCACGCCGTGCGGCGCGGTGGGCCGCCCGCGCCCGGTGACCGCCGGGTCGCTCAGGCCGTCTCCGGGATCTTCTGTCCGGTCTTGGTGCCGCGGTCCAGCGTCCCGGTGGCGGCCCGGATCGCCGCGACGCGTCGCTCCCGGCGCGGTCCGGCGAGCAGGTGGCCGCCGACGGCGAGAAAACCCACAGCGGCGGTGGCGATCCAGTGCCAGTCGCCGAGGTACTGCAGGCTCACGCCACCAAGAGCGGGGGCGATGAACGCGGCGAGCGGGAAGGTCAGGAAGAAGACCGCCTGGTACCGGCCGCGCAGCGCGGCCGGCGCGAGTTCCGCGTTGATCTCGGCGTTGGGCGGCGCGGCGAGCATCGAGCCGACGGTCCAGACCACCGCCGCCGCGAGGTAGGCGGGGGTCCGGTCGGCGACGGCGAGCGCGCCGTAGCCGACCGCGAGGAGCCCGGCCGAGACGGCCAGCACGACGTGTTTGCGGTGCCCGTCGATCAGGCGTGGCACGAAGAGCTGACCGACCACGATGAGCGCGCCGGCGGACGCCACCACCATCCCGTACGCCGACGAGCTCAGCCCGTCCGCCCGCATCGCCAGGGGCATGATCGTCGAGGTCTGTGCGGTCAGCACGGCGAGCACGAAGGTCAGCCCGACGAAGAGAACGAACGTGCGGTCGGTGAGTGCCGTACGTAGTCCCGGCGGGGCGGCGATGCCCGGGACACGCGGGGTCCGGGGCCCGCGGACCAGCGTCTCCGGCACCCGGGCGGCGATGATGAGCGCGGTGGCCAGCGTGGCGGCCGCATCGACCAGGAACAGGGCCAGGTAACTCGCCTCGGCGAGCAGCCCGGCGAGGAACGAGGCGGCCGCCATCCCCAGGTTGAACGCCCAGAACTGCAGGTTGAACGCGCGGGAGCGTTTATCCGCCGGCACGATGTCGACGATCGCGGCGACGAAGGCGGGGCCCGGCATGGAGTGGACGATCCCGATCAGCGCGGCCAGGACGGCGATGGTCGCCAGGTTGCCGGCGAACGCCATCGCCACCATGAGCGTGGCGGCCGCGGCGTGCGACCAGAGCAGCGTGGCGCGTCGTCCCCAACTGTCGGCGAGGACGCCACCGAGGAGAACGCCGGCGGCGCCGCCGATCCCGTACGCGCCGACGACCAAGCCGGCGAGCGCGTTGCCGGCGCCCCGGACGTCGGTCAGGTAGAGCGACAGGAACAGCATCGCGAACGCGCCGGCCCGGTTGATCAGCAGTCCGCACCAGAGGTACCAGTAGGTCGCCGGGAGTCCGCCGGCCGTGTCGTGCAGCCACGTCCGTACGGTGCGCACGCATCCTCCAGTGAAGGTTGTTTCCCGTTGCTCGCTCGACCCTCGACCGTAGGAAGCTACCGGGGATCACGCCACGGTTTGACCGATCACCCGACTCGGCTCAGGTCGCCGGCGAGCTCGGCCGGCGTGCGGGTGGGCGCGGTCGCCGCCCCGGCGGCGGCCGGCGATGTGACCGCCGCGGTCTGCGCGGGCCGCGCTGGCTCCGGCTGCGCGATCTTCTGCTGGATGTGCGCGGCCGGGTCCAGGCCGGCACTGTCCCGGCCGGGGTTGAGCGCGGTCGCGAGCGCCTCGGCGCGCAGTTCGGTCACGCGGCGCTCCCGCGCCGGACCGGACATGAGCTGCCCGACCGCCACCACGACGCCGATCGCGCCGCAGGCCAGCCAGAGGGCGGAGTCGCCGGCCCCGTCCCGGAGAAACCCGCCGGCGATCGGTGCGAGGAACCCCGCCACCGACCAGGACAGGGACATGACGCCCTGGTAGCGGCCACGCACGGCGGCCGGGGAGAGCTCGGCGATCAGTGTCGAGTTGGACGGCGAGTTGAGCATCTCGCCGAGCGTCCAGATCACCACGGTCAGGGCGTACAGCCAGGCGTTGTCGGCGACCGCGGTCAGCCCGAAGCCGACTCCGAAGATCACTGCGGCGAGGGCGAGCACGTGGGAGCGGCTGCGGCCCCGGATCAGCCGGGGGATGAAGAGCTGCCCGACGACGATCATCACGCCGTTGAGCGCGATCACCGAGCCGTAGGTGGAGGCCGGCAGCCGGTCCTCGCCCATCGCGATCGGCAACATCGAGATGTGCTGCAGGAAGACCAGCGCGGTCAGCAGATTCAACACGACGAAGCCGAGGAAGACCCGGTCGGTGAAGACGGCGCGCAGCCCGCCCCGGTCGGCCGTGTCCGTGGCTTTCCCGGACCGGGCGGCGCGGGCCGGACGCGTCTCGCGGATCTTGAGGAAGATGATCGCCGCGGTGAGCAGCGTGGTGGTCGCGTCCACCACGAACAGGAGCAGGTAGTCGAGCTCGGCGGCGAGTCCGGCCAGCACGGCCGCGCAGGCGAACCCCAGGTTGATCGCCCAGTAGTTGAGGGTGAAGGCACGCAACCGGTCACGTTCCGGCACGACGTCGATCATCATCGCGGAGAAAGCCGGGCGTGCGGCCTCGGCGAACGCGCCGAGCAGCAGGGCACCGGTGGCGACGAGCCACAGGCGCTCGGCGAACCCGAGCGCGAGCATCATCGCGGCGGCGCCGACGTGTGCGGTGAGCAGGGTCGGCCGCCGGCCCCACCGGTCGGCCAGCACACCGCCGAGCATCGTGCCGACAGCGCCGCCGGCACCCCACATCCCGATCACCAGGCCGGCCTGCACGGCTGAGAAGCCCCGCGCGGTGGTCAGGTAGATGGCGAGGAAGACGAGGATGAATGAGCCCAGCCGGTTGATCAGCGTCCCGGTCCAGAGATACCAGAAGGTGGCCGGAAGACCACCCGTCGTGTCCCGGAACCACCCCCGTACGGTCCGCACGCTGAGCCCCCTCGACTTCGTAATGACCGACAACCCTCTAACGCCTTACAACCTAATCGGCCGGCATCTCGCGGGTCACTCGGATTTCCACGTGGTGGTCGTCACGTCGGGCCGCGCGGTCGGGCCGGTTGGCGCATCGGGCAGGATGAGGGACATGACTGTGGGGACGTTGGTGCTGCTGCGGCACGGCGAGAGCGAGTGGAACGCCAAGAACCTCTTCACCGGCTGGGTCGATGTGGACCTCAACGCCAAGGGTGAGGCCGAGGCCCGGCGCGGCGGGGAGCTGCTGCGCGAGCACGATCTGCTGCCCGACGTGGTGCACACCAGCCTGCTCCGACGCGCGATCCGCACCAGCGAGCTGGCGCTGCACGCCGCGGACCGGCACTGGATCGCCGTACGCCGGTCGTGGCGGCTCAACGAGCGGCACTACGGCGCGCTGCAGGGCAAGAACAAGAAGGAGACCCTGAAGCAGTACGGCGAGGAGCAGTTCATGCTCTGGCGCCGGTCGTACGACACCCCGCCGCCCGCGATCGACGACAACGACGAGTGGTCGCAGGCGGGTGACCCGCGCTACGCCACCCTTCCGCCCGAGCTGATGCCGCGCACCGAGTGTCTCAAGGACGTCGTCGCCCGGATGCTGCCGTACTGGTACGACGAGGTCGTCCCGGACCTGCTGGCCGGCCGGACGGTCCTGGTCGCGGCGCACGGCAACTCGCTGCGTGCCCTCGCGAAGCACCTGGACGGGATCTCCGACGAGGCGATCGCCAAGCTCAACATCCCGACCGGCATTCCGCTCCGCTACGACCTCGACGCCAACCTGCGTCCCGTGACGGCGGGCGGCACCTATCTCGACGCGGCGGCGGCCGCCGCAGCCGCGGCCGCCGTGGCCAACCAGGGACGCTGACGCACACGAAGGGGCCCCGTTCGCGGGGCCCCTTCGTGTCGACGCTCAGTTGTTGAGGGTCTCGCCCGTGATCAGATAGACGACGTGCTCGCCGGTGTTGACCGCGTGGTCGGCGTACCGCTCGTAGAAGCGGCCGAGCAGCGCCCCGTCGATCGCGGTCTCCGCGCCGTACGGCCAGTCGTCGCTCAGCAGCAGCGCGAACAGGTCGCGGTGCAGATCGTCCATGGCGTCGTCGTCGCGGTCGAGTTCGGCCGCGAGAGCCGCGTCGGGCTTCGAGAGCACCGCACCGATCTTCTCCGCCATCCGGTCGGCGACCTCGCCCATCTCCGTGAAGACCCCGCGGAGCTCGGCCGGCACGGCCGGCAGGGGGTGCCGGCGCAACGCGGTCTTCGCCACGTGGTCGGCGAGGTCGCCCATCCGCTCCAGGTCGGCGGCGACGTGCAGCGCGGTCACCACGGCGCGCAGGTCCTTGGCGACCGGCGCCTGTCGGGCGAGCAGGTCGCAGACCCGCTCCTCCACCTGCCGGTTGAGGCTGTCCACCTCCGCGTCGCGCTCGATGACCGACTCCGCCGCCGGCCGGTCGGCCGTGAGTAGCGCCTTCGTCGCCTTGCGCATCGCCGCGCGGACGGCTTCGGCCATGTCCACCAGCAGTTGGCTGACGGTGTGTAGCTCGGCCCGGAACTCCTCGCGCATCATCACGTCCTGTAGTTGGTGGCGCCGCCACGCTTCGCCAGCGCGACGGCCACTATGAGCAGGTGCGGGACCACGGTAGGGCCGCCGGACGGCGCGAAGGTGAACTGCGGTGAACGGTGCCGGGCCGCGCGGTGAACTTTCCCTGACACGGGCCTGTTTTGTCCAGTTCTGGGCGGTCGGCAGGTTAACAATGACCCTACGATCGCCACGTGGACTGGGCGGTCGTGGCCGGCGTAGCCGGGGGTGCGGTGGGTGGCGTGGTCGCCACGGTCACCGTCGCACGGTTCATCATGGCCCACCCCGGCCGCCGCCACCCGACACCAGCCGGTGGCCTCTCACGCCTCGTGGGAGGCCGGGCAAAGGGGAGGCTCGCGATCACCGAGGACCAGCAGGGCCTGCGCTCCGGCCTGGCCCGCAAGAGCCTCGACTCCCTGCGGGTGGGTGTCGTGGTGCTCGACAAGGACGACGTTCCGGTCCTGGTCAACCCGTCCGCCCGAGCGATGGGCCTGCTGCGGGTCGGCGCGACCCCGGGGACCGTCGCCGCGCACCCGATCGTCCGGACCCTCGCCGGCCAGGTGCGCCGCACCGGCGTGCGGCGGGAGGTCGAGCTCGATCTGCCCCGGGGACGCGAAGGCGGGGCGCAGGACCCGCTCGGGGTGCACCTGCGAGCGGTCGGGCTCGGTGGCGACCACGTCGCGATCGAGGCGGCCGACGTGACGGAGGCGCACCGCGTCGCCCGCGTACGCCGTGACTTCGTGGCCAACGTCAGTCACGAACTGAAGACCCCGATCGGCGCGCTGCAACTCCTCGCCGAGGCGTTGCTCGACGCGACCGATCCGGCCAGCGCGGTCGCCGACCCGTCCGAGGACGTCGCCGCGGCCCGGCGCTTCGCCGAACGGATCCACCACGAGTCCAACCGGCTGGGCAGACTCGTCACCGAACTGCTGGAACTGACCCGGCTGCAGGGCGCGGAACCGTTGCCGGTGCCCGAGCCGGTCTCCGTCGACTGGGTGACGGCCGAAGTGATCGACCGCACCCGCACCGCCGCCAGCGCTCGCGGCATCGTGGTCGCCATGGAGGGGCAGCGCGGGCTGACCGTCTACGGCAACGACGGCCAGATCGCGACGGCGGTGGCCAACCTGGTGTCGAACGCGATCACCTATTCCGCGGAGGAGACCCGGGTCACCCTGGGTATCGGTCGGGACGAGCGGTACGTCACGATCGCGGTCACCGACCAGGGCATCGGCATCGCCCCGGACGACGTCGACCGGATCTTCGAACGGTTCTACCGCGCCGACCAGGCCCGCTCGCGCAGCACCGGCGGCACGGGGCTCGGGCTCGCGATCGTCAAGCACATCGCCACCAACCATGGCGGTCGGGTGGACGTGTCGAGCAGGCTGGGTGGAGGGTCGACGTTCACCCTGCGGTTGCCCGTCATCCGGCCCGACGCAGCCCTGCCGTCATCGTCGTCCGATGAGATCGAATCCGGCCCGGCCGGGCTTCCGCAGACCTGAGCCATCAGGCCGAACACGGGAAGGAAGGAAAAACAGTTGGCCCGCGTGCTCGTGGTCGAAGACGAGGAGTCGTTCTCGGACGCCCTCTCCTACATGCTCCGCAAGGAGGGTTTCGAGGTATCGGTCGCGGCGACCGGGACCGAGGCGCTCACCGAGTTCGACCGGACCGGTGCGGACATCGTGCTGCTCGACCTGATGCTGCCGGAGATGTCCGGCACCGAGGTCTGCCGGGAGCTGCGCCAGCGTTCGCGGGTGCCGATCATCATGGTCACCGCCCGCGACAGCGAGATCGACAAGGTGGTCGGCCTGGAGCTCGGCGCCGACGACTACGTCACCAAGCCGTACTCGCCGCGCGAGCTGGTCGCCCGGATCAGGGCCGTGCTGCGGCGTCAGACGCCGGAGATCGCGGAGGACGACGCGCCGACGCTGGCCGCCGGCCCGGTCCGGATGGACGTCGACCGGCACGTGGTGACCGTGGGCGGCGACGCGGTGCAGTTGCCGCTCAAGGAGTTCGAACTGCTGGAGATCCTGCTGCGCAACGCGGGCCGGGTGCTGACCCGGGGCCAGCTCATCGACCGCGTCTGGGGCGCCGACTACGTCGGCGACACGAAGACGCTCGACGTCCACGTGAAGCGGCTGCGCTCAAAGGTCGAGCCGGAGCCGTCCGCGCCGCGGCACATCGTCACCGTCCGCGGGCTGGGCTACAAGTTCGAGCCGTGACAGACGAAGGAAGGGCCCTTTGTCCGGCGAAAGCCATGACAAAGGGCCCTTCCTCGCGTTACGACTGCGGTGGCGTGGCCGGCTCGCGGCCGCCGCGCGCGAGCGGGGGCGTGCGCCGCGGCGTCGCCGGATGCGGCGCCACGAGACCGCGCCGGGCCCGCGCTGCGCAGAGCTCGGCGAGCTTGCCGTACGCCGTCTTGCCGATCAGGGCGGTCAGCTCCGGTTCGTACGACACGTACAGCGCTTCGCGCCCGACATGCGCCTCGGGCGCAGAGGTGCACCACCAGTGCAGATCGTGACCGCCCGCGCCCCAGCCGCGGCGGTCGAACTCGGTCAACGTCGAGACCAGCACCTTCGTCCCGTCCGGCCGCTTGCTCCATTCCTGGTCGCGGCGGACCGGCAACTGCCAGCAGACGTCCGGCTTGTACTCCAACGGATGCACGCCGTCGCGCAGAGCCTGGGCGTGCAGCGCGCACCCGCCCCCGCCGGTGAAGTTCGCGTCGTTGAGGAAGACGCAGGGGCCGTCGTCGGACTGGGTGGCGGTGCGGCGCGCCGGGTTCTTCCCGTCGATCGAGTCCAGCTCCGTGTACTTCTTGAACCCGCGCCGGTAGTGCTGCCACGTCTCCGGAGTCAACCGCTTGGCGGCGGAACGGACCCGCTGCTCGTCGTCGGAGTCGGTGAAGAACGCGCCGTGCGAGCAGCAACCGTCGGCCGCGCGGCCGGGGACGATGCCGTGGCACGCCTTGCCGAATACGCAGGTCCACCGGGAGAGCAGCCAGGTGAGATCCGCGCGGATCAGGTGCTTCTCGTCAGCGGGATCGAGGAATTCGACCCATTCACGGGGGAAATCAAGGGAAACCTCCCGACTGCGGGGTTCATCGGGCTCTTCGACCAGTACGCGTAGCTCGTCACGGCTTACCACCCGGCCAGCGTACGCCGGACACGACTGGCGTGGCCGATGAACGTGGCGGCGCCGGTCGGCTGGCCTAGGGTTCTGTCCATGCGACTGGGTGTCCTCGATGTCGGTTCGAACACCGTCCACCTTCTGGTGGTGGACGCCCATCACGGCGCGCATCCGTGGCCCGCCCATTCGGAGAAGGCGGTGCTGCGCCTTGCCGAGCAGATCGGACGGGAGGGCGAGCTCAGCGATGCCGGCGCGGACGCGCTGGTGGAGTCGGTCGCCAACGCCAAGGAGGCGGCAGCCCGGCTGCAGGCCGCCGACCTGATCGCCTTCGCCACCTCGGCGGTCCGCGACGCGACGAACTCCGCCGAGGTGCTGGCCCGGGTCCGCGCCGAGACCGGCGTGCACCTGCAGGTGCTCTCGGGCGCGGACGAGGCGCGGATGACGTTCCTCGCGGTGCGCCGCTGGTTCGGCTGGTCCGCGGGGCGGCTGCTGGCCCTCGACATCGGGGGTGGCTCGCTGGAGATCGCCGCCGGCATCGACGAGGAGCCGCAGCTCGCACTCTCGGTGCCGTTGGGCGCCGGCCGGCTGACCCGCCGGCTGCGCGCCGCGGGCCCGGCCACCGCCGGGCCGCCGCCGGCGCGGGCGGTCGAGGAGCTCCGGGAGTACGTCGACGCGACGCTCGATCCGGTGGTGGAGAAGATCGTCGGCGTGGATTGGGACCGCGCGGTGGCCAGTTCGAAGACGTTCCGGACCCTGGCCCGGCTCGCCGGGGCGGCCCCGTCGGGCGCCGGGCTCTGGGTGCGGCGCACCCTGACCCGCACCGGGCTGCGGCAGGTGATCGGCTTTATCCGGCACATTCCACCGGGCCAGCTCTCCGAGCTGGAAGGGGTGAGCGCGAGCCGGGCGGACCAGCTGCTCGCCGGGGCGGTGGTGGCCGAGGCGGCGATGCGCCGGCTCGACGTGGACACCCTCGAGATCTGTCCGTGGGCGCTGCGCGAAGGGGTGATTCTGCAGCGGCTGGACCATCTCGAGGGGACGTGACCTGACCCGCAGATAAGGTGGATTTGAGGCAGCTCGTCCCGGTGGGCTTCGCGGGGTGGGGCTACCCTGGCACACGTGACTTCCCGAGTCCCGGTCCTCCTGTCCAGTTCATCGGTCTTCCCCGAGCCGACGGCGGCGGCCTTCGAGATGGCCGCGACCCTGGGTTACGACGGCGTCGAGGTGATGGTCTGGACCGACGCGGTCAGCCAGGACGCGGGTGCGCTGCGCGGCCTCGCCGACCACTACGGGGTGCCCGTTCTCTCCGTTCACGCGCCGTGCCTGCTCGTGACGCAGCGGGTGTGGAGCCCCGACCCGTGGGAGCGGCTGCGGCGGGCCGCGGTGCTCGCCGAGACGCTGGGTGCCCCGACCGTCGTGGTGCACCCGCCGTTCACCTGGCAGCGCGACTACGCGCGGTCCTTCGCGACCGGGCTGAGCCGGCTGGTGGCGCACCACCCGGACGTGCGGTTCGCGGTGGAGAACATGTACCCGGTGCGGATGGCCGGCCGGCAGTTCGTGCCCTACGTGCCGGGGTGGAATCCCACCGACACCGGCTACGACTCCTACACCCTCGATCTGTCGCACTGCGCGGCCTCGCGCAGCGATGCCCTGGAGATGGCGGACGCGATGGGCGCCGGGCTGGCCCATGTGCATCTCGGCGACGGCACCGGTGAGGGGCGTGATGAGCACCTGGTGCCGGGGCGCGGCAGTCAGCCCTGCGCCGAACTGCTCGCCTCGCTGGCCGGTCGGGGCTTCACCGGCGCGGTCGCGGTCGAGGTCGCGACCCGGGGCGCCAAGAGCCGGGCGGTACGCGAGGCGGACCTGCGCGCCGCGCTGGAGTTCGCCCGGCAGCACCTCGCCGCCCCCGCCCCCGTCCGCTAGGGCCAGTTCCGGCCGCGCGGACGCTGTTCCCGCCGCGCCGGAGCCTTCCCGGCCGCACCGCCGCGTTCCCTGATACGCGGGCGCGCCGCGGTTCGTCAGGAGACGGCGGTGAGGGTCTGCTCCTCGGCGGCCCGCTTGCGCGCGCGGTGCGCCGCCACGTGCGACCGCGTCGCGCAGCGTTCGGAGCAGAAGCGGCGGCAGCAGTTGGACGAGGTGTCGAGGTAGACGTTGCCGCAGCGGTCGTCGGCGCAGACCCCGAACCGTGCGCTGCCGTATTCGCAGAGCCACACCGACAGTCCCCAGACGGCGCCCGCCAGGTATTCGGCGCTGACCGAGGCGCCCCGGCTGGTGACGTGCATGTGCCAGTCGCTGGCGTCGTGCCCGGAGATGCGTGGCTGCACCGGGAAGGCTTCCAACAGTGTGTTGAGCTCGGTCACCGCGTCGCCGTCGCGGCCCGAGGTGCCGTACTCGAAGACGTCCCGGAGGCGTTTCTGCGCGCGTCGGAAGGTTGCCACGTCGCGGTCGGCGATTTCCTCGCGCATCCAGGCGTTGTCTTCGGTGAAGATCGCCTTCAGGTCGTCGAGGTCGTCCAGCGGAGCGTTGACGAGGTCAACGGCGGTCCGCGCGTACGCATCGAAGTTCACCCGACAACCGTAGACGATTCATGCACCGTCTTGGGGATTCACATAGTGCGGTAGGAAGCGGGTGATCGGGATAGAGCTCCCAGAGCACGGAGCCCCGCCACCGTGGCACGCGCCGCCCTGACCGCCCGCAGGTCGGCGCGGGTGGCGGGCGCTAGGCTCGCCTCATGCTCCGATCGGTCATTCTCGCCGCCGCCCGGTCATCCCGGGTCGAGCGGCTCGTCGCGACGGCGCCGTTCAGCCGGGACGTCGTACGCCGGTTCGTCGCCGGCGCCACCACCGACGACGCGCTGCGCGCAACCCGCGAGCTCGCCGCCGGCGGTCTGGCGGTGACCCTCGACCATCTCGGCGAGGACACCGTCATCCCCGAGCAGGCCACCGCCGTCCGGGACGAATACGTCACCCTGCTCGGCGCGCTCTCCGCCGCCGGTCTCTCCGCGGGCGCCGACGTGAGCGTCAAGCTCTCCGCGCTCGGCCAGAAGTTCGACGACCAACTGGCGTACGACTACGCGCAGTCGATCTGCCGCGCCGCGAGCGAGGTCGGGACCACGGTGACCCTCGACATGGAGGACCACACCACCACCGACTCCACCCTCGACATCCTGACCAAGCTGCGCACCGACTTCCCGACCACGGGCGCGGTGCTCCAGGCCTATCTGCGCCGCACCGAGGCGGACTGCCGCGAGCTCGCCACCGCCGGTTCGCGGGTGCGGCTCTGCAAGGGCGCCTACAAGGAGCCGGAGTCGGTGGCGTTCCAGTCGGCGCTGGAGGTCGACAAGTCGTACGTGCGGTGCATGAACATCCTCATGTCCGGCGAGGGCTATCCGATGCTCGCCACCCACGACCCGCGACTGATCACGATCGGGGCGGACCGGGCGCGGTGGTTCGACCGCGCGCCGGAGGAGTTCGAGTTCCAGATGCTCTACGGGATCCGGCCGGAGGAGCACGCCCGGCTGGCCGGCGAGGGCTACACGGTGCGGGTTTACGTGCCCTACGGAGGCCAGTGGTACGGCTACCTGATGCGCCGCCTCGCCGAGCGCCCCGCCAACCTGACGTTCTTCGCCCGTGCGTTGAGCTCCAAGAAGTAGCGCATCCGGCTGAACGGCGGATTCCGTCGGTGGGTGGCGGGTCGTACCCTCCGGCAGTGACCGACGGGGAAGGTGGCCGGCCGCCCGGCCGGCGGTGCCGACTCTGGCTCGGCCTGGTGTCGACGCTGCTCGCCTGCGCCATCCTGGCCGGGCTGGCGGTGACCTATGCCGACCGGCTGCCCGTTCCCGCGTTCGCCGCCGGCAGGGGCACCCCCCTCCCGGCGCGCAGCCCCCACCCCGGTGACCCTGGCTCAGTCACGCAGGCCTGGCTGGGCGAGCGGATCGGCGAGCTCCTCAACCAGCAGGCCGCCGCCCTGCTCCGCGGCGACGAGCGCGGGTTTCTCGCGGTGGCCGATCCGGCGTCGCCCGCCGCCGCCGACCTGAAACGGCAGTACCACTCGCTGCGGGCCATGCAGGTGACCGCCTGGAAACCGCAGATCAGCACTGCGCCGGTGCGGATCGAGAACGGCCAAGGTGGCGTCGAGTGGCGGACGCTGGCGAGCTACGAGCACTGCTTCGTGCTGCCCTCCTGCCGTACCGGCCCCGTCGTGCAGGGGAGCCGCTGGGTCGCCGCGGCGGGACAACTGCGCATGGTCGCGGTCGAACCCTCGGTATCCGGACAGGACGGGCCGCGGCCCTGGGAGGCGAGCGACCTGGTCGTCGCCGTCGGGGCACGCACGCTGGTCGCGACGACCCCGGCGCACCGGTCGCGCCTCGCCGGGCTGCTGAAGGAGGCCGAGCAGGCGGCGGCGGTCGCCGATCGCTACGCCGCCGAGGGCTCGCCCCCGGACCGGTACCGCGTCTTCTACGCGGGCCGGACGGAGTGGGAGCGGTGGTACGGCGGCGATCGTCCGGGGTGGACGGCAGGCTACGCGGTGCCGGTCGGGGGGAACCACTACGAGGTGGTGCTCAACGGCGACCGGCTCCACAGCACGCTCGTCGGGGATCTGCTCCGACACGAGATGACGCACGCCGCCTCACTGCCGGGGCGGGGCTACCGCGACGGCGCCACCTGGTGGCTGGTCGAGGGGGTGGCCGAGCTGGCGGGCGCCGGCGGCCGACCGGTGAGCCGGTACGACGGTCTCACCGAACTGCGCGGGTTGCTCCGGACGAGCCGATGGAACGGTCGGCTGAACACGGCCGAACCCTCAGCCGCGGCCGACGCCGGGGAGGTGGCCGCCCGGTACGGGGTGGGTTACCTCGCCGTCCGCCATCTTGTCGACCGCTTCGGTGAGCGGCAGGTGCTGGCCTTCTTCAAGGCGGTGGTACACGGCGGGCGGACGCTGGACGAGGTGGCCCGGCAGGTGTTCGGTGAGGAATGGCCGGCGCTGCACGACGATTGTGTGACGTACGTCCGCGCGGCCGCCGGGTAGACGGCGACGGCCGTGCCGGCCGCGCGGCACAGACCTGAGATAGTGGGCGTGCTCCCAGTGCGGAGCCCCGTGCGCGTCCGGAAGCGTTTCGGGGCTCCCGTCCGGTGGTTCCGGTGGTGCCGCCGGGACCACCGGACGCCGCAGGCCGTACCCCTTCCGCGCACCTGACCGGGGCGGAGCGCCGCGGTGTGGCGACTTGACTGATCGTGATCAAGTAGCCGAACGCGTCGCGGCGGTCACAGCGGCACCGCTACCGTACTGGTAACACGCGCGTTGCCCGCTTCGGCGCGGAAGCATCCCGTCGGGCGGCACGTGCCGGGGATGGGATGGGTCGGTGAGCCATGACCGGATCACCACAGTCCGAGGGCAGGCTGTCGGAGGTCAAGTTCCTCACGGTCGCCGAGGTGGCGACCGTGATGCGGGTGTCGAAGATGACCGTTTACCGCCTGGTGCACTCCGGTGAGCTCACCGCGGTGCGGGTCGGGCGGTCGTTTCGGGTGCCGGAGCGCGCGGTGCACGAATATCTGCGGGGGGCGTTCCAGGAGTCGGCCTGACGGCCGGTCCGCGGAACGCGAACGGCGACCCGGCCCGGCCGCACATGGTGACTGAGGTCCATGGGGTCGCGTTGGTGCTGATGAGACGGTCGGGCTACCCTGGAGCCCGACCGTGACCACACCCCGGGTGGTTCCACGCCCCCATGCGGGTCCGGTCCGCTGTCCAGATCGGTTGCCGGCGTCACGTCACCGTGACTTCCGGTCCGACCCGCACGTTCGTTGAAAGGGCTGTCGTATGGGCTCTGTGGTCAAGAAGCGCCGCAAGCGTATGGCCAAGAAGAAGCACCGCAAGCTGCTGCGCAAGACCCGCGTCCAGCGTCGCCGTCTCGGCAAGTGAGCGCGGCCGGGCGCTGACCCGGCCCGCGAACTGCCGACTTCCTGTCGACCCCCGGAGGCCCATATGAGATCGCGGCACCTCTGCCTCGGTCCATGCCGGTCCGCCGGGGGGAGACGTTGACCGTCGACCGGTCCCCGGACGCTCCGGGGACCGTCGTCGTCACCGGCATCAGCCGGCCCCTCGGGGCGCGGGTCGCCGCCCGGCTCGCCGCCGACCCGCGAATCCGTCGGGTCGTCGGCGTCGATGCGGTCGAACCCGGGCCCGAGCTCGTGGCTCTGCTCGGCGGTGTCGAGCGGGTGCTCGCCGACCTCGGATCGGCGAGCACGATCATCGCCGACCTGCACGCCGAGGCCGTCGTCCACCTGGCCGTGCTCACCGCTCCCGATCAGCAGCACGGTGGCCGGACGGCGATGAAAGAGCAGAACGTCATCGGCACGATGCAGCTTCTCGCCGCCTGTCAGCAGGCGCCGCGGCTGCGCAAGCTGGTGATCAGGTCGTCCACCGCGGCGTACGGCGCCTCGTTCCGCGACCCCGCGGTCTTCACCGAGGAGACCGAGCCGCGTGAGGTGCCGCGCGGCGGGTTCGCCCGCGACATCCTCGACATCGAGGGGTACGTGCGCGGCTTCCGCCGCCGCCGTCCCGAGATCACCGCCACCGTGCTGCGCTTCGCACCGTTCGTCGGATCGACGATCGACACGACGTTGACCCGCTACTTCGCCCAGCCGGTCGTGCCGACCGTGCTCGGCCGTGACCCCCGGCTGCAGTTCGTGCACGTCGATGACGCGCTCGAGGTGCTGCACCGGTCGGTGACCGAGGAGCATGGCGGCACCTACAACGTGGCGGGCGCCGGGGTGCTGGCGCTGTCCCAGGCCATCCGGCGCGCGGGTCGGGTCGCCGTGCCCGTTCTCGAGCCGGGGCTCTCGGCTGCCGCCGGGTTCGCCCGCAGCCTCAGCGTCGGGCGCTACGGGTTCGACCAGGTCGACCTCTTCGTGCACGGCCGCGTCGTCGACACCACCAGGCTGATCAACGAGTACGGATTCACCCCGCGCTCCACCGCCGCGGCCTTCGACGACTTCATCAGCGGACACGCTGGCGGGACGGTCGTGCGCGCCGATCAACTCGCGGCGGCCGAACAGGCGATCCTCGACGGAATCCGTCGGGTTCGGGCCGCGGTCGAGGAGCGATCATGAGCGAGCGAGGTGCGGAACCGCGACGCGGGCCGCGTTCGGACAACACCGCCCGGGACGGCTCGCCGCCGGTCAACGGCAAGCGGATCGTCCTCCCTCCGGCCAATCCCGGCGACGCCATCGCCGACGGCGCATCGCGCAACGGGCAGCGGCCGGCGCCGCCGATCGATCCGGCCGTGGCCGACCAGCCGGGCGACGTCTGGGACCGGCGGATCGCGTCGGGGCTCGCGTTCCTGCGGCGCCGTCTCGCCGGCCAGTACGAGGTGGACGAGTTCGGCTTCGACGCCGACCTGAGCGAGCACGTGTTCCATCCGATTCTCCGACTGCTCTACCGCGACTGGTTCCGCACCGAGGTGTTCGGGGTGGAGAACCTGCCGAGGAACGGGGCGGGGCTGGTCGTGGGGAACCACTCCGGCACGGTGGCGTTGGATGCCCTGATGCTCTCGGCGGCGCTGCACGACCGGCATCCTGAGCGGCGTCATCTGCGGTTGCTCGGCGCCGACCTGGTTTTCCGGATGCCGGTCGTATCGGAGTTGGCGCGCAAGTCCGGCGGCACGGTCGCCTGCAACCCGGACGCGGAGCGGCTGCTCGGCGACGGCGCGCTCGTCGGCGTCTTTCCGGAGGGTTTCAAGGGCGTCGGCAAGCACTATTCGCAGCGATACAAGCTGCAGCGCTTCGGCCGGGGTGGTTTCGTCTCGGCGGCGCTGCGCACCGGCACTCCCATCATTCCCGTGGCGATCGTCGGCGCCGAGGAGATCTACCCGATGCTCGCCGACGTCAAGCCGCTGGCCCGACTGCTCGGCCTGCCCTATTTCCCGGTCACGCCCACGTTCCCCTGGTTGGGGCCGCTCGGGATCGTGCCGTTGCCGAGCAAGTGGCTGATCCAGTTCTGTCCACCGATCCCCACCGCGGACCTGATGGACCAGGCGGACGATCCGATGGTCGTCTTCAACCTCTCCGACCAGGTGCGCGAGACGATCCAGCAGGCGCTGCACCGCCTCCTCGAGCGGCGTCCCGACCCGTTCGCCCCCTGACCGCCCCGGTCACGGACGAGCGGGCTGGGGTGGACGGCCGCGGCCGGTCAGTCGAGGGCGCGCAGGTCGAGCGCGTGCCACGTCATCGTCTCGTTGTCTCCGGTCGACCACCACAGCACGCCGGCCCGGGTGAGCACGCTCCCCACCCCCTCCGCCACCACGACCGTCCGCTTGCGCCCGATGTCGTAGAGCGCCAGCTGCTGTTTCGTCGACACGGCGGTCTGCGCGTCGGCCAGCGACAGCACCTCGAAGCGGTCGAGCAGCGCCACATCCATCACCGAGGCCGTCGCGGTGCCTCCCGCGACCTGCCGCCGGTCGGAACCATCGGGCCGCATCAGGTCGAGCCGCGAGGGGCCGTCGCCGGCAAGGATGAGCACGCGGCACCACGTCGCGCTGCAGGTGACCAGCTCGGTCGGCGCCGCGTTCACCTTGATCAGCTTGTCCGCGACGAGGTCGCGGAGCTGAACCGGCCCGGTCTGCCCGCTGCCGGCGCTGACCAGCCACGGCCACGCGGAGAGCGCCCACTGCCCGGGCTCGGTGCGCGTCGTGACGTCTCCGCCCGCGAGTGCCACCGAACGCAGCTCGGTCGCGCCCTGCGTCGCCGCGGGGGGCACGGCCAGCCAGTAGACCCGGCCGTCGTTCGCGACCATGTCGTACTGCGAGTTGAAGAAGGCGACGTCCCCGGTGTCGGCGGTCAGTCGCCGGGGCGGGACAGCGGTCCGGATGTTCCCCGCCCAGATTTCGGTGTGGCCCAGGCCGGCGCCGTCCGAGACCAGTTCGGCCCAGGCGAGGTCGTCGCCGGTGACGACGAATCCGACGTACTGCGGGGAGGCGGCGATCGGGAGACGACGCAGCTCCCGGAGCCGGCCGTCGGCGCCGCGCAACACCAGCCGGAGCTGGCTTCCGTCCGGGCTGGGGGCCGTGCCCACCGACGCGCCCGCGTCCAGCATGAACAGTGGAGCGTAGGCGGGCCCGTCCGACAGGGCACCGGGAATCTCGGCCGGTTTCGCGTCGGGCCAGACCCGGGCGAGCGTGAGAGTCTCCGCCGCGGCGGGCCGCACCGGGCGGGTCGACGGAAGTGCGATCAGCGCGCCGGCGGCGGCCAACGCGGCGACGAGACCGACGGCACGCCAGCGACCTCCCCGGCGGACGGGATCCGGGGCGTCGCCGTCGGCAGCGGCGGGAGCGACCGTCACCGTCATCGGCCCAGCCGTCGGCGGCGGCGCAGCGCAAGGCCGGCGGTGACCGCTCCGACCACGAGGCCGGCGGCGGCCGTCGACGGTACGGCGATCTTCGCCGCCTTACGCCCGGTGCGGAAGTCGCGGATCTCCCAGCCCCGGTCCCGCGCCTCGCGGCGGAGCGCACTGTCCGGGTTCACGGCCACCGCGTGCCCCACCGCGGAAAGCATCGGGATGTCGTTGGACGAGTCGCTGTAGGCCGTGCAACGGGTGAGGTCGAGCCCTTCGACGGAGGCGAGCTGGGCGATCGCGTCGGCCTTGGCGGGACCGTGCATGAGGTCACCGACGAGCCGACCGGTATAGGCGCCGTCCTCGATCTCGGCGACCGTGCCGATCGCGCCGGTCAGCCCCAACCGCTGCGCGATGACCCGACCGATCTCGACCGGCGCCGCACTGACCAGCCAGACCCGCTGTCCGGCGTCGAGGTGCAGCTGAGCCAGCGCGCGACTGCCACCCCAGATGCGCGGCGCCATCAGCTCGTCGAAGATCTCCTCGCTGAGGCGCTCCACATCGTCGACCCGCCAGCCCGCCACAAAGGCCAGCGCGGCCTCCTTCGCCTGCGACATGTCGCCGGCGTGTTCGGTGGCGAGCACCCGGAACCGCAGCTGTTGCCACGCGAAACGGGCGAGGTCGCCGCTGGTGAAGTACTTGCGGGCGGCGAGGCCACGGGCGAACCAGTAGATGGAGGCGCCCTGCATCATCGTGTTGTCCACGTCGAAGAAGGCCGCCGCTGTCGGATCCGGGGGGACGGCCAGGGCCTCCTCCAGCTCGGTCGCGGCCCAGCCGGCGGTGTGACCGTACGCGTCCGTGCTGACGGTCACCTTTCGGGTGCGGGCCACGCCCGGACCTCCCTCTACTCGAACAGTTCGACGCCTTCCGCGAGGGTAGCCGGCTCCGCCGCCACATACCTGCGTTGCGTCCCGCGGGGCGCCGGCGCGCCGTTGACGCCGCCCTACGCGGCACCGGGGCTTCTGACAGGAATGTCAGAAGCCCCGGTCGACGCGGTGCTCATTCAGCTCAGTCGAGAATGTCACTCAGCAGCCGGCCGAGGCCGCCGAGCACGCCCTCGTCGGTGCTGTCGCTCGGCTGGTCGTCGGGGCTCGGCGCGTTGCTCGGCGGGGTAGTCGCGTCCGAACCCGGCGTCGGGCTGTCGGTCGTCGCCGTCGGCCCGGCCTTCTCGGCGGTGTCCGCAGCCGGCGGGGTCTGACTCTGCTGCCGCTGCGCGCGGGACGGCGGGGCCGCCATCGCACAGCTTCTCGGCAGCGGCCCGAGCTCATCGGTGCCGGCCGAGGCCTCCGGGCCGCAGGAGAGCGTGTGCCGGAGCTGGTCGCCGCGGTCGTGGATCGAGTCCAGCAGCGCGAGCGAGGCGAGAGCCCGCTTCCGGTTGGCCTCGGTCGCCCCGTCGACCAGGCCGGCGACGACCGGTCGCTGCCCGGTGAGGAACGTGTCGATCGCGTCGAGCGCGGCCTTGTCCTTGCGTTGCATCGCGGACGTCGTCATCAACTTCACGCCCTGGCGGGTGTCGGCGTCCATGTCGTTGAGGACCGCCCCGAAGCCGACGCTGTCGTGTCGTACGGTCTTTGCCTCGGCGAGCCGGGTGCGCGCGAAGTCGAGGGAGAGCTGTCCGCGGGAAAGATCTGAACTCGCCAGCGCGAGTTGGGCGCGCTCGGTGGAGCGCTTGACCCCGTAGAGGGCGTCGCCCGGCACGGCGTTCTCGCTCGCCGCCGACATCCCCGAGACCGCGATGGCGCCCGCCACGACGCCGACGACGATGGCGCCGCGGGCGCGTGCCCGTTGGGCGGTGAGCCCCGTGCGGGAGCGCTGGCGTCCGCTCCGGCGCACCTCGGCCTCGGCCTCGGCCTCCGGCTCCGCCGTCACGCCGATGCCGTCACGCTCGGCCGTGGCGATCAGCATCGCCCGCAGGCCGGCGCGGAAGTCGGGCTCGGCTTCGGCCTCGATCGAAGGCCGGAGTGCGGATACGCGGTGCCCGACCGCCACAAGCTCGGCAAGATCCTCGTCAACGCGGTCGCGCACATGGTGACGTCGGCCGCCGTCGGCCTCGTCAAGAAGTTGCGCGAGGCGCTCGGCCCGTCGGCGATAGAAGATGAGCGTGCTCACTGCGGACACCTCCCTTCGCTGGTCACGACTATGCGGCCGGCGTGCTCGCCGGCCGGTGCGACCGAGGCCCGGCCCGGCCCGGCGTAGCCGGACCCGAGACACGTGCCCGGCGTGTCCTGGCCTGCGGAAATCCCAGGGCCACCGCCGGTCGCATCCCAACAAACGGGCGATGGATGGCACCGGTTACGGGTGACTCCGCAAAATAATTACGAAGAGTGAGGGTGATGCCGGCACGGGCCGGACCGCTCACGACTGGAACCCATCCGGAAGCAGCCGGGCGAGGGCGCGGACGGCCCGGTACTGCAGCGCCTTGATGGCTCCCTCGTTCTTGCCCATGGACTGTGCGGTTTCGGCGACCGAGAACCCCTGCAGGAAACGGAGCACGATGCATTCCTGCTGCTCGGGGTTGAGCTGCTTCACCGCTGTCAACAAAGTGACATTGGTGATGTGGTCCACGACGGCCGCCTCGGGGCTCCCCTCCGGCCCCCGATCCTCGCGGTCCGCGTCGAGAACATCACCGGTAGTAACTTCCAGTCGGTAGCGGCCCGACTTGAAGTGGTCGGCCACGAGGTTGCGGGCGATGGTCACGAGCCAGGCGCCGAGGTCCCGTCCCTGCCACGTGAAGCTGCCGATCCGCTTGAGGGCGCGCAGGAACGTGTCCGAGGTGAGGTCCTCCGCCAGTTGCCGGTTGCCGACCCGGAAGTAGACGAAGCGGAAGACGGTGTCGACGTACCGGTCGTAGATCAGGCCGAAGGCCTCGGCCTCGCCCGCCTGCGCGCGCTCGACCAGCGTCCAGACCTCGGTCGCCGGATCCGACGGGTGCGGACGGTCCGGATATCCGGTCGGTGGTTTACCTGACCCCGTCGACTCCTCCGTCGCCGGCACCGCCGGCAGGATGGCCGTGTCGGTGTCGGCGGCGCGGGGGCGCACGACGGGCTCGGTCGGCGTCTGGACGGGGCCGGGCTGGGTCGGCATGACCGGCCGGGCCGGAGCGGCGACGCGTCCTCCCACGGACTTGGCGTTGCTCCCGGGCGGCGTGTGCCGGGACGGCGTCTCGTTGGGGTGCGGTCGGTTGCGGATCCGCTTGCTGTTGCCGTCGCCGCGTACCGCCAGGCTCACCATCTCGTTCATCGACCCTCTCAGGGCGTGCAGTCCATCGGTGAGGGCGTTCCGTGCTGACTGCACGTCGTGGCTGACAAACTCGCCGGCGTGGGCGTATCCCGTCACTGACCCTCCTCCGCCCACCCGCGGGCGAGCGCGGCGCGGCCCGGGGACCCGGCACCGTTTCTGCTGGGATGGGCGCTCACGCTGTCGCGTTCCGACAACGCTCTGGCGGGGTGCGCCACATGACGACACACACCCTCGAGGTGCTGGTGCGGTGTCTTAACGGGCACAGCGGCCTCCTCGGGCTGAGGGGTGTCGACTCACAGCAAAACGGGTGGCCCGACCCTCGTGATGATAGGGCCAACGTCACCCACACGTGTGGAGTCCGTTACACAGAGCTGAATCATTTCCTTAACGCAACCTTTCGTGTCGCACACCCTGTGCGGCGGTGGCTACTAAACGGCGCGTTCGACTCATCCAGGCAAGGCCGGATCACCGGAACGGGCGGGGACCCGCTCCGTTCGGCGAGTCGCGCCTGCGCCATGAGGACCCGGCACCGAGCCAGGAGGATGAGCCGGGGCGTCCGCTGTGTCAGACTCATCGATCGTGCAGCAACCCCCCACTGCCCCCGATATCGACCAACCCACCGGCAATCTCGCCGAACGGGTACGTCGCGCAGCCGCCACCGGCGCCCACCGACCGGCCCTCATCTGGCACGACCGGACGATCACCTGGGGCGAACTGGACATCCGGATCGACGAGGTCGCGTACGCGCTGGCCCAACTCGCGCCCCCAGACGACGGCCAGCCGCCCCGGATCGCGATCGCACTGCCCAACTCGCCCGATTTCGCCGTCGCGTTCTTCGCCACGCTGCGGGCCGGGCTGGTCGCCGTACCGGTGAATCCGGCCTTCACCGCGCGCGAACTGCGGCACGTGCTCGCGGATTCCGGCGCCGCGCAGCTGATCTGCACCGAGCAGGTGCGCGAACTGCTCACCGGGTTCCGTGACGACCTGCCGGCGCTCTCCGCCGTGCACACGGCGCTGCCCGCCGCGCCCGGCGGGCCACCGCGTCCCGCCGCCGTCACCGACGCCGGAGACCTCGCCGTCCTGCTCTACACCTCCGGCACGGAGGGCTGGCCGAAGGGGGCGATGCTCTCGCACCGCGCCCTCCTGGCGAACCACGCGCAACTCGCCCGCATCGAACCCCCCGTCGTCGGTCGCGACGACCGGCTACTGCTCGCGCTCCCGCTGTTCCACGCCTACGGGCTGAACAGCGGGCTCGGCGCCATCGCCTACCACGGCGCCTGCGGCGTGCTGATCGACCGGTTCGATCCCGCCGA
Source organism: Micromonospora sp. NPDC049679 (assembly GCF_040659735.1). Lineage (NCBI taxonomy): Bacteria > Bacillati > Actinomycetota > Actinomycetes > Micromonosporales > Micromonosporaceae > Micromonospora > Micromonospora sp. NPDC049679. The sequence continues at coordinate 28,681 of NZ_JBFANZ010000009.1, forward strand.
GGCGCTGGCCGCCATCGGCCGGCACCAGGTCACCGCCGTCATCGGGGTGCCGTCCATGTTCGCCGCGTGGTCGTCGTTGCCGGCGGCCGCGCCGATGACCTCGCTGCGGGTCGCGGTCTGCGGCGCCGCGCCGCTCGAGGCGCCCGTCGCGGCGCGGTTCACCGAGCTGACCGGGCAGCCCGTCTTCGTCGGGTACGGCCTGACCGAGACCGCGCCGGTGCTCACCTCGACCCTGGCCAGCCCGCAGGCCAAGATCGGCTCGATCGGGCGGCCGATCCCCGGGGTCGAACTGCGGCTGCTCGGCCCGGATGGCGGGGAGCTGTGGCGGGACGGCGCGGCCGGCCCGGAGTTGGACGACGAGGACGGCTGGGACCTCGACGTGGAGTCCCTCGGCACGGACCCCGGCGAGATTGTCGTCCGCGGCGCCAACCTCTTCTCCGGCTACTGGCCGGACGGGCGGGACGGGCCCGACGCCGAGGGCTGGTGGGCGACCGGCGACATCGCCTACGCCGATCTCGACGGGGACCTGTTCCTGGTCGACCGGTTGCGGGAGCTGATCCTCGTCAACGGGTTCAACGTCTATCCCCGTGAGATCGAACTGGTGCTGCAGACACACCCCGGCGTGGCCGAGGCGGCGGCCCTCGCGGTGCCCGATCCGCAGACCGGGCAGGCGGTCAAGGTCTATCTGGTCCGGACGCCGGGGAGCACGGTCGCCGAGGAGGAGGTGTTGCGGCACTGTGAGCGCAACCTCGCCCGGTTCAAGTGCCCCGGCTCCGTGGAGTTCGTCGACACCCTGCCCCACTCGGCGATCGGCAAGGTGCGCAAGAGCATGCTGAGGACCGCGTCGAACGCGGAGCCCGGCGCGAGCACGCGACCGGAGGAGCGCGGTGCAGGTGAGTGACGCCCGACTGACCCTGATCACCCGGCCCGGGTGCCATCTCTGCGACGACGCCAAGGAGGCGATCGCACGGGTGGCGGCCGCCACCGGGGACGAATGGGTCGAGGTGGACGTGACCGGCGACCTCGAGCTGGAACGCGAGTACGGAGAGCGGCTGCCGGTCGTCCTCCTCGACGGCAGGGAGCACGGGTACTGGCGGGTGGAAGAGGAGCGGTTGCTGCGCGACCTGCGCTCATCCGAACCGCGGTGACCCCGCGCGCGTCCGCCGCGTATGGTGCCCCGATGGCATCGGCACCCACCCACCTCGTCTGGGACTGGAACGGCACCCTGCTCAACGACCTGAACCTGGTGGTCTCCTCGACCAATGTCGCGTTCGCCAGCGTGGCCGGCCCCACTGTCACCGCCGCCGAGCACCGCGTCCAGTTCCGTCGCCCCGTCTCCGCCTACTACGCGGAGGTGCTGGGACGGGCGGTGGACACCGACGAGTTCGGCCGGCTCGACATGATCTTTCATGACGCGTACCGGAACGGGCTGACGACCTGCGAGCTCGCCGACGACGCGACGACGGCGATGCAGTCGTGGAGCGGCACCCAGTCGCTGCTGTCGATGTGGTTCCACGACGAGTTGGTGCCGGTCGTCGAGGCGTACGGCCTGGCCGCGTCGTTCCGGCGCGTCGACGGGCTACGGGCCGCCGTCGGCGGCGACCGCAAGGCGGAACATCTTGCCCGGCATCTCGATGCGCTGGATGTGGACGGACGCTCGGCGGTGCTGATCGGCGACTCGCTCGACGACGCGGACGCCGCCGAGTCGGTGGGGGCGGGTTGTGTGCTCTACGCCGGCGGCTTCACCGACCCCGATCGGTTGCGCGCGTCGGGGTGGCCGGTGGCCGACACCCTGACCGGAGCCGTGGCGCTCGCCGCGGCTCAGCCGCGCAGGTAGGTCAGGACGGCGAGCACGCGGCGGTGCTGCTCCTCATCGGGAGGCAGCCGGAGCTTGGTGAAGATGTTCCGCGCGTGCTTCGGCGGGCCTGTTCACGGTAGGGCTGCCCCTACCGTGCGATGGGCACGCGCCGGACGCGGGCGGCATCTCGTCCGTGTGCCCCGTCGTCGGACGGGGCGTGTGGTGGCGGCGCGGTGCGGACGCCATTGTCGGGCTACTGGAGCACGGGTAGTGAGCGGCGACAATTGGCAGGCTGGGAGCGCGACCGCGCATACTCGCGGTCAGACAAGTCGGAATTAGGCAATAATCGCGAAACCGGGCCCGCTCCGCTGCTTCCGGGGATCATGCGAACGGAGGGCCTGGTGAACCGCTGCCGCGATCGATCAAGATCGCGATTTGTGCACGCCTTCACAAGCGAATACTCTGATACCCCGACGAACCCTGCTAGCACAGCCGGTTACGGCAGTCGCCGCAGGGGCACCCGCAGCGACCGGCCGGGCCGGCAGGTCGAGGATCGCACCGCACGGAGTCACATGAGTCAGCACCGCCCAGGCGCGTCCGGCCGAGCCGGTGCCGTTCCGGCGCTTCCGGACCTCCCTGAGGCGACGGTGGCGCGGCTGCCCGAATATCTGCGAGCCCTGCACAATCTCGCGGAGTCCGGCCACGACACCGTCTCCAGCGAAGGACTCGCCGCCGCCGCCGGAGTCAATTCCGCGAAATTGCGCAAGGACCTTTCGCATCTCGGCTCCTACGGCACCCGTGGTGTGGGTTATGACGTCGATCTCCTGATCGAGCAGATCGAATACGTGCTCGGACTCACACAACGCCGGGCGGTCGCCCTCGTCGGCGTCGGTAATCTCGGTCACGCTCTCGCCGGCTACGCGGGCTTCGCCAGCCGCGGATTCCGCATCGCGGCCCTTATCGACGCCGACCCCGCCCAGGTCGGCGAGGAGATCAACGGGCTCGTCGTGCGCCACATCGACGAGCTGGAGCAGATCGCTTCCGAGGAGTCGATCGCGATCGGAGTGATCGCCACGCCGGCGGCCGCCGCGCAGGGCGTCGCCGACCAGTTGGTCGCCGTCGGCGTCACCAGCATCCTCAACTTCGCGCCCTGCGTGCTCGGCGTGCCCGAGGGAGTCGATGTGCGCAAGGTCGATCTGGCGATCGAGCTGCAGATCCTCTCCTTCCACGAACACCGCAAGGCGTCGCTGACCGCGTTGCCGGGAGTGTTCGCCGGCACCGGCACGGAGGACGCGGCGGCCAAGGGCCTGCGCCGCCCGGCCGGCGGCACCAAGCCCGCCGGGACAGCCGAGGCGGTCGGCTCGTGAACCTTCTCGTCGTCGGCGCGTCCTACCGCACCGCCCCGGTCGCCATGCTGGAGCAGTTGGCGGTCGCCCCCGGCGAGCTCACCGCCACTCTGGGCCGACTGCTCGCCCAGCCATACGTCCGCGAGGCCGTCGTCGTCTCCACCTGCAACCGGGTCGAGGTCTACGCCGCGGTCACCGGCTTCCACGGTGGTCTCGGCGACGTCTGCGCGGTGCTCGCCGCCCAGGCCGGCGCCGCCCCGGCCGAGCTCGCCAACCACCTCTACGTGCACTACGAGGGCGCGGCGGTGGAGCACGCCTTCCGGGTCGCCGCCGGCCTCGACTCGATGGTCGTCGGCGAGGCGCAGATCCTCGGCCAGCTCCGCGACGCCTACCACGCGGCGACGGAAGCCGACTCCGCCGGACGACTGCTCCACGAGCTGATGCAGCAGGCGCTGCGCGTCGGCAAGCGGGCCCACGCCGAAACCGGCATCGACCGCGCCGGCCAGAGCGTCGTCACCGCGGCGCTCGACGTCGCCGCCACGCAGTTCGACGGCGGCCTGACCGGACGGCCCGCGCTCGTCGTCGGGGCCGGCGCGATGGGAGCCCTCTCCGTCGCCACGCTCTCCCGGCTCGGCGTCGGGTCGCTCGCCGTGACCAACCGTGGCACCGACCGGGCCGTCCGGCTCGCCGAGGCGTACGGGGCCACCGCCCTCCCCATCGACGAGCTCACCGCCGCCCTGTCGACCGTGGACGTCGTGGTCGCCGCCACCGCCTCGACCGAGCCCGTGCTGACCCGTGAGGTCGTCGCCGCCGCGCTCGAGCGGCGACGTGCGGGCGGGGACCGGGCGCGCCGCGACGCGCCGCTGGTCCTTCTCGATCTCGCCGTGCCGCGCGACGTCGACGCCGCCGTGGCCGATCTGCCCGGCGTCCTCGTGGTCGACATCGACGGCTTGGCCGACGCGGTGACCGAGGCTCCGGCCGCCGCCGACACGGCAGCCGTGACGCAGATCGTCGTCGCCGAGGTGGAGGCGTTCCTCACCTGGCTGCGCGGCGCCGACGTCGCCCCGACCGTGGCTGCTCTGCGTGGCCGTGCCGACGATGTGGTCACCGCCGAGCTCCGCCGGCTGGCGCAGCGTCGGCCGGACTTCACCGACGAGCAGCGGGCGGACGTTGCGCACACCGTCCACCGGGTGGTGCAGCGGCTGCTCCACTCGCCGACGGTGCGGGTACGCCAGCTCGCCGCCGAACCCGGCGGTGACCAGTACGCGGCGCTGCTGCGGGAGCTGTTCGACCTGGAGGTGCCCCAGACGTCCGGCGCCGATGTCGTGCCCGATCTCGGAGGTGAACGGTGACCGCGCTACGTCTCGGCACCCGGGGCAGCGCGCTGGCGATGGCCCAGTCCCAGCACGTCGCCGACGCGCTGCGCGCGGCGACCGGGCGCGACGTCGAACTGGTCGAAATTGTGACCGCCGGCGACCGCTCCACCGCGCCGGTGGCCGCGCTCGGTGTCGGGGTCTTCGTCTCGGCCCTGCGCGACGCGCTCGGCGCCAAGGAGATCGACTTCGCGGTCCACTCGTACAAGGACCTACCCACCGCGGCCCACCCGGGCCTGCACATCGCCGCGGTGCCGCCGCGTGAGGACCCGCGTGACGCGCTGATCGCGCGCGACGGACGGATTCTGAACGAGCTGCCGCCGGGCGCCACGATCGGCACGGGGGCGCTGCGCCGCATCGCGCAACTGCACGCTCTCGGCCTGCAGTTGCAGGTCACGCCGATTCGAGGCAACGTTGACACCCGGATCCGCCGCGTTTCCGGCCCGGATGCCGATCTCGACGCGGTCGTGCTCGCCCGCGCCGGACTGGCCCGGCTCGGACGCGCCGACGAGATCACTGAGACCCTCGACCCGATGCTGATGCTGCCGGCCCCCGCCCAGGGTGCGCTCGCGGTGGAGTGCCGGGCCGATGACACCGACCTGGTCGAGCTGCTGGCGGCACTCGACCACGCACCGACCCGGGCCGCGGTCACCGCGGAACGGGCGTTGCTGGCGACCCTGGAGGCTGGATGCAGTGCACCGGTCGCCGCGTTCGCCGAACTCGCCGAGGGCGACCACGGTGACGAGATCTATCTGCGCGGGGCGGTGATCAGCCCGGATGGCGCTCGCGACATCCGACTGTCCCGCACCGGTACGCCCGCCGACGCGGCGGAGATCGGCAAGGCACTCGCCACCGATCTCCTCGACGCCGGCGCCGACACGATCCTTGTCGCGCCCATGCCTTCCGGCGCGCAAGCCCAGCAACTGGGGAGCACAGAATGACCCGCACCCGTAAGCCCGTAGGCCGTATCGCGTTTGTCGGGGCAGGTCCCGGCGACCCGGGCCTGCTGACTCGCCGGGCGCATGACGCCCTGGTCGAGGCCGACCAGGTGATCTACGACCGTGGCGTGCCCGAGTCCCTGCTCGACGCGATCCGCGGCGAGGCCAAGGACGACGCGCAGTTCAGCCCCGCCGAGGGGGTGCCGGGCGATGTCGCCAAGATGCTCATCTCGGCCGCCCGTTCCGGGCTCTCCGCCGTGCATCTGGTCGCTGGCGACCCGTTCGGTCACGACGCCGTGGTCAAGGAGGTGCAGGCGGTGGCCCGCACCGCCGTGCACTTCGAGGTCGTCCCCGGGGTCGGTCAGGCCGAGGGCGTCGCGACCTACGCCGGCGTGCCGCTGCCCGGCGTACGGACCGTGGCCGATGTCGACGACGTCGCGGCGCTCGACTTCGAGGCGCTGGCGGCGGCGATCGGTCGTGGCTCGCTCGCGCTCGCCGTGGACGCCGGTGATCTGGCGGCCATCCGCGACGGCCTGCTCGCCGCGGGCGTCGACGGTACGACCGCGGTGGGCGTGACCGGCGACGGCACCGGAGAGACGCAGTACACGACGACTTCCACCGTCGACAGCTTCGTCGCGGCCGCGCTCGGCTTCACCGGTCGGGTCGTGCTGACCGTCGGTGGCGGGGTGACCCAGCGCGACAAGCTGAGCTGGTGGGAGAACCGTCCGCTCTACGGGTGGAAGGTGCTCGTTCCCCGCACCAAGGAGCAGGCCGGCGTGATGAGCGCCCGGCTCCGCGCCTACGGGGCGATCCCCTGTGAGGTGCCGACCATCGCCGTCGAGCCCCCGCGCACGCCGGCCCAGATGGAGCGGGCCGTGAAGGGCCTCGTCGACGGACGCTACGCGTGGGTCATCTTCACCTCGGTCAACGCGGTGCGCGCGGTGTGGGAGAAGTTCGCCGAACACGGGCTCGACGCCCGTCACTTCGGCGGCGTAAAGATCGCCTGCATCGGTGAGGCGACCGCGGACGCCGTACGTGACTTCGGCATCCAGCCGGAGCTGGTGCCGGCCGGCGAGCAGTCGTCGGAAGGCCTGCTGGCCGAGTTCTCGCCGCACGACGAGGTCCTCGACCCGGTCGGCCGGGTGCTGCTGCCCCGTGCCGACATCGCGACCGAGACGCTCGCCGCCGGGCTGACCGAGCTAGGCTGGGAGGTCGACGACGTGACCGCCTACCGGACGGTCCGGGCGGCTCCGCCGCCGGCCGAGATCCGCGACGCGATCAAGTCGGGTGGCTTCGACGCCGTGCTCTTCACCTCGTCCTCGACCGTGCGCAATCTGGTCGGCATCGCCGGCAAGCCGCACGCCCGCACCGTGGTTGCGGTGATCGGTCCGAAGACGGCGGAGACGGCGACGGAGTTCGGCCTCCGGGTCGACGTGCAGCCGGCGCACGCATCGGTGCCGGATTTGGTGGAGGCGCTCGCGTCCTACGCCGTGGAGCTGCGGGAGAAGCTGGCGGCCATGCCGGCGAAGCAGCGCCGTGGTTCCAAGGTGCAGGGACCGACCGCCTTGAGGTTCCGCTGAGCTTGCGAAGCGGAGCGGCTAGCTGAGCCGCTGAACCGTTAGGAGTCGTGATGTCCTACCCGGAGGTGCGCCCGCGCCGCCTGCGACGCAACGCGCCCCTGCGTCGGCTCGTCGAGGAGACGCGGGTCGCGCCGGCCGAACTGGTGCTGCCGCTCTTCGTCAAGGAGGGGCTGACCGAGCCTCGTCCGATCGCCTCGCTCCCCGGTGTCGTGCAGCATTCCCGCGACTCGCTGCGTAAGGCGGCGGTCGAGGCGGTGCAGGCGGGAGTGGGCGGCCTGATGCTCTTCGGAGTGCCGACCACCCGTGATGAGACCGGTTCGGCCGGTCTCGACCCGGACGGCATCCTCAACGTCGCGATCCGCGACGTGGCTGCCGAGGTCGGCGACGCGACCGTCGTGATGAGCGACCTCTGCCTGGACGAGTTCACCTCGCACGGGCACTGCGGGTTGCTCACGCCGGACGGCGCCGTGGACAACGATGCGACGCTGACCGCGTACGGCGAGATGGCGGTCGTCCAGGCCGCCGCCGGCGCGGGCGTGGTCGGGCCGTCCGGGATGATGGACGGGCAGGTAGGGGCGATCCGGCGGGCGTTGGACGCCGCGGGCTACCAGGACACCGCGATCCTGGCGTACGCGGCGAAGTACGCCTCGGCGTTCTTCGGTCCGTTCCGGGACGCGGTGGAGTCCACGTTGCAGGGCGACCGTTGCACCTACCAGCAGGACCCGGCCAACCTGCGCGAGTCGCTGCGCGAGGTCGAGCTGGATGTCGCCGAGGGCGCCGACATGGTGATGGTGAAGCCCGCGCTGCCCTACCTGGACGTGCTCGCGGCGGTCCGCGCCGCGGTGGACGTGCCGGTGGCGGCCTATCAGGTCTCCGGCGAGTACGCGATGGTCGAGGCAGCGGCGGCCAACGGCTGGATCGATCGCGAGCGCGTCATCATGGAGTCGCTCACGTCGATCCGGCGCGCCGGCGCGCAGATCATCCTCACCTACTGGGCCGTCGAGGCCGCTCGCCTGCTCCGCGACCGCTACTGACGGCGACCGCGCCGCGCGGTCGCCGGACATCCCGACGTTCGGCGACGCACCGGCCAGCACGGCACCGGCTGGCGCGGAACTGCGCGGTTGTTGCCCCTCGCTAGCGCGACGGCCCGCCACCCCGTTCCGGGGTGGCGGGCCGCTTCGCGGTCAGGTCATGCCGCTAGTCGTTGTTGGTGATCGTGCCGATCGCCACCGCGTCCGCGAGGCGCAGGCCGGGGACGCCGGCGACGAGGAACGACAGCTTCTCGTCCGACTCACGCTTGCGGTCACCGCGGACCGAGACGGTGAAGGTGAGCGACGTCTCGCCGGCCGCCAGCGTCTTGCATCCGGCGTACGGGTCGTAGTCCGAGGCCGGTGACGCGGTGATCCGCAGCGTCGTGGCGCAGATCAGCGCCGGCTGGGACAGCGGCCGGGACGTCCGAACCGTGAACACCATCGGCGTCGCGCCGTGGTCACCCTCGACCACCGACACGTCGCCGACGGTCAACGACGGCCGGGACCGGAAGCGGGCCACCTGCGGATCGTGGTCGCTGGATCCACGCGAGCCATCGCCGTCGTAACCCGGCGTCCAGTCCGCGTTGATGTGCGCCGCCCGCATCTGCACCAGGTCGCCGTAGAGCGGCCCGTTGACGAAGAGGTGGTCCAGCGTCTGCACCTGCCCGCCGAAGACGTACGAGTACGCCGCCGATGGGGCCTCCGCGGCCAGGTTGTCCCAGAGGTTGCGCAGCCCGGCGTCGTAGAGCGGCGCCAACTGGTCCGACGGCGTCGGTGACGCCGCGGTGGCGATCGGGTCGTCCGGGCGGGGGAAGACGTTGAGATCGCCGCCGTAGATGACCCGGGCGTTGGCGTCGGCCGCCTCGATCGCGCTGACGATCGCCGCGCCGTACGCCGCCTGCTCCCGCCGCTGTCCGACCCGGGCGTCCGGGGTCGACGAGTAGTGGTTGCTCAGCGCCCACAAGGTGAGGTGCTCGGTCGAGCCCGGGGCCGCGAGGACGTTGAACTTCGCCACCTGCGGCGCCCGCGTGAAGACCTTGGTGCCGTCAACGCCGGTCGAGCGGTCCAGGTCGGCCGGGAGTTCGGCGTTGAGCGTCTTCGGGTTCTGCACCTCGGCGTTGCTGGCCAGGCCCGCTGCCCGGTACTGCACGGCCGGAGTCGAGCCGAGCACGGCGTCGTTGTCGCTCGCCGCGGCGAGCGACAGCCGATCGGTCCGGTACAGGAACGCCGAGGTGATGCCGCGGGCGTCCGCGCCGGTCCGGTCGTACGCGGCGGCGTAGCTCGGACCGCCCGCGGCCGACGCGGCCAGCGCCAACTCCTGGAGGGTGTCCGGGGCGCCGTCGGCGTTGTCGGTGTCGCCGCAGACCAGCGCGGATCCCGAGACGGAGCAGATGTCCTGGTCCTCCGCCTCCTGAACGAGGATCAGATCAGGGGAGTGCAGGTCGTTCTTGATCTGGTCGGCGAGCGCGGTGAGGGCGCTGTTGTACTCCTCGGCGCTGGCCGGGACATAGTCGAACGGTGGGCTGACGCCGGTGCAGCCGGAGTTGCCCGTGAAGTCGCAGCCGTCGAACGGGTCGTCGCGGAAGTCGTACAGGTTGTGCACGTTGTACGTGGCGACGGAGAACTCCTCCGAGCGCTTCGCCGGCTGCGGCGGGTGGTTGGCCGCCGGGTCGGGGCCGGCGCCGAAGGACGCCCGCTCGACCTGGATGCCGTACTTGCTGAAGGAGTAGGAGACGGCGCCGACCGCGTCGGTGGTCAGGGTGTCGAAGCTGTGCACGGGGGGCAACATCGCCGCGCTGTCCTGCGCGGTCCACTTCACCCCGGTCGTACCCAGCATGATCCGCTGCCCGTTGCCGTCGTCGAAGCGCTGGCCGGGGTTGTTGTCGAGCGGGTGCGCGTCGCGGAAGGTCCGCCGGGCGTACGGGTCGGTGCGCTTCAGCAGCGCGTCGTCCCGGTCCACCAGCCAGATCTCGGAGTCCGCCGTGGACGCGAAGGTGCTGCGTGGGCTGATCGCGCCGCTGCCGGCCCGGACCCGCATCCGGGTGCCCTCGTTGCGCTCCCAGAACCGGTCCGCGGCGGCCAATTCGGCCGGCGGGGTCGCGTCGGTGATCTGGACTCCGGTGCTGACGTCGACACCGGAAGCCAGCTTCTGGACCAGCGAGGCGCCGGTGAGCTGGGTCAGGAAGGAGAACTCGGCGACGCGGGCCCGCAGGACCACCTCGTCGCCGACGGTCGGCACGTAACCGCCGATGAGCGAGGTGTTGCCGCCCATGAAGACGAAGATTCCGTCCGAGCTGGTCGGGTCCGCGTCCGCGGCGCCGAGACGGCTCTGCAGGAAGAAGCCGTACTGCGGCGCGCCGGCCGAGGTGCGCGCGAGCGTGCGCTGGGTGATCACGCCACGCACGTCGTACAGGATGCTGCTGCTGCCGTTTCCGGACGCCGGGGCGAGCGGCGAGCGGTCGCCGCGGCCCGACTCGGTATCCGTGGTCGGGCCCTGCACGTCACCCACCGTGAGCACGGTGGTCACCTGGATCGTGAGGGAGCACGTCGAGGTGCTGCCGTCGGTGTCGGTCGCGGTGATCGTCGCGCCGTACGAGCCGGCGGGCAGATCGGCCCTTGCCGTGATCGTCGCCTGCGCCGTGCCGCCCACGCCGGCGGCGGGGGAGAAGCCGGTACGCGAAATGGAGCCGTGGGCCGGTGCGGGCGTGACCGCGGTGACGGCGAGGTCGACGACGGTGTCGTCGGGGTCCGTCGCGGTGACAATCCGCTCCGCCGCCGTTCCCACCGGGGTGGCCAGGGGGCCGCCGCAGGTGAGCACCGCGGGCTCGTCGACCGGGCCGCCGCCTTCCATCGCGTGCGCGCCGAGCCCTTCGAACGTGTCGATGGCGAACCCGGCCCACTGCGTGGCCGGGTCGAAGGCGTCGGTCGGATCGGTGTCGCCGGCGGCGACCGGGGAGAGCCGGCGGAGGGTGTTGTCGGCGGTGCTGGTCACGCCGGCGCCCCACTCGGTGCCGGGGTCGACGCCGACCTGGCCGAGCGAGTCGATGACGGCGCCACCGGCGCCGCCCTTGCGCAGCACGATCGCGTCGTCGCCGTTGAAGAGGGCGGCACCGGTCGTCTGGTCGGCTTGGGCGAGGACCGCGGCAGCGGCCGAGGAGTGCGCGAAGACGAAGACGTCCCCGCTCGCCACCGTGCCGGTGAGCGCGATGTTCGTCGACGTGGACGCGCCGTTGAAGTAGAGCTGGAGCAGGTATTGGCCGGCGGCCAGATCGACGGCGGCGCCGGTGCCGTTGTAGAGCTCGATCGCCTTGTTGTTCGAGGATCCCTCGACGTACTCGGAGATCAGCAGTTCCGTGGGCGCGGCGTTCGCCGCGGTCGGTGCGAAACCGATGGCGGCGACGGTCGCGGCCATGCCGGTCGTGACCGCGACGAGCGATCGGAGCGAGCTCCGCCGCCGCGATCGGCCGGTCGGCGGGAGAAATATGGCGCGCAAACGGCGCATGGAGCCTCCACAGGGGGCGGGCAGGGTTCAACGAACGTTAAGGCGCGCTTCTGTCCGCCGTCTATCCCCCAGGGGGCTGTGTGATGAACCTTCCGGGTCAGATCATCCCCGGCAGGTCCCGCCCCCGATCAGCTCGGGCGCTCCGCGTCGAGCCGGTGCGCGATCTCCGCCACGTCGGCGCCGAATTCCCACCAGTCCCGGTCGGGTTCGAAGCCCAGCTCGGCATTGACCTTCAGCATCGACTCGTTCGCCTGGGCGTTCCAGGTCTGCACCTCGGCCAGCTTCGGCTCCGCGGCGCGCAGCTCGAAGAGCATCCGGGCCTTGATCGCGCGGTCGATGCCGTAGCCGCGATGGCGCTGCGCCACGATCGTGTCGTACTGGTCGGCGCGGGTCGGGTGCTGCGCCGGCACGACCACCTCGGTGAGGCCCGCGACCTCGCCGGTCTGCTCGTGGATCGCGAGGACGACGTACGGCTTCATGCCGCGGCGGTGCAGGCACGCCAGGCTGTCACGCAACCGCTGCGAGTCGTATGAGCTGGGGCGTAGCTCCAGATCGCCGTCCTCGACGTCGCGCGTCTCCGCTTTCGCGCGCGCGTAGGCCTCGATCATGTACGGGTCGTCGGGGCCACCCGGGTGGAACTCGATCCGGTAGCCGGCCGAGACCCCCCGGGCCATTTCGCCGAGCGCCAGCCAATCCACTGAGGACAACTGGAGCACGCTCCGCGTTTCGACGTATTCCCTCGTGAAGCCGAGCGACTCGTAGAACGACACCGCCGGCGTGCCGCCGATGACCTCGACCCCGAGCGCCGAGAAGCCCTCGTGATAGACCCGGCGGGCGGCCGTGGCGAGCAGTCGCCGGCCGACTCCCCGGCGCCGGATGCTCGGATGCACCAGCACCTCGACGACTCCGATGTCACCGAGCAACAGCAGGTTGACGTATCCGAGGATCCGCCCTGGTAGCCCGTCCGCGTCCGGGTCCTGCTCGGCGACCCACGAGATCCGCCGTTCGCCGGGCATTGTTTCGGCCAGATATTCCCGCAGGAAGCTGTTCTGCCACAGTGGATCGTCGGGCAGATCAGTCATGAACACCGCGTTGAGCGTGTCCAGCACCGACTGGAGCTCGGCGGACGACGCCGTCCTGGCATCCCACTCGCGCACCATCACGGGTCTAGCTTGCCGCTATCCGCAGCTGGGCGGAAGTGCCTGGTGCGGAAATGTGCCGAGAGAATAACGCTACGTGCGACTGCGCCGACCGTACTCGTTGGCGGTGTCGAACACGTCCTGCGCGTATGGGCGGACGTCATTGTAGGAGAGAATGGCCTTCCACCAGTCCTGCGCGACGGTGAGGTCCCGCCCCTGCTTGCACAGGTAGTTGCCGGCTGCGAGAGCGGCGTCATGGATGTTGTTGGGGTCCTTCACGCCGTTGTTGTCGGCGTCGGCGCCTATCTCCCGCCAGGTGGTCGGGATGAACTGCATCGGGCCGATGGCGCGGTCGTAGATGAGGTCTCCGTCGATCTCGCCCCGATCGGTGTCGGTGATCTGTAGCGTCCCACCCTGGCCGTTGAGGGCCGGACCGACGATCTTGGGCGATGCCTGGCCGTCGGGTTGCAGTGTGGCCGTGTTGGCCCGACCGTGCTGTGATTCGACCTTGCCGATGGCGGCGAGGGTGGTCCAGGTGAGCCGGCAGCCGGGCGTGGTCTGTTTGAGGACGAGCTCGGCGTAGCCGTACGCCGCCAGGGCGACCGGCGAGACGTCGAGCCGCGCGGAGAGCTGCTGCGCCCAGGCGGTCAGCACGTCGGCAGGGCGACCGCCGGTCACCGGCGCGACTCCCGGGCCCACGCCGGGCATTCCACTCGGAGTCCCGGTCGGCGCTCCGCTGGCGCCCACCGGCAGGCCCGGCTCGCCCGGAGCCGGCTGAGCCGCGTCCGGAACCGAACTGGCCGGTTCGGGCTGACCGGAGGCCGGCCCCGCGTCGCGGGCGGTGGCCGGGACCACGATCGCGCCGGCGACGCCGGCCGTCGCGACGAGGGTGAGCAGGAGCAGTCCGGGCAGGATCAATCGGCCGCTCGGCCGGCGGGACCAGTCGGCGACGGCGCGTCGCGTCCGGGTTGCCGCCTGGCGGGGCGGCGGGAGCCGACGGATGGCGTGCGCGAAGGGCACCCGGAAGCGCCCGCGTCGGCTGCTGACCGGGACGGTGGCCCCGGCGTCCGCTCCGGCGGCAATCGCCGCCGTCGCCGCGCCTGCCGTGGAATCGCCGTTCGCGGTGGACGGGGTGTCACCGCTTGTCGTGGACGGGGTGTCGCCGCTCGCGGTGGACGTGGCGTCGCGCGGGTCGGCGGTGGTCGCGGTGGGGTCGTCGGTCGTGGGCGCGGTGCTGGCCGCCGGCGCCGTCTTCGACGAGGGCGCAGGCCGGGGCGCGGGCACCACGGGCGCGGTCGGCGGGCTCTCCGGCGGAGGCGTCGCGGAACGTAGTCGTCCGGCCGCCGCGGTCTCGTCCCCATTCACCACTCGTCGAGTATCACCCATGAATGCACGGACGTCAGGGGCCGCCGTAGGCTTGTCGCATGCCCCGGTACGAGTTTCGATGCCGCGCCTGCGGCGACACTTTCGAGGTCCACCGTCCGATGGCGGAGGCGTCCGCGCCGGCGTCCTGCCCGCAGGGACATGACGACACCGTCAAGCTGCTCTCCGCTGTCTCGGTGACCGGGCGGGGTGCCGCCGGGGGCGGGGGTCCGATTTCCGCGGGTGGGGGCGGTTGTTGCGGCGGCGCCTGCGGTTGCTGATGTACGGGCAACCCGCGGCCTCCGTGTAGATTGTGGATAGTTGTCCGGTATTCACGACTCCATGATCATCCGGAAAGCGTGGAAGTCTGTCCAGTTGTGCCACAACCGGGCCCACCCGGCGTCGTTGCGTCAGCCATAGCAACCCTGGTGGTATGCCGCGCGTTGAGTGAGACTTACTGGCATCGTCCCTGGTTAAGCCCTTGAGGCGGATCCGCCTGGACCGTTTCTACGATGCGCCCGGGTGCGAACGTACGGCAGCATGGATGACGACTTCCAGGGGGGCGGAGGTTCGCGGGTGTCGGCACGAATGCATCTGCCGAGTGGACTGGTGACCTTTTTGTTCACCGACATCGAGGGCTCGACGCGGCTGGCCCGGATGCTCGGTGCTGGCTACCTCCCGGTCCTGAGCGAACACCGCCGGCTACTGCGCCGCACCCTGGCCACAAGTGACGGCGCCGAGCTGTTCACCGAGGGCGATTCCTTCTTCGTGGCGTTCTCCGATGCCGCCGCGGCGATCGAGGCGTGCGTCTCCGCCCAGCGGGCGCTGGCCGATCACGAGTGGCCCACCCCGGAATCCACCCCCCGCGTGCGGATGGGACTGCATACCGGCTACGCCGAGCCGATCGGTGGCGAGTACGCCAGCCCCGAGGTGCACCGGGCAGCCCGGATCGCCGCGGCGGCGCATGGCGGACAGGTGCTCTGTTCCGCGGCGACGGCACGGCACGCCGCACCGCTGCCCGCCGACGCGTCCCTGCTGGACCTGGGGTTGCACCGGCTGCGGGGCTTCGACGACCGGGAGCGCCTCTTCCAGCTCGTCGCGCCCGGCCTGGAGCGGCAGTTCCCGCGTCCCCGCACGGCCGCCGCGGCCCCGCACAACCTGCCGAACCATCCGACCGCTTTCGTCGGGCGGCAAGCCGAACGCGCCGAGCTGGACACACTGGTCCGGGAGCACCGGTTGGTGACCGTGGTCGGCGCCGGCGGCGCCGGTAAGACCCGGCTCGCGGTCGAGTTGTCCACGCGGACCGTCGAGTCCTACCCCGACGGGGTCTGGTTCGTCGACATCGCGACGGTCACCGATCCCGGCCTGGTCGCCTTCGCGATCGCCGCGGTGCTCGGCCTGCGTCCGGAGCCGGGTCGGCCGGTTCTCGACACCCTGGTCGAACACGCCGCCTCGCGGCGGATGCTGCTGCTCCTGGACACCTGCGACGCCCAACTGCCGGCCGCTACCGATGTGATCACGCGGCTACTCATCGGTGGTAGCGGCGTACGCGTCCTCGCGACCAGCCGGGAGCCTTTCGGGGTGCCGGGCGAGGTCGTGTGGCGCATTCCGCCGCTCTCGGTCGACCCCGGCCCGGGCGGCGGCCCCAGCGACGCCGTGGCGTTGTTGCTGGACCGCACGTCGGCGGCGCGGGGCGGACGTCGTCCCTCACCGGCCGAATCGGCCGATCTGCAGCGCGTGGTGGCCCGGCTCGACGGACTGCCGCTGGCGATCGAGTTGGCCGCGGCCCGACTGCGGGTGCTCTCCGCCGGGCAGCTCGCCGAGCG
Source organism: Micromonospora sp. NPDC049679 (assembly GCF_040659735.1). NCBI lineage: Bacteria > Bacillati > Actinomycetota > Actinomycetes > Micromonosporales > Micromonosporaceae > Micromonospora > Micromonospora sp. NPDC049679. The sequence continues at coordinate 44,576 of NZ_JBFANZ010000009.1, forward strand.
GCTCGACGACGTGCTCGGCACGCTCGACGCCGGCCGCGGTGAACCGGGCGGCGACGATCCCCGGGGGCACGATTCGGGCGGCGACGATCCCGCTGATGACGGTCCCGGGGGCCGTGATCCCGGTGTTCACGGTTCCGCGGCGCACGATCCCCGCGGCCGTGAGACTGGACGTCACCATCCCGGCCGCGACTACCCGTCCGACGACGCGGGACGTCGCAGGCCGCCGCGCAGCGCCGACCGGTGGAGCACCGCGCCGCGCGACGCGAACGGCGCGCTCTCCCCGGCCGCCGGGAATGTCGTGGTGCCGCAGCAGCGGTCGCCCCGTTCCGCGGCTCAGCGGCACGTCACGATGCAGGCGACCGTCTCCTGGTCCTACCGCACCCTCGGTCCGCGCGCGGCCCGCCTGCTGCGGTGGCTCGCCGTTTTCTCCGGGCCGGTCGACCTGGCCACGGTGGAGTGGTTGCTCGAAGACGACCCGCTGGACCCGCTGGCCGTGCTGGTCGACAAGTCGATGATCCAGGCCGAGCCGCACGCGTCCGGCAGCACCTACCGGATGCTCGACCCGATCCGCGGCTACGCCGCGCGTCGCCTCGTCGAGGCCGGCGAGGAGCGGGCGGCACGGGACCGGCACGTCGCCTGGTCGCTGCACGCTCTGCGGCAGGCATACCTGGGCCGGGACGGGCAGCCCGTCACCCTGTCGCTCTACGCGCTCGATCCGCTCGCGGACGAGGTACGCGCGGGGCTGCGCTGGACCGCCACCGGGGGCAGCGCCCGTCGCGGCCTGCAGCTCGCGAGCGGCCTCGACCAGTGGTGGCGCGAGCGTGGGCTGGCCCGTGAGGGCCGCCTCTGGCTCTTCCGGCTCTACGGCCGGATCGCCGAGACCGGCGAGCCGATTCCCGAGGCGGAGCTCGCCGCAGCGTACCACATGCACTCGCTGCACGCCGGCGCGGACGGTGAGTTCGCCGAGGAGTTGCGGTTCTCGCAGCGCGCCGAGGCGGCCGCGCGGCAGGCCGGCGACGCCGCGCTGCTCGCCCGGGTACTCGCCGGCCGGGGCTCCTCCCTGATCGACATGGGACAGCTGGTGGAAGCGGAGCGGGTCTGCCGCGAGGTGATCGACCTGGCCGCCGCCGACGGCGTGCCGGGCGACGCGTCGTTCGCCGTCTACAGCCTCGCCGAACTGCTCTGGCGTCGCGGTGCGCTGGACGAGGCCGCCGCCGTGCTCGCGGCCGCCCGGCCGGTCGAGGCGACCCGGCCGGTCGAACGGGGTCGGCGCACGGTGGACATGCTGCTCGGCATGGTGGCGCTGGCCCGTCGCGACCTGGTGGCGGCGCACGATCACCTCGTGGTCGCGCTGCGGTCGCGGATGACGTACGGCTTCCACCGTCGCGCCTGCGACACGCTCAACGCGATGGCGGTGCGCTGCGCCCTCGGCGGGGACCCGATCATGGCGGCGCGGTTGTTCGGGGCGGCGCAGGCCACCCGGTCGGTGCTGCGTGGCACGCCCGGCATGTTCGGCGCCTACTGGGCCGACGAGCAGGCGGCGGTGCGGTCGGCGATCGGCGACGCGGCGTTCGACGCGGCGTACGCCGAGGGCGGCGAGATGGGGCTGGAAGAGGCGGCGGCGGTCGCGCTCGCGGTCGAGCATCCGGATCTGGCGGTCGGTTCACGCCGTTTCGCGGATCAGTCCAGCCCCGGTCGGGAGAGCGCGGCCCGGCGTGGCGCGCCGTCGAGGCGGGACGGCGCGGTGGTGCGGGACATCACGTCCCGCCGCGACCACGGGTCGTGGCGTGAGCCCGCGTCCTTCCGTGAGACGGGGGCGCTCCGGGATGCCCCGGCCCGGCCGGACCCGGCCGCGCCCCGCGACACGGCCGCGGTGCGCGACGCCTCTGCCCTGCGCGACTTTCCGCCGCTGCGCGACACCCCGTCGATCAACGGTGTACCCGCGCGATTCGATCTGTAGATCGGGCGAGACACTCGTTGATCGACGGGGTGTCGATCCGGCAGCTGGTCGGGCGGTGATCAGTGCGCGGTCGCCCGGCGCTCTCCGTCGGCCTTGAGCTGCGCGGCCCGGTCGAGCTCGGCCTGGGTCAGCGCGGGTGCGCCGAAGGCCCGTACCGCCTCGTAGTAGGTCCAGGCGAGGCTGGTGCAGGCCGGCCTGACGGACGAACTGTAGGTCGCGCACTTGCGCTTGAGGTCCTCGTAGAAGGCGCTGTCCAGCCGGTTCTTGTTGCCGGGGAACTGGCCTGCGGCCTTGTAGTTCCGGTAGCCGAAGTCGTGGCGGTAGCAGGCGAGTGTGAAGTCGAAGCCGAGGGGGTTGTCCGGACTGGACGAGCAGTAGTCGGTGGACCAGTCGAAGGCGTACGCGGCCCAGGCGCCCTGGTTGGCGCGGGCGGAGTTCCAGGCGTTGAAGCTGCTGGCGCTGGTCTGGGTCCAGCTGGAGAGGACTGCGGGCTTGTCCGGCGGAGCGGCCGCGGCGGGGCCGGCCAGTCCGAGGGCGGTGAGCAGGGCGAGTGCGGTGGTGGCGAGCAGGGCGGGTAGCCGACGGGACATTGCGTTACCTCCGGGGCGGCGGGCCCGTTGTGCGGGCATCAGGGGGGATAACGGTTGGTTACTGGCGGGTACGCCTGCCGACAGTCTGGCGGTATCTCCCGTCGTCGATCTCGCACTCTGGTAATGATTTGTTAACTAGTGCGTAAAAAGGCGGGTGCCCCGGGGAATCTCCCCGGGGCACCCGTCGATATTGGTCGGTCAGTGCGCGAAGCGGGGCGGACTCCCCACGCTCTCGTTCCAGAGCCGGTCGACCGCGCTCACCACGTACGTGTAGTCCTTGCCGGGCTCCGCCGTCCGATCCACGAAGGACTGCGACCGGTCGTCGGTCGCCCGGACGGTCGCCACGATCCGGCGCGCGTCCGCCAGCTCACAGCGGCCCGGCAGGGTCGCGCCGTCCACCCGGTAGATCACGAAGGACGTCGCCTTGCCGAACGGCCCGAGCCCGTCGGCGGGCTGCCGCCAGGTGAGCCGTACCCCGTCGCCCTGCCGCGCCGCGCCGGTCAGCACCGGGAACATCAGCGGCTTGCTCGGCAGATGCGGCATGGCCGGCACCAGGGCGGGCCTGGTGTAGTGCTCGGCGGCGTAGATGCCGGTGGCACCCAGCTTGTTCGCCCGCACCTGCACCGCGCTGAAGTGCACGTTCCCCGTCACCTGCGGGTGGTCGCGATTGAACGTCAGGTGCCGGGACATCTCCGCCGGGTCCTGCCAGGCGGCCGGCTGTGCCGGCTCGGCGATCTTGTAATCCGCCTGCCCGATGTAGAGCTGCACGTGGGTGCCCTCGACGACCCCGGCCCACCACGGCACCAGCTTGGCGTAGTCCGCGACGGCGAACCCGATGTGCCAGTAGACCTGCGGCACGATGTAGTCGATCCACTCCTGGATCACCCACTTGCGGGTGTCGGCGTAGTTCGCGTCGTACGACTGGGTGCCGTTGGTGTCGGAGCCCAGCGGGTCCGCCGCCTTGTTGCGCCAGATCCCGAACGGGCTGACGCCGAACTTCACCCACGGTTTGGCCGTCTTGATCTTCTGGCCCATCTCCTGCACCAGCAGGTCGATGTTGTGCCGCCGCCAGTCCGCCCTGCTGGCGAAGCCCGCGCCGTACTGCGCGAACGTGGCCGCGTCCGGGAAGTCCTGCCCCGCGACCGGATAGGGGTAGAAGTAGTCGTCGAAGTGCACCCCGTCGATGTCGTACCGGGTCACCGCGTCCATCATCGCGGTCTGCACGAACTGCCGTACCTCGGGAATCCCGGGGTTGTAGTAGAGACGGGAGCCGGCGGCGTTGACCGGGTACGCGACGGCCCAGTCGGGGTGCTGCCGGGCGGGATGCCCGGCCGCGAGCTTGCCGGGGTCGGCGCCGGCGCCGTCCGGCATGGAGATCCGGTACGGGTTGAACCAGGCGTGGAACTCCAGGTTCCGCTTGTGTGACTCGTCGACGAGATAGGCCAGCGGGTCCCAGCCGGGATCCCTGCCCCGTACCCCGGTCAGGAACTCCGACCAGGGCTCATGGGGCGACGGCCAGAACGCGTCGGCGGTCGGCCGGATCTGGACGACGACCGCGTTGTGGTTGAGCCGCTGCGCCAGGTCGAGCCATCCCTGATATTCGGCCTTCTGTGCCGCGATCCGGTCCGGTGCCGTGTAGGACGCCTTCGTCGGCCAGTCGATATTGACGACCGAAGCGATCCACATCGCCCGGAACTGCCGTTTCGGCGTCGCGGGATCGGGGCTGCAGGTGGGGCCGGCCGAAGCCGCGGAGGGTGCCGCGCCGGCGGCGGGCGCCGCGGCGGTCGCGGTGGCGAGGCCGCCGAGCAGCACCGCCGTGATCAGTGCGGCCCGGAGCCGGGCCGGTCGTACGCTCATGGTTGGTCCCTTCGGTGAGGGGGAGCGACGTACGGGTCGCCGGTCGGCAACAAACACCACCGGCCTGCATTACCTAGAAGGAAATTTTCACAGGTCGGAGGTCGAGCGCAAGGCTCCCTTCGGACCGCATCGCGGCAGGACACGGGGGGAGCGTGTCAGCGCCCCGTGGATCACTGCGGCTATGTTGTGCTCGTGCATGACGATGACGAGGCGGTGCTGAGCACCAGGTGATCCACTTTCCCGCCGTACACCAAGGTCCTCTTCGTGCCTTGTCCGCGCGGCTTCTGGCGGCGCTCGGCCTTGTGCTGAGCATTGTCGGCGTGGTCTATCTCGACCGCGACGGCTATCGCGACGTCAACGAAGACGGGGTCAGCCTCCTCGACTGCTTCTACTACGCCGTCGTGACCCTGTCGACCACCGGGTACGGCGACATCACCCCGGTCTCGCACTCCGCGCGTCTGATCAACGTCCTGGCGATCACGCCGGCACGCGTGCTGTTCCTGATCATCCTGGTCGGCACCACGCTCGAAGTGCTGACCGACCAGTTCCGTAACAACCGGCGCGTGAACCGGTGGGGGAGCAAAGTGAAGGACCACGTCATCATCTGCGGCTACGGCACCAAGGGGCGCAGCGCGATCTCGGCGCTCCTCGAAACCGGGTTCGACAAGCGACGCGTCGTGGTCGTCGAGCGCAGCGGGGTGGCGCTGCGGCAGGCGACCGCGGACGGCTTCGTCGCGATCGAGGGCTCCGCGACGCGGTCGAGCGTGCTCATCGAGGCACACGTCAAGAGCGCCACGGCCGTGATCATCGCGACGGACAGTGACGACGCCGCCGTGCTCGTCACGTTGACCGTCCGTCAGCTCACCGCCGGCAAGGTCCGGATCATCGCCGCCGTACGGGAGGCCGAGAACGCGCCGCTGCTCAAGCAGAGCGGCGCGCACCAGGTCATCGTCTCCTCCGCGACGGCGGGACGGCTGCTCGGGCTCTCCACCTCGGCGCCGCCCCTCATCGACGTGGTGGAAGACCTGCTCACGCCCGGTCAGGGGATGGCGCTGGCGATGCGCTCCGCCGAACGGAGTGAGGTCGGGATCGCGCCGCGCGAACTGGACGCGCTCGTCATCGCGTTGATCCGACGTGGCCGGGTGGTGTCGCTGGCGGAGCCTGCGAGCATCGCTGTCGAGACCGGCGACATGCTGGTCTATGTCCGCGACGACCGCGGATCGTCGCCCGCGCTCACCTGACCGCGCCATCCTGGCCAATCGCGCCCAGCCAAGCGAGAAACCCCGCCGATCAAGGAGTTGTCCTTGATCGGCGGGGTTTCTCGCGTGATCGGCGGGGTGGAGCCGTCGACGCCGCGTCGCTACAGAATGGTCCAGGTGTCGCCGCCGGCCAGCAGGCCGGCGAACTCCTCTTCCGGCGTTCCGGTCGACTTCCCCTTCGCGACCTCGAGCTGCGACTGCACGAGGCTGTCGTACGACGGCCGGGCAACGTTGCGGAACACACCGATCGGAGTGTTGCGCAGGTCGAAGCCGGGCAGCCGGGAGAGCGCGAAGGCGTACGCCGGCTCGGCCACGCCCGCGTCGTGCACCACGATCTCCTCTGGCCGCACGGAGGACGTCGGACGGACCTCCAGCCCGAAGCCGCCGGGCGGGTGAACGACACAGAACTGTCCGTCCCTGCCGAAGGTGATCGGCTGCCCGTGTTCCAGGCGGATCAGGTAGTCGTCGCGCGTCTCCGGGTCCTTGAGCTGGTCGAAGGCGCCGTCGTTGAAGATGTTGCAGTTCTGGTAGATCTCCACGAACGCGGAGCCCTCGTGCTCGGCGGCCGCCCGCAGCACCGACTGCAGATGCTTGCGGTCGGAGTCGATCGTGCGGGCGACGAAGGTGGCCTCGGCGCCGAGCGCCAGCGACAGCGGATTGAACGGCGAGTCCGCCGACCCCACCGGCGTCGACTTGGTGACCTTGCCGATCTCCGACGTCGGCGAGTACTGCCCCTTGGTCAGCCCGTAGATCCGGTTGTTGAAGAGCAGGATCTTCAGGTTGACGTTGCGGCGCAGCGCGTGGATCAGGTGGTTGCCGCCGATCGACAGCGCGTCGCCGTCACCGGTCACCACCCAGACCGACAGGTCGGGGCGGGACACCGACAGCCCGGTCGCGATCGCCGGCGCACGGCCGTGGATCGAGTGCATCCCGTACGTGTTCATGTAGTACGGGAAGCGCGACGAGCAGCCGATGCCGGAGACGAAGACGGTCCGCTCCCGCGGGATGTTGAGCTCCGGCATGAACGACTGCACCGCGGCGAGGATCGCGTAGTCGCCGCAGCCGGGGCACCAGCGCACCTCCTGGTCGGACTTGAAGTCCTTGGTGGTGAGCTTGAGCGCGACCGGCGTGCCGCCGGCGTGCCCGTTGGACGCGGTCTCAGGCATTCTTGACGACCTCTTCCAGCATGGTCTCCAGTTCCGCGGCGGTGAACGGCAGGCCGCGGACCTGGTTGTAGGGGATCGCGTCGATCAGGTAGCGGGCCCGGATGACGTGGGCGAGCTGACCGAGGTTCATCTCGGGGATCACGACGCGGTCGTAGGCGCGGAGCACCTCGCCGAGATTGGCCGGCATCGGTGACAGGTGACGCAGGTGCGCCTGGGCGACCGGCAGGCCGCGCTGACGCAGACCACGGCAGGCGGCGCCGATCGGCCCGTACGTCGAACCCCAACCGAGCACCAGCACCCGGGCGTCACCGTCCGGGTCCTCGACCTCGATGTCCGGCACGGGAATCGCTTCGATGCGCGCCGCGCGGGTGCGCACCATGAAGTCGTGGTTGGCCGGGTCGTACGAGATGTCGCCGGTCTTGTCGGCCTTCTCCAGACCGCCGATGCGGTGCTCCAACCCGGGCGTGCCCGGGATGGCCCAGGGCCGCGCCAGTGTCTCCGGGTCGCGCAGGTAGGGCAGGAACGTCTTGCCGTCCTCGCCGTTTGGCGCGGTCGCGAAGTCGACCCGCAGGTCGGGAAGCGAGTCAACGTCGGGGAGCAGCCAGGGCTCGGAGCCGTTGGCGACGTAGTTGTCCGAGAGCAGGATCACCGGGGTGCGGTAGGTCAGCGCGATCCGGGCCGCCTCGAGCGCCGCGTGGAAGCAGTCGGAGGGGGAGCGGGGCGCGATGACCGCGACCGGCGCCTCGCCGTGCCGGCCGTACAGGGCCATGTTCAGGTCGGCCTGTTCGGTCTTGGTCGGCATGCCCGTCGAGGGGCCGGCGCGCTGCACGTCGACGATGACCAGCGGCAACTCCAACGCGACCGCGAGCGAGATCGTCTCGCCCTTGAGCGCCACGCCGGGGCCCGAGGTGGTCGTCACGCCGAGTGCGCCGCCGTAGGAGGCGCCCAGCGCGGCGCCGATCGCCGCGATCTCGTCCTCGGCCTGCATCGTCGTGACGCCGAACCGCTTGTGCTTGCTCAGCTCGTGCAGGATGTCCGACGCCGGGGTGATCGGGTAGGCGCCGAGGAAGACCGGCAACTTCGACCGGACGCCGGCGGCGACGAGCCCGAGTGAGAGCGCGGCGTTGCCGGTGATGTTGCGGTAGGTGCCCGGGATCATCTTGGCCGGCTTCACCTCGTAGCGCACCGAGAAGTCCTCGGTCGTCTCGCCGAAGTTCCAACCGGCCCTGAACGCCGCGATGTTGGCGCTGACCAGCTCCGGGCGGGCGGCGAATTTCCGCTCGAGGAACCGCAGCGTCGACTCGTAGGGTCGCGAGTACATCCACGAGAGCAGACCGAGGGCGAACATGTTCTTGGCGCGCTCGGCGTCCTTCTTCGAGACGTCCTGCTCGGCGAGCGCCCCGACGGTCATCGAGGTGAGCGCGACGGGGTGCAGCGCATAGCCGTCGAGCGACCCGTCCTCCAACGGGCTCACCGCGTAGCCGACCTTCGTCAGGTTGCGCTTGGTGAACTCGTCGGTGTTGACGATGATGTCGGCGCCGCGCGGGAGATCCGCGAGGTTGGCCTTGAGCGCCGCCGGGTTCATCGCCACGAGGACGTTGGGCGCGTCACCCGGGGTGAGGATGTCGTAGTCGGCGAAGTGCACCTGGAAGCTGGAGACCCCGGGCAGCGTGCCGGCGGGGGCGCGGATCTCGGCCGGGAAGTTGGGCAACGTCGAGATGTCGTTGCCGAGCTGAGCGGTTTCCGATGTGAACCGGTCGCCGGTGAGCTGCATGCCGTCCCCGGAGTCGCCAGCGAAACGGATGACCACCCGATCCAGTTGGCGGACCTGCTTGGTCACGTGAGCTGACCTCCTTGCGAGCCGGCGGCGGCGGGGTTCGCACGTCGATGGGCCGGCCCGCTCCGTTCTTCACCCCAGAGCCTACGTCGGGCTGAGTGGTCTGCCATGTGCCGGGTCCGATGGGTGGGAGTGCGAAGTGAAGACATTCGCGCTATTTCGAACCCACCTACGAGGCCCAGATATACATCGACGTTACCCACATCACGCCCGTGCGCACTGTCGGATTCCCGCGTTCGGTCGGGTCAACCCCGGATCGCCGGTGCGCCGTCGGGGCGCGGGTCGTCGCGGAACCTCCGCCGCAGCGAGGCCGTCGCGAACACGAGCGCCGTGACCACGACCAGGATCGACACCACGATGAGCCCCCGGGTGATCCACGGACCGCTCGACTGCCCGCCTTCCGAGGCGAGCGGGGCGAACGGGGGGAGCGCGCCCTGTGAGGCGGTCGCCACCGGTTCGGGGGTGGCGTCCCGGGTTGGGGCGGTGACGCCGGCAACCGGCTCCGGGCTCGCCGGGCGCTGCTCGTTGGCCGCGAGGTCATCGGTGCTGACCTGGCCCACGGGGCCGGGTGCGGCGGGCCGCGCCGGCGTGGCCTGCCGGGTGGGCGAGGGCGGCGCGGGGCGTGCCGGGCCCGGCCCGGGGCCCGGGCCGGTCGGCTGATGCGTCGGTGCCGGGCCGCTCGGTGTGGTCGGCTCGGGCGCCGGCTCCTCCGGGTCGGGTTCGGCCGGCGGCGGGTCGGCTGGTGGCGGGTCGGCTGGTGGCGGATCGTCCGGCGGGGGGTCGGCCGGCAGCCCGGCGTCGGGTTCGGCCGCCGGCTCCGTGGCCTCCGCGGTCGCGAGGTGCGACAGCCGCCCCGCGCCGTGTGCCGGGCCGGCGCCGAATGCGAGGACCGCGAGCGCGCTCACGGCACAGGCGCGCGCGATCGCGTACGCCGGTACGGGCCGCCGGGACTGCGCCGATGCCATCGAACCTCCGGCCTGGGTCAGGGTTTTCCCATACTCGGTGACGGTTGTCGTACAGCACTAGTCCGGCGGGGAAACAAATGTGTAACACGTACGAGCCGTGGCCGCATGTTGACGGCGTGGCCTGGCCCGGGTCCGGGACCGGCCGTGGGCCGGGCGAGACCGGTAGGCTCCGGCCATGAGCGGTTACCTGGGGTCATACGCGACGCTCGGGCTCCTGCTGCTGGTCAGCGTCGTCTTCTTCGTTGTCGCGTTCGGCGCCAACCGGATCTTGCGCCCGGCCCGGCCCGCGGATCCGCCGGGCAAGCGCGAGACGTACGAGTGCGGCATCGATCCGGTCGGCGGCGACTGGGCGCAGGCGCAGATCCGCTACTACGTCTACGCCTTCCTCTACGTGCTCTTCGCCGTCGAGGCGGTGTTCCTGTTCCCCTGGTCGGTGGTCTTCGACCGGCCCGGTTTCGGCCTCGTCACGGTCGCCGAGATGGGGATCTTCGTGGCGGTCCTCGCGCTCGGCATCCTCTACGCCTGGCGCAAGAACGTCCTGCGCTGGACGTAGCGCGGCTCGGCGCCTTCCGGGCCGACGATCAGGCGAGGGCCCGGCGGGAGACCGCCGGCGGCCGGTCGCCGCGGATCGAGGCGACCACGTCGAGCACCCGGCGCGTCTCGCGGACCTGGTGCGCCCGGAACACCCGCGCGCCCAACCAGGCCGACACCGACGTCGCGGCCAGCGTCCCCTCCAGCCGCTGATCGACCGGCGCGTCGAGCGTCTCGCCGATGAAATCCTTGTTGGAGAGCGCCACCAGCACCGGCCAGCCGGTCGCCGTCATCTCGTCCAGCCGCCGCGTGATCTCCAGCGAGTGCCGCGTGTTCTTGCCGAAATCGTGCGCCGGGTCGATCAGGATCCCGTCCGGGCGCACCCCCAGCTTCACCGCGCGGTCGGCGAGACCGGTGACGGTCGCGAGCACGTCGGTCACGACGTCGTCGAAGGCGGCCCGGTGCGGTCGGGTTCGCGGCGTGAGTCCACCCGCGTGCGAGCAGACCAGTCCCGCGCCGGTCTCGGCGGCGACCTCGGCGAGCGCCGGGTCCGCCCCCGACCAGGTGTCGTTGAGCAGGTCGGCGCCGGCGGCCACCGCCTCGACGGCGACCTCCGCCCGCCAGGTGTCGATCGAGATCACCACGTCCGGGAAAGCGGCGCGCACCGCCGCGATCGTCGCGACGGTTCGCCGGATCTCCTCCGCGGCGTCGACCGCCGTGCCGGGTCCGGCCTTCACCCCGCCGATATCGATGATCTCCGCGCCGTCCGTCACGGCCTGCTCGACCGCGCGCAGGGCGGCGTCGGCGGCGAAGGTCGCGCCGCGGTCGAAGAACGAGTCGGGGGTGCGGTTCACGATCGCCATCACGGCCAGGTCCCCGTCCGCGAACGTGCGCCGGCCCAGCCGTAGCGGTCGCACCATCGAGCCCCTCCTCACCTCGGCGGTCCCGTCCGACGCTAGCGGCATGATCGCGCGATGGGGAGCGCAGGGCGGGCGTCGGCGCGGCGGACGCGGCGTCGGCGTGGGACGGAGCCGTCGGGGTGGCGGGGTCGCCGCGAGGGGTCCGCCATGCCACGATCGCTCCATGGGTCAGCTTCTGCTCCTCCTGGTCGTGGCGTTGACCGTCGCGGCGGTCGTTTTCGGGGTTACCGTCCTGGTCACCGGCCGTGATCCCGGGCTCGCGCCGGTCGAGCCCGACGGTCGGGCGGTGCCGCTGCCCGGCACCCGGCCACTGGTCGAGACCGATGTCGCGGAGGTGCGGTTCGACACCACGTTCCGGGGGTACCGGATGGTCCAGGTCGACCAGGCGATGCGCCGGGCGGCCTACGACATCGGCTACAAGGACGAGTTGATCGGAGTGCTGGAGGCGGAGGTCACCGCGTTGCGGGAGGGGCGGGCCGCCGAGGCCGACGTGCTCCGCCGGGCACGCGAGGCGGCGATCGCACCGGAGCGCCCGGAGCCGGAGACGGTTCCCGCCCGCGCCGCGTCCGGGCCGGTCGTCTCCGATCCGGTCACCGCCGACACGGGGCCCGATCCCGCGGCTCCCCAGGGCGCGCCGGACGTGACCGGCTCGACGGCCGTCGGTGTGCCGGAGCCGGGCACCACCCCCGGCGCGCGGACCGAACCGGCCAGGAGCGGACCGGCTGCGACCGGAGCCGCTGCGACCGAACCCGCTGCGACCGGACCTGCTCGGGTTGAACCCGCTGCGACCCCGCCGGCCACGGCCGCCTCCGAGGCGCGCACCGATCAGCAACGGGTCGCGGCCGACGCGGAGCCGATCGTCGCCCACCCCGTGCCGACGGCCGCCGGGCCGACGGCCGCCGGGCCGACGGCCGCCGAGCCGGCGACCGCCGACCCGGCCGGTGACCCCCGCGAGCAGCGGTCCCAGCCGGCGACGAACGGGGTGACCGTCCCATCGGTTCGGGATGACGCGGAGCCCGCGATCGACGAGGGCGGGATCGACTCGGTGACGAAGGCGGAGACGCCCGAGGACGGGCGGGTCAGCCGCCCGCGACCCGATCAGCCGAAGGACGACGCCGAACGGCCCCACGCGGCCCCGACCGTCGACGCCCGCGCGGAGCGTCCGTGAGCGAGCGGCCCGGCATGAGCGGGCAGGGCGAGGCCGAAGGGGTGCGCGAGGCCGCTCAGCCCGGGGCGGCAGAGGTCACCGCGACCGTCATCGTCAACGCGCCGGCGCCCCGGGTCTTCGCCGCGCTGACCGCGTGGGAGCGGCAGTCGGACTGGATCCCGTTCACGACCGTCCGGGTCGTGCACGGGGACGGCGGCGAGGGGAGCCGGATCGAGGCGGTCACCGCGCTCGGTCCGGCGGTGCTCCGCGACGAGATGCGGGTCGTGCACGTCGATGCCCCGTACGAGGTGCGGGTGGTGCACGACGGGCGCGTGTTGCGCGGGCCCGGAGTGATGCGCTGCACGCCGATGGACCGCGACCGCACCCAGGTGGTGTGGCACGAGTGGTTCCACCTCCCCGGCGGGGTGCCGGGCCGCGTCGCGTGGCCGCTGCTCTGGCCCGGCTCCAAGTTCGGCCTGACCCGCGCGCTGAGGAAGTTCGCCCGCCTGGTCGAGTTGGGTGACCTTCCGTAGCCGAGCCATCGGTCGGTGGAGCGTCGGTGTCGGTGTCGGTGCCGTCGCCTACCGTTGGCGGGTGACTGATCTGCTCATCGGCGCCGACGGACTCGCCCGCTGCGCGTGGGGTGCGAGCACCCCCGACTACGCGGCCTACCACGACGAGGAGTGGGGGCGGGTCCTGCACGGGGACGATGCCCTCTACGAGCGCCTCACCCTGGAGGCGTTCCAGTCCGGGCTCTCGTGGCTCACCATCCTGCGCAAGCGGAAGGCCTTCCGGGCGGCCTTCGACGGGTTCCGCATCGAGACCATCGCCGGGTACGGCGAGGCCGACGTGGCGCGGCTCCTCGCCGACGCCGGCATCGTCCGCAACCGCGCGAAGATCGAAGCGGCGATCACCAACGCGCGCGCCGCGCTCGATGTGCCCGACGGGCTGGCCGCGCTGCTCTGGTCCCACGCGCCGGCGCCGCGCGCGCAGCGGCCGATCTCCCTCGACTCGGTACCCGCCGTCACGCCCGAGTCGACCGCGTTGGCCAAGACCCTGAAGAAGCGCGGCTTCCGCTTCGTGGGGCCGACGACGGCATACGCGCTGATGCAGGCGACCGGCATGGTCGACGACCATCTGGCCGGCTGCCACGTGAAGCCGCCGGCGACGGCCGTGATGGGATAAGACCCATGAGCGAGATCAGCCAGCTCGGTGCGCCGGCCCCCCGCGTCGGCGACGAGCCAGAGCGGGCGGCGGGCCCGGGCGCCTGGGCCGTTGTCATTCCGGGGCACCGGTTCGAGGCCGAACGCCTCTTCCACCACGACACCCTGGAGCTGACCGGCCTCGACGGGCAGCCCCGCCCGGCCGCCGGCGACGAGGTCCTGGTGGTGACCGACGGAGAGCAGCCCGTCGTGGTCGCGTTGGGGCGCGTCGCCGCGGGATACGACGGGCGGGAGGGGCCGGACGCGGGAGAGCCTCGCCCGGACGACGGCTCGCTCGTGGTGACGTACACGTGTCGCGCCTTCGACGAGCCGGCGCCGGCCGGCGACCTCCGCCTGGACGGGTCGCTGACCCGCCTCGACCCGGCCATCTACCGCACGTTCGCCGGCCGGCTCGCGCCGACGACCGACAAGACGACCTGGCTGGTCAGCCTCGACCTGCCGATCGAGGCGCCGTCGCCGGCCGAGGCCGTACGCCTGTTCTGGTCCTACGTCATGGAGCTCGGCCCCCGGGAACTGCCCACGTTCGTGTCGCCGGCCGGGGACGAGCTCGCGATGCAGGCGTTCGTACTGGGCGAAGAGGCCAACCAGGACCCCGAGGAAGACGACGACTAGGGCCGTTGCCGGCGGGGTGCGCGGCGTCAACCGCGGCGTGCCCCGCGTCAGCGTCCTTCGTAGACGGGCTTCTCCTTGTTCACGAACGCGGTGGTGGCGTTGCGGTGGTCCGCGGTCACTCCGCAGACCGCCTGCGCGCGCGCCTCGCCGGCCAGCGCCTCCGCCAGCGTCCCGGCGGCACCGATCGCGAGCTGTCGCTTGATCGCGCCGTAGGTGACCGTCGGCCCGGCGGCGAGCCGCGAGGCGAGCTCCTGGGCGGTCGGCAGCACCAGCTCGTCATCCTCGACGAGGCGGGTGAGCAGCCCGAGGCGCTGCGCCTCGTCGGCGCGCACCGGCTCGGCGAGCATCAGCAGTTCGGTGGCCTTGGCCTGACCGACCAGCCGGGGCAGCGACCAGGACGCCCCGGTGTCGGCGGCGAGACCGACGTTGGCGAACGCCATCAGGAAGCTGGTGCGCGGCCCGCCGATCCGGAAGTCGGAGAGGAACGCGAGCGACGCGCCCGCCCCGGCGGCCATGCCGCGCACGGCGGCGACCACCGGCTTCGGCAGGTCGGCCAGGCCCGCGGCGATCGGGTTGTAGTGCCGCGCCACCGTGCCGAGTGGATCGGAGTCCCCGTTCGCCAGCGTGGCCGCGTGCTCCCGCAGGTCCTGGCCGACGCAGAAGGCGCGGCCGGCGCCGGTGAGCACCACCGCCCGGCAGGACTGGTCGGTCGCGAGCGCGGCGATGGTGTCGCGCAGCGCCTCCTTCAACGCGACGTCGAGCGAGTTCATCGACTCCGGCCGGTTGAGGGTGAGGGTGACGACGGCATCGGTGCGGTCGATGAGCAGTGGCTCGGTCACGAGTGGGGACCTCTCTGTTTGACGGGTCGACTGCAGGCGTCGAGGCACTGCTCGACGTAGCGGTCGGCGGCGGGGCGCAGTCGGGCGGCGTGCCGGTCGAAGAAGGCCGCGGCGCTGGTGCCCGGCCAGCGTTCGGGGAGCAGCGCCGGGGGAAGCTGCGGGTCGCGGAAGAGGAAGCTGCGCCAATCGTGCACCAGGCGGAAACGCGCGGCGTACGCCTCCTCGTCCCCGCTACGCACGGTGATCGGGGAGAGCAGTGGCCGCTGCAGTTCGACGAAGCGTTCGTAGGCGGCGCCGATCTCGTTGAGGTCCCAGGCGCGGCGCACCACGCCCATCGCACCGGGCGTGCCGGCGGCATGGGTGGCGGTGAAGCGTTCGTACCGCACGCCCGCCTCGGTGAGCAGCCCGTCGACGTCCTCCCCGGGGCGGGTGGCGACCCAGGTGCGCTCGTCGAGCATGCCGTAGCCGAGGTAGGTCAGGTTGGCGCCGAGGCGCTGCCGTTCGCGACGGGATGCCGGTGCGTCCAGAACGAGGAGATCGAAGCGGTTGTCCCAGCCGACCTTGCCGGTGCGGTAGATCCGGGCCGCGGCCTCATCCAATCTGCGGCCCGCTTTTGCGGTGAGTAGATAGCCCGGTCCGGCGGCGAGTCGGAGTGGGTGCAGCCATCCCTGCCGCACCATGCGCGATACTGCCGTGCGGACCGCGGGTGGCGCGATGCCGAGCGGTGCGAGCAGCCTGACCAGGGCGGCAACGGGTGCGCGGCCACCCCGTGGACGGAGGTGGTCGCCGTACAGGTCGAAGAGCGCCGACCGTGCCTGCATGACGGGACATTGTGACATTCTTCGACAAGATAAGCTAGATCTTGTCACATCAATGCAAACCCGGTTTGGGTCAAGCGGTGTTCATCAGGGAAAATCGTTGGTCGGCACCGCGGGCCGTGAGCGCGGTGAGGCTGACGAAGTGGCTGTGGGGCAACCCCGGCCCTGGTGTAGGTCTGAGGGGAGACAAGATGGCGGCGATGAAGCCGCGGACGGGCGACGGTCCGCTGGAGGTCACCAAGGAGGGCCGGGGCATCGTCATGCGGGTTCCGCTGGAGGGTGGTGGCCGGCTCGTCGTCGAGATGACTCCGGACGAGGCCAACGCGCTCGGTGACGCGCTGAAGGCCGCCGCCGGTTAAACAATGGTGCGGACGGTCCTGAACAGCCCGTGGGCAGGACCGTACGACGCTTGACCAGCCCGCCGGTACGGCATTCGCCGTGCCGGCGGGCCGGCTACGGTGCGAAGAACAGCACGATCTTCTGGAGGTACGCCGGAGTGCTCGCCATCCGTCTCGTGGTGGATCCGGCCACGTCCGACACCGTTGTCCTGCCGGTCCATCCGGGCGGCGACGCCGCTGCCGCGACGACAGCGGTCACTGCGCTCCACCTGCCCGCCGACGCGCTCGCCGAGGCCGCCGCGCTGCTGGCCACGGCGGAAAACGCCGACGCCGCGGGGGCGGTACAGCCCCTGCCCCGACCCCTGCGAATCCCGTCCCGGTTGCTGCTGGTCGGCATCGGCACCGGCGACGAGGCCGCCTGGCGGAGCGCCGGAGCGGCCCTGGCGCGCACCTGCACGGGTGAGACTTCCGTCACGATAGCGATGCCAGTCGATGCGTCTCCGCGGGCCGTGCGCGGGCTCGCCGAAGGGCTCTGGCTCGCCTCGTACCGGTTCCGGATGCCCGACGCCGACACCGACCCGCCGACCCTGCGCGAGATCGCCGTCGCGGTCGCCGATGCCGCCCCGTACGAGGGCGCACTCGCCGCGGCCCGGACCACCGCGCGGGCCACCCGGTTGGCCCGCGACCTGACGAACACGCCGTCCTCGCTGAAGAATCCGGCCTGGTTCGCGGCCGAGGTGGAAGCCGCGGCCGCCGAGCACCCCGGCCTGAGCGTCACCGTCCGGGAGCCGGCCCAGTTGGCCGCCGAGGGCTTCGGCGGCATCCTCGCCGTGGGACGTGGCTCGGCGCGGGGACCGCGCCTGGTCGAGCTCGCCTGGCGGCCCGAGGAAGCCGGCGCCACGCCGAAGCACGTGGTGCTGATCGGCAAGGGCATCACGTTCGACACCGGTGGCATCTCCATCAAGCCGCGCGACGCGATGAAGCTGATGCGCAAGGACATGGGGGGTGCGGCGGCCGTCATCGCGGCCACCATCGGCGCGGCGGCGCTGCGCCTGCCCGTACGCGTGACCGCCCTCGCGCCGCTCGCCGAAAACATGGTGAGCGGTTCGGCGTTCCGCCCCGGCGACGTGATCCGGCACTACAACGGCGTCACCAGCGAGACCACCAACTCGGACGCCGAGGGCCGGCTCGTCCTCGCCGACGCCCTGGCGTACGCCGTCGACCGGCTCGCCCCCGACGTGCTGATCGACCTGGCGACGCTCACCGGCGCCAACGCGGTCGCGCTCGGCAAACGCACCGCGGCGCTCTACAGCGAGAACGGGGAGTTGGCGGGCTCGGTCGTGGCGGCCGCCGACGAGGCCGGCGAGAGGGCGTGGCGGATGCCGCTCGCCACGGACTACGTCGAGTATCTCGGCAGCGAGTTGGCCGATCTCTACAGCGCCCCGGATCGCGGTGCCGGCTCGGTGACCGCGGCGCTCTTCCTGCGGGAGTTCACCGGTGCGCTGCGCGACCGATGGGTGCACATCGACATGTCCGCCCCGTCCTGGGCGGAGGGTAACGACGGCGAGCTCACCAAGGGCGCCACCGGCTGGGGCGCGCGGACCCTGCTGCGGTGGCTGGCCACCGTCACTTCTTGACGGCGACCAGCAGCCCGTCGCCCGTCGGCAGCAGCGCCGGAACCCACTCCTCCGACTCCCGGACCGTCTTCACGAGCTCGCGCACCGTCACGGTGTCGACGTCGCGCGCCGCCGGGTCGCCGATCCGGCCGCCGGCCAGCGCGCCGCTCACCGCGAGCACCCCGCCGGGACGGAGCAGCCGCAGCGCCGCGTCGACGCACGCGCCGTATTCGGCGCAGTCGGCGTCCACGAAGACCATGTCGTAGACCCCGTCGGCCAGCCGGGGCAGCACGTCGAGGGCCCGGCCGTTGATGATGCGGGTGCGCGACGGTGCGAACCCGGCCTCCATGAAGATGCGGCGGGCGATGCGCTGGTGCTCGTTCTCCACGTCGATCGTGGTCAGCACCCCGTCATCGCGCATGCCGCGCAGCAGCCACAACCCGCTGACTCCGGTGCCGGTGCCGATCTCCACGACGGCACGGGCGCTGCCGGCCGCGGCGAGCAGCCGCAGCGTCGCGCCGGCCCCCGCGGTGACGGCGTGCAGGCCGAACTCGTGGGCGAGGCCGCGAGCGGTCTGCAGGACGACGTCCTCGGCGACATACGTCTCCGCGAACTGGAGTGCCTGCGCGATCGTGGCGCTGACGGATCTGGCGGCCGTGCCGATAGCGCACCTCCAGTGGGGTCGGGCGGGGGTTTCCGGTAAGAGCCTAGAGGTGCACGTGCCCCATGGCGGCCGCGACATGGCCAGCCGGGTGTCGCGTCGATCAACCGCCGCGCCCGGTCGGGCTCTGCGCCCGGCCCGCTCCGGGCATCGAGCAAACACGGCCCGGCGTTCCGTGCCTTCGACATCTGCTGAATGCTCTTCGATTATCCGTGTAATCCTGGATGCGGAGCACGGCCATCGGACCTGCGTCCGCCGACGGCGCTCCGGGGACGGACTGGGAGGCAGCAAACGTGACCGACGGCTGGAAGTGGCGCCAGCCCGACGGGTCCGCGACGCCGGCGTACCCGCCGCCGTCCGGGGGTCCGCCGGCTCCGCCGGGCGGTGGCGTGAGTCCCGCCTCGTCGCCATGGTGGTCCGACGCCCTGAGCGACCCCTGGCGCGACCCGCGCACGCCCGCCGCGGTGGTGGTGCCCATCCCGCCCGCCGACCCGGCCGTGGCGCCGGAGCCGGTCGTCGACCCGGACGCGCCCGCGCCACGCCGCCTCGGCCCGGTCCTCCTCGTGTCGCTCGTGACCGCGCTGCTCGCCGGGACGCTCGGCGGCGGCCTCGGCTACGCCCTGGCCGTGCGCGGTGGCATCGGGTCGGGCGGTGAGCTGGGCGCTCCCGCCTCGGGTGCCCCCGCACTCGCCAACCGCCCCGCCGATTCGTTGGCCGGCGTCGCCGAGCGGCTGCTTCCCAGTGTCGTGACGGTCCAGGTCAGCGGTGGCGGCGGCTTCAGCGTCGGTTCGGGATTCGTGGCCACCGCCGACGGCTACGTCATCACCAATGACCACGTGGTCGAGGCGACGGCGCGGTCAGGCTCCGCCACCGTGGTCTTCAGCGACGGCACCACCGCGTCGGCCAAGGTGGTCGGCAAGGACCCGGAGTCGGACATCGCGGTGATCAAGGTAGGCCGGGGCGGCCTGGTCCCGGTCGAGTTCGGCGACTCGGAGGCGATCGCCGTGGGTGACCCGGTGCTGGCCATCGGCTCGCCGCTGGCGCTCGCCAACACGGTGACCGCGGGGATCGTCAGCGCGCTCGACCGGACGATCCAGGCGGGCGAGCCGGGTGGCCAGGTGCGCTACTACGCGGCCATCCAGACCGATGCGGCGGTCAACCAGGGCAACTCCGGTGGTCCGCTCGTCGACTCCGCGGGCAGGGTCGTCGGCGTCAACTCGGTGATCAAGTCGCTCGCCCCCGATGACCAGCAGGCCGGAAACATCGGTCTCGCCTTCGCTATCCCGATCAACCAGGCGAAGCGCGTCACCCGCGACATCATCGACACGGGGAGGGCCCGGCGGACGGTGATCGGTGCCACGGTGACGGACGCCGCGCGGACGGGTGGCTCGGGAGTGCGCCTCTCCTCGGTTTCGGACGGGGGTCCCGCCGCGGGTGCCGGCCTGCGTGCCGGAGACGTCGTACTCAAGATCGATGGGCATCCGCTGGCCGAGGCGACCGACCTGATCGCGCTGGTCCGCAAGTACGCCCCCGGCGCGGTGGTGACGGTCGAGTACCGGCGGGGCAACAGCAACCAGAAGGCCTCGGTGACACTCGCGGCGGACGCCAAGTAACCCGGACAGCCCTTGCCGAGGTGGGCCGCGGCGTGCGTACTCTTGCGCGTACGGCAGAGGGAGGCGCGGGGCATGTTCGAAAACCTCAACTGGTGGGAGATCGGGGCCCTCCTGCTCCTCGCGCTGTTGATCTTCGGCGACCGGCTTCCCGCCGTCATCTCCGACGGCCTGCGCATGGTGCGCAACCTGCGCAACATGGCGAGCAACGCCACCAGCGACCTGAGCCGCGAACTCGGCACCGACATCCAGCTCGAAGACCTGCACCCGAAGGCGTTCATCCGCAAGCACCTGCTCAGCGAGGAAGACGAGGAGGCGCTGCGCAAGCCGTTGCGTGGGGTCTACGACGACGTGCGCGCCGATCTGAGCGGGGTGCACAACGAGCTGAAGGACGTCGCGTCCGCAGCGGACCTGCGCTCCTCCGCGCGGTCCGGCGGCGCGGGGGTGGGCGGATCCGACAGCGGTTCGGCGGTTGGCGGACGCGCGCAGACCTTCGACCACGACGCCACCTGACGCCCCCGCCGCCTGCGTCTCATCCCGTGGGACACCGTGCGGTCGACCGCGGCGACAGCCCTTGATCGGATCGGCACAGACAAAACGATCCGGACCGGCGGTGGCCGGTCCGGATCGTCGCGTGCAGAACGTGGTGCTGTCGCGTCAGCGACCCGCGGGGCGCAGGCCGAGCGACTTGCCGAGCAGTGACTCGCGGCGGACCGCCAGGCGCTCGGCGACAGCGTCGAGCGCGATCGCGGCGGGCGCGGTCGGCTCGGCCACCACGATCGGCGTGCCGCTGTCGCCCGCCTCGCGGACGCGGGTGTCGAGCGGGATCTGGCCCAGCAGCGGCACCTGTGCACCGATCAGACGGGTCAGCGACTCGGAGACGGCGGCGCCACCGCCGCTGCCGAAGATGTCCATCCGCTCGCCGTTCGGCAGCTCCAACCAGGACATGTTCTCCACCACGCCGACCAGCCGCTGGTGCGTCTGCAGCGCGATCGCGCCGGCCCGCTCGGCCACCTCGGCGGCGGCGGTCTGCGGCGTGGTGACCACGAGGATCTCGGCGTTGGGCAGGAGCTGCGCCAGCGAGATGGCGACATCGCCGGTGCCCGGCGGCAGGTCGAGCAGGAGCACGTCCAGATCGCCCCAGTAGACGTCGGCGAGGAACTGCTGCAGGGCGCGGTGCAGCATCGGACCGCGCCAGACGACGGCGGCGTTGTCGGCGGTGAACATCCCGATGGAGATCAGCTTCACGCCATGCGCCTGTGGCGGCATGATCATGTCTTCCACGCGGGTCGGTCGCGCCTCCGTCCCGAGCATCCGCGGCACCGAGTGGCCGTAGATGTCGGCGTCGATCACGCCGACCGACAGGCCGCGGGCGGCCAGCGCGGCGGCGAGGTTGACGGTAACGCTCGACTTGCCGACGCCACCCTTGCCGCTCGCCACCGCGTACACGCGGGTGCGGGAGCCGGGCTGGGCGAACGGGATCACCGGTTCCTCGGTGGCACCGCCACCGCGCAGCGTGCTCTGCAGCGACTGGCGCTGCTCCGGGCTCATCACGCCGAACTCGATCTCGACGCCGGTGACGCCCGGCACCGCGCCCACCGCGCGGGTGATGTCCGTGCGCAGCTTGTCCTTGAGCGGGCAGCCCGCGACCGTGAGCAGCAAGTGCACGCGTACGACGCCGTCGGCGCCGATCTCAGCGGAGCGCACCATGCCCAGGTCGGTGATGGGGCGGCGGATCTCCGGGTCGTCGACGGTGGCGAGGGCGGCCTGGACGGCCTCCTCCATGGTGCTCACGGGTGCTGACATGCCCGCCATGTTACGTCGCTGGCATGCCGCCACCGCCGCTCACCACCGCCGGTGTGAGCGAGTCGATGCGGGATTATAGGGGCGCGGGCCGCCCGAGCGGCGGGTTCAGAAAATGTCGTAGCGGCGCTGGACGCCGTACCGCTCCTGATGCAACGATCGTTGAGTAACGCCGCGCGCCTAGCCCCTTGAGGCGCGCGGCGATAACTTTTCCCCGGTCCGTGCCCGATCCCGACCGGTCTCGCGCCGGCGGCGCCGCGTCAGTCGCGCGCCGACCCGCCGTACGGCTCCAACCCTGTCGTCTCCGCCCGCTGGCCGGAGTACCGCAGCTCGTGCTGGCTCTGCTTGAGCTCCAGCCGGTGCCGTCGCTGGGCCTGCTCGTCCAGCTCCTCGGCGAGCCGTCCCAGCTCCGAGCGGAGGAAGTCGCGGGTCGCCACCTCGCCGAGCGCGATCCGCAGCGCCGCGATCTCCCGCGCGAGGTATTCGGTATCGGCCTTCTGCGCCGTCGCCCGCCGCCGGTCCTCGTCGACAGCGAACCGGTCCCGGTCCGCCTGCCGGTTCTGCGCGAGCAGGATCAGCGGGGCCGCGTAGGACGCCTGGGTGCTGAAGAAGAGGTTCAGCAGGATGAACGGGTACGGGTCCCAGTGGAGCCCGAAAACGCCGGCGAGGTTCACCGCGATCCAGACGATCACGAAGATGGTCATGTACGCGATGAACTGGGGGGTCCCCATGAACCGCGCGAATGCCTCCGCGAAGTGGCCGAAGGTCTCCCCGCTGACCCGGGGCAGGCGTACCCGTCGCGGGTCTCTGGGCTGGTCGAGTCGGGCGTCGCGGAGCTGATCAGCCATGACCGCCTCCGGTGCCGGTGCCCGGCGTGATGGGGAGGGGGGCGTCCCGGTCCCGCCAGTCCGGTGGCAACGAGTGGTCCAGGACGTCGTCGACGGTGACCGCGCCGACCAGACGGTTGGCGGCGTCGATGACGGGCATGGCGACGAGGTCGTACGTGGCCATCCGCCGGGTGATCTCGGGCAGCGGGGTGGTGGGTTGCAGCGGGTCGATGTCGTTGTCGACCACGCCCCCGAGGATCTCCGCCGGCGGCTCGCGGAGGAGCCGCTGGAAGTGCACCATGCCGAGGTACCGGCCGGTGGGGGTCGCCATCGGCGGCCGGGTCACGAAGACCTGCGCGGCGATGGCGGGGGAGAGCTGGGGCTCGCGGATGCGGGCCAGCGCCTCGGCGACCGTCGCGTCCGGTGTCAAGATCACGGGTTCGGAGGTCATCACGCTGCCCGCCGTGCCCGGGCTGTATTTGAGCAGTTGGCGCACCGGATCGGCCTCGTCGGGCTCCATCAGGTCGAGCAGCACCTCCTGCTCGGGCGGGGGCAGCTCGCCGAGGAGATCGGCCGCGTCGTCGGGATCCATCTGCTCCAGCACGTCGGCCGCCCGTTCGCGTCCGACCGCGGTGAGGATCTCGACCTGGTCGCGCTCCGGCAGCTCCTCCAGGACGTCCGCGAGGCGCTCGTCGTCGAGCGCCGCGGCGACCTCGTTGCGCCGGCTGTCCGGGAGATCCTGCAGGGCGTTTGCCAGGTCGGCCGGGCGCATCGTGTCCATCAGGGCCAGGAGGTTGGCGATCCCCTGCGCGTCCGACGGTCCGATCAGGCCGCGCACCCGGTCCCAGTCCAACTGGTGTACGTGGCCACGTCGGGTGAGCCGTCCGGTCTGCTCCCGCACGGCGACGCGGGTGAGCGACCACTCACCGCGCCGGCTGCGTTCCATCGCCACGTCCACGACGACCCCGGGTCGGTCGATCTGCTCGATCACGACGCGGCGGTCGAGCAGGTCCTCGAGGACCAGCAGCTCATTGGGGCGCTTCTCGAAGCGGCGCAGATTGAGGGTGCCGGTGCCGAGGACGACCGCGTTGGGGTCGATCGAGGTGATCCGGGTGATGGGCAGGAAGATCCGTCGACGCATCGGCATCTCGGCCACCAGACCGACGACCTGCGGGGTCCGGTTGGTCGTGCGGAGCCGCACGACGGCGTCGCGGATCCGCCCGACCTGGTCGCCATTGGGATCGTAAACGGCGAGGCCGGCTAATCTTGCTATGTACACCTTGCTCGCCGTAGTCACCGGTCAAGCCTAAGCGCCTAGGGTTAATGACCATGTCGACCTTGGCGTACGAGATCGTGGACGTGTTCACCGACCGGCCGTTCGCGGGCAATCCGCTCGCCGTCGTCTTCGGCGCGGAGGCGCTCGCCGCGGAGCAGTTGCAGGCGATCGCCCGGGAGTTCAACCTCTCCGAAACGATCTTCATCCTGCCGGCGACCGAGGGCGCCGCGAGCTACCGGGCCAGGATCTTCACCCCGGGCCGCGAGCTGCCGTTCGCTGGTCATCCCAGTGTCGGCGGCGCGGTGACCGTCGTTCGGCGCGGTCTGCGTGAGCCGGGCCAGGTCGTTCAGGAGTGCGGTGCCGGCCTGCTGCCGATCGAGGTGACCGCCGACGGCAGGGCGATGCTCACCGGCGGGACGCCGACGGTCGGGCTGGAGTTGGACCCGGCCGTCCTGCTCGGGATCGTCGGGCTCGGCCCCGAGGACTACGCCGGACCGCCGCCGCGCGTCGCCGGCTGCGGGCTGGAGTTTCCGTACCTCTCGGTCCGACCCGACGCGGTGGCACGGGCCGCGGTCGATCCGACGGCCGCCGCCCTAGCGGGCGTACCCAAGGTCAGCGTTTTCGCCTGGGACGCCGCGCAGCGCACCGTCCACGCGCGCGTCTTCTGCCCGGGGGTGGGGGTGCCGGAGGACCCGGCCACGGGTTCGGCGGCGCTCGGCCTCGGCGTGTGGGCGGTCGCCAGCGGGCTGCTCCCCGCGGAGGGGCGCTCGTCGTACGTCGTCCACCAGGGTCTGGAGCTCCACCGGCCGTCGCTGTTGGAGTGCACGGTGACCGCGACCGGCGGGGCGGCGGTGGGCGCGACGGTCGCCGGCCACGTCGTGTCGATCGGCCGTGGCGAGATCACCGTGCCGCCCTTCGTCGGCTAGCGCCGGTCGGCGCAGCTCAACGGCGGCGGACCTTGTGCAACCGGAACGGCTTCCTGGTACGCCGCACCGCGGGCGTCTCCCGCGGCGGCTCGGCGAGCGACCCGTCGGGCAGCGACTCGCCCGCGGCGACCGGCGCGCCCGCCGGGCTGAGGTGGTTGAGCGCGCATCCGGTGGCCGCCCACCGCTCGACCAGCTCGGTCGCGGTGCCGGTCGCGTTGAGCCGCTTGGCGGCGACCTGTGGCGCGAGCGTCGACCACTGCTCTGTGCCGGGCAGGATCCGGGCCACCGCCGCCGGCCAGGTCACGATGCGACCGCCGTGGTCGCCGCGGAGCGTCACCGTCGCCGCCGCCGCGTCGGCCAGGCCGGGCGCCGACTGCTCGCCGGGGCCGCTGACCACGTAGAGCGCGCCGTCGAGGGGGAGGCACCACAGTCCGAGGGCGGGCCTGTCGCCGACCGCGATCCACGCCACGGCGGCCTTCTTCATCGCCTCGTCGGTCAGGGGCGAGGCAGGCTCGTCAGTCACGTCCTGCATCCTGCCGTACGACGGCGCGCACCGCCTCCCACCTCCGGCGTCGGACGGCGACGGTCAGACCAGGGCCGGGAAGCGGTCGACCAGCGCCACGGCGTCGCTGAGCGAGGTGATGGTCGCGCCGCTCCAGCCGGTATCGGCGTTGAAGGCGAGGTGTCCGACGAGGTCCGGGGCGGCCAGCCGGGCGGGTGTCATGCCGATCGCGCCGGCGCCGGTCAGCTCCCGGCTCCCCCCGTCGCCGACGTACAGGCAGCGTTCCGGTGACACTCCCAGCCGTTCGCACGCGGCGAGGTAGATCGCCGGGTCCGGCTTGCAGTGCCCGACCTCGATCGAATAGACCGCGGTGTCGAGAAGCGGCGCCACCGGCAGGCGGGGCAGAAAGAGCGGCAGTTCGTGGGTGCAGTCGCTGATCACCGCGGTGCGTAGCCCGCGTTGCCGCAGTGCGCGCAGGGTGGCCACGGCGTCGCCCCGAAGCGCCGTGTCCGCGCGGACGGCCTCGACGCGCGCCCCGGCCGCCGCCTTCAGCGCCGCCGGCGACGGATCTCCGCCCGCCTGCTCCGCGACCCACCGCAGGGTCTCCTCCGCAGAGCCGAACCGGCCCCGCGCACGGGCGTGGAAAGACCGGTCGAGTACGCCGACCAGCGCGCCGGGATCGCATCCCAGAGTCCGGGCGATCTCGACGTGGTGTGGTCCTCGAGTGACGGCGCGGGTCAAGGTGCCGAAGAAGTCGAAGAGCACCGCGCGGTATGGGGGCACGGGGGATCAGCCTCCGGGGGTGGGAGAGGATCCCCCAGGCGGGGACCCCCGCGAAGCGTAGCTAGTCGTTCACGATGCGTACATCACCCGGTCGATCATCATGCGTGAGATGTATGCAACAAGCGATGAGTCAGGATGATTCAGCGTGACCAACCGTTACCCACCGTCACCGCACGGA
Organism: Micromonospora sp. NPDC049679; assembly: GCF_040659735.1. Classification (NCBI taxonomy): domain Bacteria; kingdom Bacillati; phylum Actinomycetota; class Actinomycetes; order Micromonosporales; family Micromonosporaceae; genus Micromonospora; species Micromonospora sp. NPDC049679. The sequence continues at coordinate 70,820 of NZ_JBFANZ010000009.1, forward strand.
GCGCCGCTCGACGCGCTGACCACCGGCGCCATCGCCCTGGCCGTCGCGGCGGTGTCGTCGTCCGGTCCGCTGATCGCCTACGCGGCCGCGCCGGCGCTCGCCATCGCGTTCTGGCGCAACGCGCTCGCGGCGGGGGCGCTCGGCCCGTTCGCGCTGCTGCGACGACGTGGCGAACTCGCCTCGCTGATCCGCGGCGGGAGCCGTCGGCAGGGCGGCTACTGCGTGCTCGCCGGGGTCTCCCTCGCCGCTCATTTCGCCAGCTGGACGCCGAGCGCCAAGCTGACGTCGGTCGCGACGGCGACGGCGCTCGTCGCCACGCAACCGGTCTGGCAGGGCTTCATCGCGCTCTGGCAGGGCAAACGGCTGCCGACGGTCACCTGGGTGGGCATCGCCGTGGCGGTCGCCGGCGCCGCGCTTGCGACCGGAGCCGACTTCGGCGTCTCTCGTCAGGCCTTCACGGGTGACCTGCTCGCCCTGCTCGGTGCGATGACGGCGGCGATCTACACCGCGTTCGGCGAGCGGGCGCGCACGGCGGTCAGCACGACCACGTACACCACGATCTGCTACGGCGTGTGCGCGCTCGTCCTGCTCGTCGGTTGCCTGCTCGGCGGCGTACGGCTCGTCGGCTTCGACGATTCGACCTGGCTGGCGATCCTCGGCCTGGTGGTCGGCGCGCAGCTTCTCGGGCACTCGATGTTCAACTACGCGCTGCACCGGGTCTCCGCCACCAGCATCAGCGTGCTGATCCTGCTGGAGGTGCCCGGCGCGGCCCTGATCGGCTGGCTCTGGCTGGGGCAGATGCCGCGCCCGGCGGCGCTGCCCGGCCTGGCGCTGCTGCTGGCGGGGGTGGCGATCGTCGTGATCGGCGGCGCCCGGTTCGGCCGGCGCACCGTGCCGCCGCCGCTACCTCCGGAGCCGGAGTCGGAGCGGGTCCCCGCCGCCTGACCGGTCGGCGGCGCGCGTCCAGCCGACCGATGACACCGCATGGCGCCGGCTGTCCCGGCGACGGTTCCTCTCAGCTCAACCCGACGGCGCGTTCGCTCGCCTCCCACAGGCGGGCGGCGAGTTGCGGGTCGGCGGCCTTGGCCAGCGGCGCCCGCAGCCGGCGGTTCACGTAGTAGCCGCCGTTGGTCAGCCCACGGGCGTCCTGCTCGGCCAGCCAGACGAGGGTCTGCGCCCCCTGCGCGGGGGTGCGGAGAAAGGGTGCGAGTTTCATGCCCAGCGCGACGAACGTGCTGTCCGAAGCGAAGCGGGTCCGGACCACCCCGGGGTGGAAGGAGGTGGTGAGCAGGGCCGGCCAGCGTCGGGCCGCTTCGGCGGCGAAGAGGATGTTCGCCTGCTTGCTGGTTCCGTACGCCCGCATCGCCCGGTAGCCGGCGAGTTGCCGGGAGAGGTCGGCGGGATCGAGCGCGCCGCTGCGGTGGGCGGCGGACGCGGTGACGACCACCCGGCCGACGCGGTCCCGGAGCAGACAGGTGAGCAGGAACGGCGCCAGGTGGTTCGCCTGCATCGTCAGTTCGAAACCGTCCACGGTGGTCATCGGACGCATCAGGATCGCGCCGGCGTTGTTGGCGAGCACGTCGATGCGGTCGTACGCCGCGCGCAACTCCCCGGCCAGTGTGCGTACGTCGTCGAGGACCGCGAAATCGGCCCGGAACGTCGCCGGTGGCTCCCCACTGACCTGCGCGACGTCGTCGGCGGCGGCGGCGAGCCGGGCCGGGTCGCGCCCGACCAGCACCACCTCGTCGCCCCGAATGGACAGGGCGATCGCGGCGGCGAGCCCGATCCCCGAGCTCGCGCCGGTCACCACGGTCACCCGCCGCCGGTCCGCCCGGCCCTGGGCGGACGGCTCAGTGAGATCTTCCACAGGTTGGTTCTCGCCGGTCATGCGGCGAGGTTACCGTGACGTAACAACGCCTTATCGATCCCTAAGCCGGGCTGAAGACAGCCGCCGGCAGCAGATTGGAGCCGTCCGATGGCCGCAGTTGGTCGTCCCCGCCGGTCGTGCCTCGCCGTGCCCGGGTCGAGCGTGAAGATGCTCGACAAGGCGCAGGGGCTCCCCGCGGACCAGGTCTTCCTCGACCTGGAGGACGCCGTCGCACCGCTGGCGAAGCCCGACGCGCGCAAGAACATCGTGGCGGCGCTCAACGACGGTGACTGGGGCGGCAAGACCCGGGTCGTACGGGTCAACGACCTGACCACGTCCTGGACCTACCGCGACGTGGTGGAGGTGGTCGAGGGCGCGGGCGCGAACCTCGACTGCATCATGCTGCCCAAGGTGCAGACCGCGGCCCACGTGGAGTGGCTCGACCTGACCCTGACCCAGATCGAGAAGACGCTCGGGCTGCCGGTGGGCCGGATCGGCATCGAGGCGCAGATCGAGAACGCCGCCGGTCTGGTCAACGTGGACGCGATCGCCGCGGCGTCGCCCCGCGTCGAGACCATCATCTTCGGCCCGGCCGACTTCATGGCCTCGATCAACATGAAGTCGCTGGCCGTCGGCGCCCTGCACCCGGACTACCCCGGCGACCCGTACCACTACATCCTCATGCGCATCCTGATGGCTGCCCGCATGCACGACAAGCAGGCGATCGACGGCCCCTTCCTGCAGATCCGGGACGTCGACGCCTTCGCCGAGGTGGCGAAGCGCTCCGCGGCCCTCGGCTTCGACGGGAAGTGGGTGCTGCACCCGGGCCAGATCGAGGTGGCCAACGAGGTCTACTCGCCCGCGCAGGAGGACTACGACCACGCCGAGCTGATCCTCGACGCCTACGAGCACTACACCTCGGAGGCGGGCGGCCGGTTGGGCGCGGTCATGCTCGGCGACGAGATGATCGACGAGGCGTCCCGCAAGATGGCGCTGGTGATCTCGGCCAAGGGACGGGCGGCCGGCATGAGCCGGACCACCAGCTTCACCCCGCCGCAGGCCTGACGGTCCTCGTCAGGGCGCGGCCGTGTCCCGGCCGCGCCCTGCGTGGGATCCGCTCCGTCACCGCGATGCGCCCGCCGCCACGATGAGTCCGAAGAATCCCAGGTAGGCCCTCACCCTCCTCGCCGGACCGGCGGATCTCCGCGCGGGCACGGTTGCCGAGATAGCTGCCCGTCGTCTCCTCGTCGGACGTCGGCGTCAGTCGGCGTAGCTGGTGGACGGATCCTGGTTGCTCAGCCAGACGGCGAAGACCACGATGGCCACTGTGGCCAGCACCGCGATCACGGTGGCGATCCAGCCCATGATGATGCCGGCGAGCGCCATTCCGGCCCCGGCTTCCGGCTGCCCGACCTGCTCACGGCTGCGGATCTGCCGGCGGGAGACGTGCCCGAGGATCGCGCCGACGATGCCGATGTACCCGCCGATGCCGTAGCCGCAGAGCCCCATGACGGCGATGATGGACACGACCATCGACGCGATGGAGAGACCGTTGGTGGGCGGCGCGGCCATCACCGGGTAGCCGTAGGGCGGGTATCCGGGGGCGGGCGCCGGGTAGCCCTCGGGGCCGCTGAACGGTGCGCCGTAGCCCGGCTGCCCGAACTGCTGCGTGCTGGCCGGCTGCCCCAGCATCTGCTGCTCAGCCACCGGCTGGTAGTTCTGCGGCTGGTAGTTCTGCGGCTGCTGCTGACTCCCGGGCTGATCGGTCACCGGCTGTGCGGCCATGGGGTAGGTCGGATCCGGGGATCCCGTCGGCTGCTGCGCCGGCCAGGAGGGGTCACTCCAGTTGCCGGGCTGCTCGGGGTTGGTCATCGAGTCTCTCCGTTTGACGCAGGGATGCGACGACAGGGTAGTCGGCCCTGGCCACCACGGCGGACGACGTGCGGGGCCGTACCGGACGCCACTTCCGCACGTCGTTGCCCGAACCGCTTCGACCGGGCAGGATCTCGGTCATGGGATTCGACGCGCGTGCCGGTGAGGCGTCCGGCAATTCACCTCACCGCGACGACACGCGTCCTGCCGACGCCGATCGCGGCGCACGCTCCACCGAGGACCCGGTGACGCTTCGGCTCGACGGGCGGGTCGCCCTGGTGACCGGGGCCGGCAGCCCGGACGGGATCGGCTACGCGACGGCGCGGCGGTTGGGTGACCTCGGCGCGCGGGTCGCGATCGTGTCGACGACCCGGCGGATCCACGAGCGAGCCACCGAGTTGGGCGCGACCGGGTTCGTCGCGGACCTCACCGATGAGGCGGAGGTGGGTGCGCTCGCCGATGCGGTCGCCGAGCAGCTCGGCGATGTCGAGGTGCTGGTCAACAACGCGGGGCTGGCGAGCCGGGCGAGCCCCGAGGTGCTGCGCCCGGTCGCGCAGTTGACGTTCGACGAGTGGCAGGCGGAGATCAACCGCAACCTCACCACGGCCTTCCTGTGTAGCCGCGCGTTCATCGGCGGCATGGCCGAGCGCGGCTGGGGTCGCATCGTCAACCTCTCGGCGACCGCCGGTCCGGTGAACGCCCTGCCGACCGAGGCGGCCTACGCCGCGGCGAAGGCCGGCGTGGTCGGGCTGACCCGCGCGCTCGCGATGGAGATGGTCGCCGACGGGGTCACCGTCAACGCGGTGGCGCCGGGCACCATCTACACCGCGGCGTCCACGGTGGCCGAGCTCAAGCAGGGGCTGGGCACGCCGATCGGCCGCCCCGGCACGCCGGACGAGGTGGCCGCGGCGATCGCCTTCCTCTGCTCGCCCGCCGCCTCCTACATCACCGGCCAGATGCTGGTGGTCGACGGCGGTAACAGCGTGAGTGAGGGGCAGTTCCGCTGACCGGAGTCGTGCGGGGCGGCCCTCAGTAGCCGCCGCCCCCGCTCGTGCTCGCCCCGAAGACGCCCAGCGCGGCCGCGCCGCAGCAGACGACGACCGAGATTCCGGTGAAGATGTAGCTCAGCACGAGGCCCCACGTGGCGAGTTGGTCGCCCTGCTCACCGGTCTGCCGGATCTGCTTCTTCGCGAGATGGCCGAGAACGATCCCGGCGGGTGAGAAGACGAAGGCGAAGACCAGCGACAGAATCGCCATCACGTTGGTGCCGCCGGTCTGGTAGCCGCCGGGCTGGTAACCCGGGGGCGGGTAACCGCCGGGCTGGTAACCGGGGTCAGGGTAGCCGCCGGGCTGGTAACCGGGAGTCTCGTAGCCGGGCTGCTGGTGGTAGCCCTGCTGTGGGTCCGGCTGTCCGTACGGCGGTTGCGGCTGGTACGGATCCCCGCCGGATGGTTGCGGCGGGTAGGGGTCGGGGGCGCCACCCGGCTGGTACGGGTCCGGGCCAGCACCTGGTGAGGGGTTGTTCATGCGATTTCTCCTCCTTTATTCGCGGACGCTACTGGCTCGTGAACCTTTTCACACCGGATGTAGCGACCGCCCACCTTGGCGTCGCTCCAGCGCGGAGACGATACTGATCGAGCGTTTGGTTACTCGCCAGTAAACCCGCCGATCTCCGGAGGCTGATCATGGCCCGCCTAGCCCAGACACCCGGCCTGACAGAGGTCCAGCGCTCGATCCTCGAGACCGTGCGGGAGTTCGCCGACAAGGAGATCATCCCGCACGCGCAGCGGCTGGAGCACGCCGACGAGTACCCGGCCGACATCATCGACGGCATGCGGGAGATGGGGCTCTTCGGGCTCACCATCGACGAGGAGTACGGCGGCCTGGGCGAGTCGCTGCTGACGTACGCCCTGGTGGTCGAGGAGCTGTCGCGTGGCTGGATGTCGATCTCCGGCATCGTCAACACCCACTTCATCGTCGCGTACCTGGTCTCCCAGCACGGTTCGCCCGAGCAGAAACAGTCGCTGCTGCCCAGGATGGCCACCGGCGAGGTCCGCGGCGCCTTCTCCATGTCCGAGCCGGGCTGCGGCTCCGACGTCGCGGCGATCCGTTCGAAGGCCGTCCGCTCCGGGGACAGCTTCGTGCTCGACGGACAGAAGATGTGGCTGACCAACGGTGCGCAGTCGTCGGTCGTCGCCACCCTCGTCAAGACCGAACTCGGCGCCGACTCGGTCTACGGCAACATGACCACGTTCCTGCTGGAGAAGGAGCCGGGCTTCGGCGAGACCGCCCCCGGCCTCACCATCCCCGGCAAGATCGAGAAGATGGGTTACAAGGGCGTCGAGACGACCGAGATGGTCCTCGACGGGGTGACCGTGCCGGAGTCGGCGGTGCTCGGCGGGGTCGAGGGCGGGCTCGGCCGCGGCTTCTACCAGATGATGGACGGCATCGAGGTCGGCCGCGTGAACGTCGCGGCGCGCGCCTGCGGCATCTCGATCCGGGCCTTCGAACTCGCGGTCGCCTATGCCCAGCAGCGGCAGACCTTCGGGGCGCCGCTCGCCAAGCACCAGGCCATCGCGTTCAAGCTGGCCGAGATGGGCACGAAGATCGAGGCCGCGCACGCCCTCATGGTCAACGCGGCGCGGCTGAAGGACGCGGGCGCCCGCAACGACGTCGAGGCCGGCATGGCCAAGTTGCTCGCCTCGGAATACTGCGCCGAGGTGGTGCAGGAGGCGTTCCGCATCCACGGCGGCTACGGCTACTCCAAGGAGTACGAGATCGAGCGCCTGATGCGGGAGGCGCCGTTCCTGCTCATCGGCGAGGGCACCTCGGAGATCCAGAAGACGATCATTTCGCGGGGTCTGCTCAAGCAGTACAAGCTCTGAGCAATTAGGGGTAGATCTCCTGCCTCGGCAGGAGTCGCCGTCCGGGCGGAGCGGGCATGCTTACGCATGTCAATTCTTCGATCCCGGGAGGCCTGATGACGACTCGTCGACTACTGCTCCGCACCGGCGCCACGGCGGCGGTGGCCCTGACCGCGGGCGCGGTGAGTGGCACGTCCGCGGCCGCCGCGCCGGCGGCGCATCCCCGTCGTGATGCCCTGCACCAGGCGCTCGACGACGTGGTGGCGACCGGCGCGTCGGGCGCGTTGGCCGAGTTGAGGGACGGCGACGGCGTGTGGCGGGGCGGCAGCGGAGTCGCCGAGCTCGGCCACTCCCGACCGGTGCCGGCCGACGGGCGCTTCCGGGTCGGCAGCGTCACCAAGACCTTCGTCGCCACGGTGGCGCTCCAGCTGGTGGGGGAGGGCCGCCTCGGTCTCGACGATCCGGTCGAGCGGTGGCTGCCGAAGACGCTTCCGGCCGGTGACCGGATCACCGTGCGGCACCTCCTGCAGCACCGAAGCGGCCTCTACAACTACACCGACGAGGTGTTGTCGAGGGTGGAGGACTTCATCCGCGACCGCTACCGCACCTACCGGCCGCGTGACCTGGTGGCGCTCGCCGCGGACGAGCCGCTGCTCTTCGAGCCGGGCATGTCCTGGTCCTACTGCAACACCAACTACATCCTGCTCGGCCTGGTGATCGAACGCGTCACCCGGCGCGCCTACGGCGGCGAGATCGCCCGGCGGATCCTGCGTCCGCTGCGCGCGTGGCGCACCGAACTTCCGGGCACCGATCCGTTCATCGCGGGCCCGCACGCCCACGGCTATCTGCCGGTGGAGCGGGACGGCGGGATCCAGCCGGTGGACATCACGGCGATGAACCCGTCGGTGGCCGGCGCCGCCGGCGAGATGATCTCTACTGCCGCGGATCTCAACCGGTTCTACCGCGCGCTGCTGACCGGACGGCTGCTGCGCCCGGCTCAACTGCGGGCGATGACGACGCAGCTGGCCGGACCGCTTGAGTACGGCCTCGGCATCTTCCGGGTCCCGCTGCCCTCCGGCACGATGCTGTGGGGCCACACCGGGGGCATTCCCGGCTATGTGACCTATGCGCTGACCACGGAGGACGGCGGAGCGCAGCTCGCGATCTCGCTCAACCCGTGGGGCGGAGACCCGTCGCCGGCGCTGGAGCAGCTGGTGCTGACCGCCTTCAGCGGGACGGCGCCGACCACCCGATCGGCGACGGCGACGGCGGCGGTGCGGATCCCCCTGCTCGACCGGGGGTGGTGAGCGGGGACGGTGAGGGTGAGGCCTATGCCTGGCGGGTCAGCCCGCCGACGGCGCGTTCGACCGCCAGGCACAGGTCTTCCACGTAGTCGATGCCGGCCTCCATCGCGATCCGCCGCGCCTCGGCGGAGACGATGCCGAGCTGCAGCCAGATCGCCGGAGCACCGATCGCCACCGCCTCCCGGACGACGGGCAGGGCGTCCTGCGCGGGGCGGAACACGTTGACCAGGTCGACGGGGTGCGGGATCTCGGCCAGCGACCGGTAGACCTGCTCGCCGAAGATCTCGTCCGCGTACGGGTTGACCGGGATCACCCGCCAGCCGTGCCGCTGCATCTGCAGCGGCACGCTGTGTGCCGCCTTGCCCGGGTCACGGGAGGCGCCGACGACCGCGATGACGGCCGAGTCGGCCAGGATCTGCTGAGGGCTTCGCACCTGGCGACTCTAACTCCGTGGGCAGGTCGGGGCAGCGCCACGAGCGGACGCCTAGAGCAGGGTCAACTGCTCGCCGCCCGGATCCGGTGCCCGGGCGGGACGGGTGCGCAGGGTGCGCGACTCCTCCGGCGAGGTCGGCACCTGACGCGTCTCGCCCGGCTCGGCGCGGTGCAGTCCGTGCCGCCGACTTGCCATCCGCACCCGCGCCACGATCTCCCGCTGGTAGCTCTGGGGCAGGTAGGAGCCGTCGCGGTAGAGCTCGCGATAGTGGGGCACCAGCCGCGGGAACTCCCGGCCGAGCCACGCGGCGTACCACTCGCGGGCGCCGGGGCGCAGGTGCAGGGGGAGCGGCGTGACGCTCACGGCGCCGGCGGCGGCGATCGACGCGACCGTCTCCTCGATGGACTCGTCGGTGTCGGTGAGCCCGGGCAGGATCGGCGCCATCAGCACGCCGACTGAGAACCCGGCGTCGGTGAGGGTGCGGACCGCATCGAGGCGTCGACGCGGACTCGGCGTGCCGGCTTCGACCGACCGCCACATCGCCTCGTCGAGGAAGCCGACGGAGAACGAGATCCCGACCCGCGTGACCTCGGCAGCCTGGCGGAGCAGCTCCAGGTCGCGCAGGATCAGCGTGCCCTTGGTCAGGATCGAGAAGGGGTTGGCGAAGTCGCGGAGCGCCGCGATGATCTGCGGCATCAGCTTGTAGCGGCCCTCGGCGCGCTGGTAGCAGTCGACGTTGGTGCCCATCGCGATGTGGGCGCCGCGCCATTTCGGCGCGGCGAGCTCGCGCCGCACCAGCTCACCGGCGTTGACCTTGACGATCACCTTGCTGTCGAAGTCGAGCCCGGCGTCCAGGTCGAGGTAGGTGTGGGTGTTGCGCGCGAAACAATAATTGCATTTATGGGAACAACCCCTATAAGGGTTAATAGTCCACTCAAAAGGGACACGTGACGCGCCAGGCACGCGGTTGATGATCGATTTTGCCTGTACCTCGTAGAACGTCATCCCGGCGAAGCCGGGGGTGTCGAAGGTGCGTGTGACGGCTCCGGGCAGCGCCAGCGGCAGGGGTGGTGCCGCTGGCGCTGCCTCCGGGGGGAGGCTGGGGTCGGGGGGAGCCGACAAGTTGTCCCAGCGCATGGCCACTATTCGAACACGCGTACGAGTAATCCGCAACGACGACACGCCGCGACGTGCCGATCGGGTCAGCGCGGGAGCGGACCGGTGCTCTCCCGGCGGACGAGTTCCGCCCCGACCTCCTCGATGCGCGGCTCTCGTCCGTCCACCGGCTCCTGCAGTGCCAGCGTCATCGCCCGGGCGCCCATGTCGGCCAGCGGCAGGCGGACGGTGGTGAGCGCGGGAGTGACGTCGCGGGCCACCGGCATGTCGTCGAAGCCGGTGACGCTGATCTGGCCCGGAACGTCGATGCCCCGGGCCCGGAGCAGCGCCAGCACGCCGATGGCCATGGGGTCGTTGAGCGCGGCGATCGCCGTGATCTCCGGTGCGGCGTCGAGCAGCGTGGCCGCCGCGGACGCCCCACCGTCGCGGTCGAAGTCGCCGTACGCGACCCGGCGGGCGGGGAGCTTCTGCCCGTGCTCGCGCGCGGCGCGGCGCAGGCCGGCAATCCGATCGGTGGTCGTGGTGAGCAGCTTCGGTCCGGCGACGACCCCGATCTCGGTGTGGCCGAGCGCGTAGAGCTCGGCGCCGAGCAGGTAACCACCCATCTCGTTGTCCGGCACGACCGCGTCGCCGGCGTGGTCGTGGCGTCCGATCACCACGGCCCGGCCGCCGGTGCTCTCGTAGGCCCGCAGCTTGCTGTTCATCGTCTCGGTGAACTTCTCGTCGTGGTAGCCGGAGCCGGCCAGCACGATCGCGGCCACCTGGTGGGCGCGGAGCAGCTCGACGTACTGCAGCTCCTTCTCCGGGTCGCGGTAGCTGTTGCAGATGATCACCAGGCGCTCGTTCTCCGTCGCGACGCGCTGGAGCCCTCGCGTGATCTCGGCGAAGTACGGGTCGGAGACGTCGTGCACGACCACGCCGACCGCGCTGCGATGCGAGCGGGCGAGGAGTTGAGCGTGCGCGTTCGGCACGTACTGCAGCTCCTCCACGGCGGCCAGCACGCGCTCGCGGAGCGCCTCGGTGACCGGTTTACTGCTGCCGTTGATGATGCGCGAGGCGGTCGCGGGTGAGACGCCTGCCCGCCGCGCGACGTCGGCCAAGGTGGCCATGCGGTCCAGCCTTTCCCCGGCGGCCCGGAGCCGGTTGCCCGTGAGAATAGCGTGACACGCGTCGTTATAGAGGAAAGCCCTTGCCGAAGCTGCCCCCCGGCCAGTAACGTCCCGGGGAAAGCGCTTACCTGACGAGGCCTGAGGAGGCAGCGGAATGGCCCGTACGACCATCGGGATCGTGCTCAACGGGGTGACCGGACGCATGGGTTACCGCCAGCACCTGGTCCGGTCCCTGCTCGCCATCCGGGAGCAGGGCGGTCTGCCCCTGCGTGACGGCACCCGGCTCTGGCCGGAGCTGATCCTGGTCGGACGGAACGAGACGAAGCTCCGCGAGATCGCCGAGCGGCACGGCCTCACCGAGTGGACGACCGACCTCGCCGCGGCACTGGCCCGGCCGGACGTGCAGATCTATTTCGACGCCCAGGTCACCGCCCAGCGCGAGAAGGCGCTCCGGCTGGCGATCGAGGCGGGCAAGCACATCTACACCGAGAAGCCGACCGCCGAGGACCTCTCCGGCGCCGTCGAACTCGCCAAGCTGGCCGACAGCGCGGGCATCAAGCACGGAGTCGTGCAGGACAAGCTCTTCCTTCCCGGTCTGCGCAAACTGGACCGCCTCGTCAAGGGCGGGTTCTTCGGCAAGATCCTGTCGATCCGCGGCGAGTTCGGCTACTGGGTGTTCGAAGGGGACTGGCAGCCGGCGCAGCGTCCCTCCTGGAACTACCGCACCGCCGACGGCGGCGGCATCGTCGTCGACATGTTCCCGCACTGGCACTACGTGCTGGAGCAGATCTTCGGCAGGGTCAACGCGGTGACCGCGCACGTCTCGACGCACATCGACAAGCGGTGGGACGAGAACGGCGAGCCCTACGAGGCGACGGCGGACGACGCGGCATACGGGATCTTCGAGCTCTCCGGCGGCGTGGTCGCCCAGATCAACTCGTCCTGGACCGTCCGGGTCTACCGGGACGAGCTGGTCGAGTTCCAGGTGGACGGCACCGAGGGCAGCGCCGTCGCGGGGCTGCGCAACTGCCGCATCCAGCACCGCTCGACCACCCCGAAGCCGGTCTGGAACCCCGACCTGCCCGCCACGGAGGACTTCCGGTCGCAGTGGCAGGTCGTGCCGGACAACGACGAGTTCGACAACGGCTTCAAGGCGCAGTGGGAGCTCTTCCTGCGTCACGTGGTCGAGGACGAGCCGTACACCTGGGACCTGTGGGCCGGCGCGCGTGGCGTGCAGCTCGCCGAGCTGGGCCTGCAGTCCGCCCGTGACGGTCGGCGCATCGAGATCCCCGAGCTGGAATCGTGACGTCCTCCGTCAACCTGCCCGACGGCCGCTTCATCTTCAGCGGCGCGGGCCGGGAGTTCGCCGTCGCCGGGGCGGGCTTCACCTCCCGGACCGCGTACGCGGCCGCGCACGTGGTGGCCGACCCGACTGCCGACAACGTGCCGGGTGCCCCCGCCGAGCTCGACTGGGAGGCGACGCTCGCGTTCCGGCGCCACCTGTGGAAGCACGGCTTCGGGGTGGCCGAGGCGATGGATACCGCGCAGCGGGGCATGGGGCTGGACTACGCCACGACCCGCGAGCTCGTGCGGCGCAGCGCCTGCGAGGCGCGTGACGTCGGCGGGAAGATCGTCGCCGGCGTCGTCACCGATCAGCTGCCGCAAGGGCCGGCCTCCCTCGACGACGTGCGCAAGGCCTACGCCGAGCAGCTCGACGACGTGCAGGAGGCGGGCGCGCAGCCCGTACTCATGTGCAGCCGGCACCTGGCCGCGGCGGCCGGGTCGGCCGACGACTACCTGGCGGTCTACGGCGAGCTGCTGCGCCAGGCGGACTCGCCGGTGGTGCTGCACTGGCTCGGGTCGATGTTCGACCCGGCGCTCGCCGGCTACTGGGGCACCTCCGACCTGGACGCGGCGACCGAGACGGTGCTGACGCTGATCGGCGAGCACGCGCCGAAAATCGACGGCATCAAGGTTTCGCTGCTCGATGAGGAGTTCGAGGTGGCGCTGCGCCGGCGGCTGCCGGCGGGGGTGCGGCTCTACACGGGCGACGACTTCAACTATCCGGCGCTGATCCGCGGCGACGACCGGGGGCACTCGGAGGCGCTGCTCGGCATCTTCGCCGCGATCGCGCCGGCGGCCGCGGCGGCGCTGCGGGCGTTGGACGCCGGCGATCTGGCGACGTACGACCGGATCTTCGCGCCGACCGTGCCGCTGTCGCGTCACATCTTCGGCACGCCGACCTACTACTACAAGACCGGCATCGTGTTCCTGGCCTGGCTGGCCGGGCATCAGGACCACTTCACCATGGTCGGCGGTCTGCACAGCGGCCGGTCGCCGTGGCATCTGATCGAGCTTTTCCGACTCGCCGACGCCGCCGGGCTGCTGCCCGACGCCGAGTTGGCGGCGCACCGGGCACGGGCCTGGCTGACGACGGTGGGGGTGACCCAGTGACGGGTGACGGCATGCGCAGGTTCTCGCTCAACCAGGCGACCACGAAGTACTGGCCGATGGAAGACCTGGTTGCGGGCTGCGTGGACGCCGGGGTGACCGGGGTCGGGCTGTGGCGGGAGGAGACCGCCGCCTACGGCCTGGAGAAGACCGCGGCGCTCGTGCGCGACGCCGGGCTCGCGGTCACGTCGCTGTGCCGCGGTGGCTTCTTCAACAGCCCCGACTGGTACGACGAGAACCGGCGCGCCATCGACGAGGCGGCCACGCTCGGCGCCCCGGCGCTCGTGCTCGTCTCGGGTGGCCTGCCGCAGGGGAGCCGCGACATCGACGGGGCGCGGGCCCAGGTCGGTGCGGCGATCGGTGAGCTGGTGCCGCACGCGCTGAGCGCGGGTGTGCAGTTGGCGATCGAGCCGCTGCATCCGATGTTCGCTTCCGACCGGTGCGTCGTGGCGAGTCTGGGGCAGGCGCTGGACCTGGCGGCGCCGTACCCGTCGGAGGCGGTCGGCGTGGTGGTTGACACCTACCACGTGTGGTGGGACGACCAGGTATGGACGCAGATCGAGCGGGCCGGTCGGGAGAAGCGGATCGCGTGCTTCCAGGTCGCCGACTGGATCACTCCGCTGCCCGAGGGCGTCCTGCTCGGACGCGGCCTGCCGGGCGCGGGCTCGGTGGAGCTGCGTCGGTTCCGCGAGGCGGTCGACGCGACGGGCTTCGAGGGTCCGGTCGAGGTGGAGGTTTTCCACGCCGACGTGTGGGCCCGGCCGGGACGCGAGGTGCTGGACGCGGCGCTCGCCGGATACCGGGAGCACGTCGCCTGACCTGCGCGACGCAGCGGTGACACGGCTCCGGCCGGATACCTCCGGCCGGAGCCGTGCGCCGTGGTGGTGCGCCGGATCGGATCGGCCCAGCTCAGTGGTTGTGGGCGGCGAGCTGCTTGCGCACGTCATCCATGTCCAGCCCGCGCACCTGCTCGATCAGCGACTCGAGCGCCGACTCGGGCAGGGCTCCGGGCTGCGCGAACACGATCACGCCGTCGCGGATGGCCATGATCGTCGGAATCGACCGGATGTCGAACTTGGCGGCGATCTCCTGCTGAGCCTCGGTGTCGAGCTTGCCGAACACGATGTCCGTGTGCTTCTCGGAGGAACGCTCGTAAACCGGGGCGAACCGCAGGCACGGGCCGCACCAGCTCGCCCAGAAGTCGACCAGGACGATCCCCTCCTCGCTCGTCTTCGAGTCGAAGTTCGCCGTGGTCAGTTCAACGGTCGCCATTGATCTCTCCGATCGCAAGATTGGCTTACGCCACCAAGAACCCATCCGTACCGTCAGGCATTCCCGGCGGTCGCCGGCTGAAACGCCGCCCGCGTGGTATCCGGGTCGGCGCGGTATCGACGGCGATGGTTCGACCCTCGGCGGCGCGGAGTGTCGGATTACGGCGGACGCAGTGACCGCAAGTAATGGGAGCGTTTCCAAAGCGGGCCGGATCGGCGCCGGGAGGAGTTTCCCGAGCTCCGCCTGAAGAGGGCAAACATCGGCGACGATGATCACGTGGGGGAAGTTGTCCTCTTACGGGCCGTGACGTAACAAAATGGTAACTGTGGCCCCGGTCTCCGGTCGCGCTCTTTCCACCGCTCCGGCCGTCCGGCAGAATCATGGTCAATAAAGCGTGGGCGGCGGGTGCCGGGGAGGGCCCCGCCGCTCATTGCGTCCGGCCCCGTTTTCGGGCCTGCCGCGGCGCCCGTGTGGCGAATCCGGGCCGATCGAACCCCGCCGTCATCCTTAACCCTCGGTAAGGCATGCTGTGCCCTACTTCATCGCCGCCTCCGAGGAGTTCACGATGCAGTTCGGCCGGTACTACGAAGAGTTCGAGGTCGGCGCGGTCTACCGGCACTGGCCGGGTAAGACCGTGACGGAATACGACGACCACCTCTTCTGCCTGCTCACCATGAACCACCACCCGTTGCACATGGACGCGCATTACGCCGAGTCCACCACCCAGTTCAAGCGCAACGTCGTGGTCGGCAACTACATCTACTCGCTGCTCCTGGGCATGTCCGTGCCGGACGTCAGCGGCAAGGCGATCGCCAATCTTGAGGTCGAGTCGCTGCGCCACGTGGCGCCGACCTTCCACGGCGACACCATCTACGGCGAGACCACGGTGTTGGACAAGCGAGAGTCGGGCTCGAAGCCCGACCGCGGGATCGTGGCGGTCGAGACCAAGGGCTACAAGCAGGACGGCACGATGGTGTGTGTCTTCCGGCGCCGGGTAATGGTTCCGAAGCGGGAGTACGCGGCCGCGGCGGTGCCGGAGGGCGTCGACCCCGAGCGGCCGAGCTTTCCCGAGCCGCGGGCCTGAATCGATCCGGTCGGACGGTGGGGTTCGTGTGCGCCGCCGAAGAGGGATGCAAGGATCACAAGCGGCGCAGTGGTGGAAAGTGGGCATATGCTCGCTTCGGGAGGTCGCTATGCCGCGTCGTTCTTCCTCGGGAGACCCGCCCGGCGCCGGCCGGGCCCTCGGCCAACTGTCCATACCGGCGTTCTCGGCCCCGGAATGGGAACTGCTGACCCGACTGCCCGGACGGGTGATCGTGGTGGCCACCTCGATCGAGGTTGACCGTCCCCGGCGAACTGTCGCCGAAGGGCTCGCCGGGCTCGCGGCGATCGCGGCCGGGCGTGCCTTCGACAGCGACCTGGTGCGCGCAGTCGTCGCCAGCATCTACACCGAGTCCGATGAGGACCGCCCGGTGAACGGGCGGGCTGTCGACCCGGACGTCGATCTCGCCGCGCTGCTCACGAGCTGCCGGCAGGCGGTCCGCGTGCTCGTCGAGCGGGCCGACCCGGCCGACTCCGCGGCGTACCGGCAGTGGGTGCAGTGCGTCGCGGCCCGCGGCTTCGACGCCGGCCGTCCCCGCGCGCTTCCCCCGTTCGGCGTCGCCCAGTTGGCCGCCGCCGAACGGCAGTTCCTCAACGATCTGGGTATCGCGCTCGCGCTGGCCTGACGCCCGACCGCGCCACGCCGCACCGCTCGTCCCGCCGCCGCCCCAGGCGACAGTCGTCCCGCTGCCCCTGCCGCCCGGCAACGGTCCGCCGCCGCGCCGTACCCTCTGCAGATCGTGGAGGGTGACCAGGTGGACGTCGGTGTCGGACCATGGCCGGGTCCGTGGCCGGACGACCCTCGCTACGACCCGGACCTGCTCGACCAGGGCGACCGCCGCAACGTGGTGGACCGTTACCGCTACTGGCGGCGGGAGGCGGTCGTGGCCGACCTCGACGAGCGCCGCCACGAGTTCCATGTCGCGATCGAGAACTGGCAGCACGACTTCAACATCGGCACTGTCGTCCGCAACGCGAACGCCTTTCTCGCCGCCGAGGTGCACATTGTGGGGCGGCGCCGCTGGAACCGGCGGGGCGCCATGGTGACGGACCGCTACCAGCACGTCCGGCACCACGAGGCGATCGAAGACTTCGTGACGTGGGCGCACCAGCACGCGTTGTCGGTGGTGGGCATCGACAATCTGCCCGGATCGCGCCCCATGGAGACGGTCGTCCTGCCGCGGCGCTGTGTGCTGCTCTTCGGGCAGGAGGGGCCCGGCCTGTCCGAGGCGGCCCGCGCCGCCTGCGACGCGCTCTTCTCCATCGCCCAGTACGGCTCCACCCGCTCCATCAACGCGGGGGTGGCCAGCGGAATCGCCATGCACGCCTGGATCCGCGCGCACGCGGGGCCCCCGCCGGGCTGAACCCCGCCGGGCTCGGTTTCCGCCGGCGGCTGTTGAGGCACCTGCGCCACGCGCGGCAGGTGACCGAAAAGGGCGGTTCGCTTGACTTGTGGCGAGTGGCGCAGCACCGTAGGTGGTGTGGGTGTGGCGACGAGTTGTCCACGTTGCGGCCGTGATGTTCGGCCGCCGGACCTGATGCATACCGACTGGCGCTGCGATGGCTGCGGTCCGGTGCCACCGCTGCACGCCGCCGAGCACATCGGACCCGAGATCGTCGACACCGTCGCCGCCCGGGTCGCCGCCGGACCGACCGGCCACGGCGGGCAACCCGTTCCTCTGTGGTGCCCGTGGCCGCCGCTGCCCGGCTGGACGATGACCGGTGTCGCCTGGGCCGGTGACGACCGCACCGGCGTACGGGCCACGGCGGCCACGTTCAGCGGCCCGGCGCCCCTCGGTGGCGGGCCCGCCGACCTGATGCTCGTGGCGGAGGAGCCCGGAGTCGGCCTGGGCATGCGCTTCGCCGGCATCGCGGGACCGGATCCGGGCGCTCTGCTCGCCGACGTGATGACGGACGCGACGGGTGGCGGCACGGGAGCACACGCGAAGATCAGGGCGGGCGGTCACCCCACTCCACTGTGGGCGGTGCAGTCACCGGTCGACCGCAGTGCCTATGCTGGAGAGGCTCGTGGGATGTGGCTCTATGCGATAGCGTGGCCAGCGAGCGCGGGCTATCTCCTCGCGGAGGACGTGATTTTGCACGATCTCTCCGAGTGGGTGCCGCCCGAGCTCGTGTACGGAGCGCCTTCTCCGTACCTGCACGGAAAAGCGTGAGCTCTTTTCCCGCGATGGGGTGACCACCGCAAGGTGTATGACTGTTATTCTGGTTCTGCCGTGACGATCGTCTCGGCGCGCCACACGGAGGGGGCTGGCCCGCAATGGTCAAGAAGATCCTCACCTGGGGCGGAATCGCCTTCCTGATATTTTTCATCGCGTTCCGGCCGGACTCGGCGGCCGACGTGTTCAAGTCGCTCGGCGCGGGCATCATGGACATAGCGCAAGGTTTCGGCGACTTCTTCACGAGCCTCGTCGCCTAGCCGTCGATGGGCAGCCCGTCCACGGAGCCTCCAGACCCAGACGAGGAATCCGCCCGTCGCCGAAGGCAGCGGGACACGGAGCCGATCCCTCGCCTGCAACCTGACGAGGGCCCGGGCTACGGCGACCGCCCCTCCTACTCGGACGGCCCGTCCTACTCCCGGACGGTTTACGGCGGCGATCAGGGCGGCGGCACCAACAAGGTGGACGAGGAGCCGATCCTCAGCTACGCCCCACCGGACATCTCGGCCGAAGAACTCGCCGGTCTGCAGATCGACTCATCCGGCAACATCGTCCGCCCGCGGCGTGTGCTCCCACTCGAGGACGAGCCGACGTCGCTGGTGGCCCGCTACCTCTTCCCGACCGAGCGGTTCCGGGGCGAGTGGAAGCGGCACTGGATCCATCTCACCACACCGCTGCTCGTTGGCATCTTCGCCACCTTTGTTCTCGGCTACCTCTCCGGTTACCTGGCCGGTCAGCAGGTCAGCGGGCTGACCACCGCCGTCGTCCTGATCTGGTTCGTGGTTCTGGGATGGGTGGCCTGGCGCATCGCCGACTGGTATTTCGACCGCTTCATCCTGAGCAATAAGCGGGTGATGGTGGTCAACGGCATTGTGACCCGCAAGGTCGCGATGATGCCGCTGCTGCGGGTCACCGACATGAAATACGAGCAGTCACCGCTCGGCCGGTTCCTCAACTACGGCACTTTCGTTCTTGAATCCGCTGGTCAGGACCAGGCATTGCGCGAGATCAAGCACCTGCCCAACCCCAACGAGCTCTACCTGCGGGTCGTCGAAGAGATGTACGAGCCGCAGGCGGTCGAGGCGCGCTTGGGCAAGGAAGAAGCCCAGCGCAAGAAGGAAGAAGAGGAAGACGGTTCGTGATGCTTGCTGTCCGATCATCGGACGACAAGTTGGACCCATCCACGATGTAGCTCGCATGCCGACTGTGAAAACGTTGCAATTGGCAAGCAGTCACGGGGAGGCGTCAAGTGGCGGCGACGCACACGATGGAGGAGGAGTTCCGCGAATTCGTCGCGGCCCGCTCCGCCGCCCTGCTGCGCACCGCCTACCTCCTCGCGGGTGACTGGGCCACCGCCGAGGACCTGCTGCAGACCGCCCTGACCAAGACCTACCTGGCCTGGAAACGGCTGGGCGAGATCGAGGCGGTGGAGCCGTACGCGCGCCGCGTGCTGGTCAACACGGCGACCAGTTGGTGGCGGCGGCGCTGGCACGGCGAGCGTCCGACCGAGGTCCTCCCCGAACGGGCGGCCCCCGACCGCATCGAGGAGCAACTCGAGCGCGACGCGCTGTGGCGGCACGTGAAGGCGCTGCCGGCCCGTCAGCGCGCCGTGCTGGTGCTGCGCTTCTACGAAGACCTGTCCGAGGCGCAGACCGCGGCGCTGCTCGACATCTCGCCCGGGACCGTCAAGAGCCAGACGTCCCGCGCCCTCAACACCCTGCGACAGCGGCTCCACGCCGAGGGCGGCGAACTGGGCCGCCGGCGTCAACAGCAACCGACCATCCCATCGCCGCGCCGGACCCCGGCACCGCGCACGATCGCGTCCCCGCCGCTACCGCAGCCCGCGGACCCGCTCCCACCACCTGCCGCCACACCCGCGCCGGCGCCTGCGGGCACATCCTCGCGGCCGGCGTACGCGGCGGCGATGGAAGAGCGGTGACCGTGCTCGAGGAGGCGATCCGGGAGGTCTTCACGTCCCGGGTCGAGTCGCCCCCGGTCGCCGACGACATCGCCGGGCGGGTGATCCGGCGCGGTCGGGCGCTGCGCCGTCGCCGCAGCGTCGGGTCCTCGGTGGCCGCGACGCTCGCGCTCGCCCTCACCCTGACCGGGTCCCTGTGGCTACGGGGCTGGTCGATGGCGGAGAACGCGCCGACCGCCGGGTTCGCGGCCGGCTTCGACGGCGGGCCCGACACGACCGCCCCGACGGGTGGCCTCCCCACCGGGCTGCTGCACAGCACGAGGATCGGACTCGACCTGCGGGTCGGTGATCGGCTCTGGACGGCGGACGGCCGGAAGCTGGCACTCGACGGGGTCGGCGAGATACGCCGCGTGTACCGCGTCCCGGCGGGCTGGGTCTACGCAGGAGCCACGGAGATCCGGCTCCTGCGCGAGGACGGCAGCTCGATCGGATTGACCACCGCTGCCTCGACCTGGATCGTCAGCCCGGACGGGGGTCGACTGGCCCTGGTCGCCGACACCGTGCTGCAGGTGGGCACGATCGGCCCCGCCGGCCTGACGCTCGCGGCCAAGGCCGCCGTACCCCTCGGGGCCGCGCCTGTCGCGTTCCTCGGCGAGCGCATCGTCATCGCGGGCCCGTCCGGGCAGTCGACCGGTTACGACTACCTGAACCCGGGCAAAACCTATAAGCCCACCTGGAACACCGAGGTGGCCGCGGTCTACGGGCCGCACCGCGACCGGGTCGTGGGTCTGGTCAGGCGCCCCGATCGGCAGGACACCTGCCTCGCCGCGATCGAGGCGAAGTCCGCCGGACTGCGGGTTGCCCGCACCGGCGCGTGTCTGCCCGATCTGCACCCGGCCGAGTCGGAGGGACTCCTGTCGCCCGACGGCGCCCGGCTCGTTGAGCCCGGTCGGGACGCCCTCACGCTGCTCGACGTCGACCGGGCACTCCTCGGCCAGCGCGTCGGCGTCGTCTGCCCGCTCCGCACCACCGTTCCGCCGGCCTGGGTCGACAGCGCGACCGTCATCGGCGCCGATGAACGCGGAGCGGTCAGGTGCGGCACCGACGGCACGCAGGAGATCGTTCCGGTGCCGTCCGACATCGGGGCGGGGTGGCGGCTCGTGCCGAGGCTGACCCCGGTCGCGGCCGGCTAGATCCTGCCACGGATCTTTGCGATGGCAACCTTCCGCCGCGGCAGCGGCGTCCATTCGTCGTGACGTCGCCCGAACTGGAAATGGCGCTACGGGAAACCCTGTCCCGCCAAGCCGGGCCGTCACGTGCGGTCCCCGATCTGGCCGGCCCGGCCATCCGCGCCGCCCGCCGGATCCGGCGACGCCGCTCGGCAGCCGCTGCGTCGGTGGTCGCGGTCGCTGTGGCCGCCGCGACCGTCAGCGGATGGCAGCTCGCCGGGTCCGCCGCTGACCGCGGCGCGCACGTGCCGGTCGTTGACGCGGCGCGCGCCGTCGCGCCTCCCGCGATGACGCCCACCCCGACCCCGACCCCGAGTGCCGAGCCGCTCGCCGCCGCCGGCCACCTCACGCCGCAGCCGCTCGCCGCCATCCGGACCCCCCCGGTCGACCTGGTCGTCGCCGCGCGTCTCGACACGACCGACGGGGAGCGGATGGATCTCTCCGTGCTCGGCACGGTGACGCAGGCGCGGCGGGGCGACGAGGGCTGGTTGGTGGTCGCCACGGCCCCCGCCGGCCGACCCGCGCTCTGGTTCGTCACTCCGGCCCACCCCCCGAAGCCGCTGCTCCCCACAGCGGACGCGGTGGCTCTCGCCCCCGACGGTCGGCACGTGAGCTGGCTGGCGACCGGCCGGACCTCCGTCGCCGCGGTGACCGCCGGCCGGCTGACCGGCATCCGGCAGACCCCGGTGCCCCCGCGCAGCCGACCGATCGGGTTCGTCGGTGACGGGGTCCTGCTGACCCGTCAGCTGTCCGGCGGGGAGATCGAGGGCTACGACATCTGGTGGCCGGAGCGCGGCCCGTACCAGCCGGCCTGGAACACGTCACTGATCGGCGTCTACGGCCCGCTGCCGGACGGGCGTACCGTGGTCGCCCAGGTCGCCGGGGAAGCCGGACGCCCGTGTCTGGCGCTGCTCGACGCGGATCGGGGACTGCCCGTGGTCAAGCGCGCCTGTGCGTTGCCGCTCGCCGCCGGTGGCCCCGGCACCGTCTCCCCGGACGGGCGCTGGCTGATGGCGAACAGTTCCCCGTCGACACCCGCCGGCGCAGCGACCGCCTTTCCGGCCCCGACGGCGCTGCTCGTCGAGTTGCCCACGGCGTTCCGACCGCGTCCCGCCTCGCGGAAGGCGGGCCCCCGGCTCACCGGCGCCGCCGTCTGGACCGACCCGGGCACGGTGATCCATCCGGGCGGTGCGGCGGAGTTGGTCCGGGTCAGCGCGGACCGGCTCGCCGACGGTGACCCGACCGCGGTGGAACGCGTTCCGGTGCCCGGCGCCCGTCCGGATGACCAGTTGATTGTCGTGCCCGGCGCGGCGGGCTGACCTGGCCGCACGTCCCGCGGGTAACGTGCGGACGATGTCCGTCCCGCCGTACCACCCCGCCGGATCGAGTCCCGCCCGCATCGATCTGCACGCCCACTCCACCGCGAGCGATGGCACTCTCACCCCGTCCGACCTGGTGGTCGCCGCGGTCGATGCCGGACTCGACGTCGTCGCGATCACTGATCACGACACCACCGCCGGGTGGGCGCCCGCGGTCGCCGCCCGGCCGGCGGGGCTCACCCTGGTGCGGGGCGCGGAGCTCTCCTGCCGGTGGTACGGGGTGGAGCCGTCGATCTCGCTGCACCTGCTCGCCTACCTCTTCGACCCGACCGAGCCGAGCCTCGTCGCGGAGCTGGCCCGGCTGCGGGCCGCCCGCGAGCTGCGCGCGGAGCGGATCGTGGATCGGCTGCGCGCCGACGGCGTCGACGTGACCTGGGACGAGGTGCTGCGCTACGCCGCCGGGGGGAGCGTGGGACGACCGCACATCGCGCAGGCGTTGATCCGCGCCGGCCTGGTCGCAACGACGACCGAGGCGTTCGCGCCGCACTGGCTCGGCGACCGCTACCGGTTGCCGAAGGACGACATGGACGTCTTCACCGCCGTACGCCTGGTGCGGGCCGCCGGAGGGGTGCCGGTCTTCGCGCACCCGCGGGCCAGCCGGCGCGGGCGGGTCGTGCCCGACGCGGTGATCGTGGAGCTCGCCGCGGTCGGGCTCTTCGGACTCGAAGCCGACCACGAGGACCATTCGCCGGACGAGCGCGCGCACGTGCGCGCGCTCGCGGCCGAGCTCGGGCTCGTGGTGACCGGCTCGTCGGACTTCCACGGCACGAACAAGACGGTGCGGCTCGGGGCGCACACGACCGCCCCGGAGGTATACGAGCGGATCGTGGCGGCCGCGTCCGGGGTACCGGCCGTGTGAACGCGGGTCCGGGTCAGCGCATCGCTTCCGGGACTTCCTGATCGGGTCCATGAAGTCCCGGATAGGTTGATTGTGTGGATCTGAAGCTGTTCGGCGAGGTCTTCGTCACGCTACTGGTCATCATGGATCCACCCGGGATGCTGCCGATCTTCGTCGCGCTCACCGGGTCGCTTCCGCCCCGCGACCGATACCGCGCTGCCTGGCAGGCGGTGGCGCTCGCGCTCGGGGTGATCGTGGTCTTCGCGGTGGCCGGGCAGACGCTCCTCGCCTACCTGCACATCAGTCTCCCCGCCCTGCAGGCCGCCGGCGGCCTCCTCCTCATCCTCATCGCGTTGGAGCTGTTGACGGGCAAGGCGGACGACCCCGGCCACCAGACCACGTCCAACATCGCTTTGGTGCCGCTCGGCACCCCACTGCTGGCCGGGCCGGGCGCCATCGTCGCGACGATGCTCTTCGTCCAGCGCGCGGACGGGCCCCCCTCCCAGCTGGCGATCGCCGCCGCCATCATCGCGGTGATGCTCGTGGTCTGGCTGGTGCTCCGCTTCTCCGGCGGCATCGTCAAGGTGCTCCGGCCCGGCGGCATCGAGGTGCTCACCCGCATCGCCGGTCTGCTGCTCGCGGCGATCGCGGTCCAGCTCATCGCCGACGCGGTGGGTGCCTTCGTGACCGCATACCTGCAGAAGGGCTGAATGAACCCGTCCGTCGCCAGGGGGCGGAGGCGGGGCACGGTCCTGTCGGACCCGGGTGGCAGGATCGGCCCGTGCCCAGGCCATCCTCCTCAGCCAACCGCGCCCCCCGACCCCGGGCCGACCAGCCCGAGCAGCTCGGCTTCGCGGGCATGCCGGAACGGCTCTTCGTCTGCACGCCCAGCAAGCTCGGCGCCTACGCCGACTGCCCGCGCCGCTACCGCTACTCGTACGTCGATCGCCCCACGCCCCCGAAGGGCCCGCCGTGGGCGCACAACTCGCTCGGCGCGAGCGTGCACACCGCCCTGCGCAACTGGTACGACCTGCCCGCCGAGCGTCGCCGCCCCGAGGCCCTGTCGACCCTTTTGAAGGCGACCTGGGTGCGCGAGGGCTACCGCGACACGGAGCAGGAGCGGGAGGCCTTCCGGCGCGCCCTGGACTGGCTGGGGTCGTATGTGGAGACGCTGGAGCCGGGCGACGACCCGCTCGGCGTCGAGCGGGTCGTCGCCGTCAAGACCGCGGTGCTGGCCTTCAACGGCCGGGCCGACCGGATCGACTCCCGCCCCGGACCCGATGGTCCGCAACTCGTCATCGTCGACTACAAGACGGGCCGCACCGGTCTCGACGCGGATGACGCCCGCGGATCGCAGGCGCTCGCGCTCTACGCGTACGCCGCGGAGCGGGTCTTCCGGCGCCCCTGCCGCCGGGTCGAGCTGCACCATCTGCCCACCGGCACCGTCGCCGCCCACGACCACACCGCCGAGTCGATCGCCCGGCAGGTCAGCCGCGCTGAGGACACCGCCCGCGACATCATGGCCGCGGAGCGCGCGGTGGCCGACGGCGGCGATCCCGATGCGGCCTTCGCGGCGACGCCGGGGACGCTCTGCGGCTGGTGCGACTACCGTCGCCACTGCCCCGCGGGCGCGGACGCCCCGACGAAGGAACCGTGGGCGTCGGTGGAGCGGACGCTGAGCCCGCAGCCCGCGATCGACGAATAGCCACCCGGCGGCGACGGTCAGGCGCCCGGTCGGCGACGGTCAGGCGCCCGGCGGCGACGGTCAGGCGCCCGGTCAGTCGCGTGCGGCGGCCACCGGGGCGTGGCGGGCGGCCCGTGCCATCGCCGCCTGATAGATCGGCCCCTCCACGAATCGGCGTGGAACCGCGTTGAGCGCGAGCCGCAGCGTGCGGACGGTCAGCGCCGCGGAGAGGTCGGTGGTGGGCAGGCCGGGGGAGCCGTACATCCGCCGGGCCCAGGGCGGCAGCAGGCCGAAGGCAGCGCCGGCGAGTCCGAGGTACGCGAACCGCGGCGGTCCCAGGTTGAGGGTGAGCCGCCACGGCAGGCTCAGCTTCCACGGCAGCGGCGGCGCGGTGAGGAAGAAACCGGTCTCTGCCGCGTCCCGGGTCATCCGCAGTTCCGGCCGGATCTCCCGGTAGTACTCCTCGACCTCGGCCGCCGTCCCCGGGACGGTTACCGGGTCCAGTCCGATCAGCGCCGCGACGCGTCGCTGCTCCGTGTAGTACGCGTCGACCTCGTCCCCGGTCAACGCCAGCCCCGCCCGGCGCGCGGTGGTCACGAACGACTCGACCTCGGCCACGTGCACCCACCGGAGCAGGTCGGGCTCGTCGATGCGGAACTCGTCGCCGGTACGCGGGTCGACCGCCCGCATCCGGGCGTGCCGCTTGCGGATGCGCTCCCCGGCCGCGCGCGCCTGTGCGGTGGTCCCGTAGATCGTGGTGGCCACGTAGGTCGAGGTGCGCACGAGCCGACCCCATGCGTCGGAGCGGAAGTTGGAGTTCTGCGCGACGCCGGCGACCGCCCGCGGATGAAGTGCCTGCAGGTAGAGGGAACGGAGACCGGCGACGATCAAAATCGGCTCGCTGTGCACCTTCCAGGTGACCGAGCCCGGTCCGAACAGCCCGAGGTCTTCCTCTGCGTCCATGCCACCAAGGTTGCCATGGTCCCCGGGCCACGGTGGCGGCGCATCACTCGTCGGCGCGGCGCTCCGCCTGGCAGGCCGGGCAGAGTCCCCAGAACGTCACCTCAGCCTCGTCGACGGTGAAGCCGTGGACGGCGTCGGGTTCGAGGCAGGGCGCCGCGCCGAGCGCGCAATCGATATCGGCGACCTCGCCGCAACCGCGGCAGACGACGTGGTGGTGGTTGTCGCCGGTGCGGGCCTCGTAGCGTGCGGGGCTGCCGGCCGGCTCGATGCGTCGGGCGAGACCGGCGCGGGAGAGGGCGCCGAGCACGTCGTAGACCGCCTGGGTGGAGACCGAGTCGAGTCGGTGACGCACCCGGGTGGCGATCTCGTCGACCTCGAGGTGTCCGCCGCCCGAGAGGACGCCGAGAACGGCGAGGCGTGGCCGGGTGACCCGCAGCCCCCGCGACCTCAGCAGTTCCTCGTCCGACACCCAGTCATCACAACACGCCGACCAATGCCCTTCAACCAGCAGTCGTGTCGGAGGTCGGGCCGAACACCACGGGCGTCTCGTCGATCGGTGCGCGTTTCTGTGCCGATCGGCTGAACCGGACCGATCTCAATTGCGTGTACCCGGTTGCGGGGGGCCGCTCGCTTGGGCCCCGCGCCATACCCTGGCGTGGCGGTTCAATGCTTCCCCTCGAGGAGGACGTCGATGTTCGACGAGTTCATGGGCATGCCGATGCATCCGCTGCTGGTGCATGGCGTGGTGGTCTTCGTGCCGTTGCTGGTACTGGCGGCGCTGGCCTACGCCCTGGTGCCGCGGGTGCGCGACCGCGTCGGCTGGGCCGCCGCGCTGCTCGCCATCGCGGCTCCGGTCTCGGCCTTCCTGGCCACGCAGTCGGGGGAGGCGCTGGAGCGCCGTCTGGTGGCGAAGGGTTATCAGGGCGAGGCTCTCGCGAAGATTCAACAGCACGCCGAGTACGGGGACATGACGTTCTGGTTCTCGCTGGGCCTTGCGGTCGCCACCGGACTGCTGCTCTGGGTCACGAGCGGCAGCCGCCGCGTGTCTGGCCTGCCGTCCTGGGTGGGCCTAGTACTGACCGTCGTGATCGTGGTGTTGGCCGTCGTCGCCAGCATCTACGTCTTCCTGGCCGGGGACTCCGGCGCGAAGATGTTGTGGAGCGAGGTCTGATCGCGGCGATCAGAAGAGCACCCGCGAGCAGAGCAGACAGACGACGACGAGCAGGACGGCGCCGGCGACCAGCCCCACGCCGTAGGTCAACGTCCGGGCGCTCTGCTCGTCGGCTTCCACGGCCGTCTCGTCCTGCGCCGGCAGTTGCCGCGGCGGCGGTGGTTGCATCACCACGGGTGGGCGCCAACCCGGTGGCGGGGGCGCGCTCGGCGGGGGTCCGGCGTACGAGTGATCGTCGCGCGGCGGGGCCGGTGGGCCGGGCGGGGCGTCGGGGCCGTCAGGCCGGCGCCAGAACCGGTCGTCCGTCGGCTCATCGCTGCGGGTCGTCACGCCGAACGACGCTACCAATTGCCGTGGACGGACCGGGCCGAGTGCCCGTGCCGGTCCGGCGCGGGTACGCTGCGGAGCGTGAACGGGGTGGATGGGGACCGGGCGCCGGGCGCGGCCGGGGACGATGACCGGACGGTCGACCTGAGCCACGACGGCCTCGGCCTGTTGCCGGAGCAGAGCTCGGACGACACGGACCGGGGTTGGGGTGAGAGCCCGTCCTCGAACGACGACCGGCTGCTCGCCGATCGTCCGCCGCACTGGGGCTAGCCCGTCTGTACGATCACCCCGAAACGGGTGTTTTCCGGCATTATGCTGGTCCTTCGTGCCGCCTCCGGCTTCATCGCCAGGTAGATCGCGGCACCGCCGGCCGCCTCCACGCCCGGCACCGCCAGCACCAGCGCGCCGGCGGCGACGACCAGCGGCTCGACCGGCGCGCGGCTGCCGGCACCGGGCAGAGCGAGCAGGTCCACCCGGTCGCCCGGCCTGACCACCGCGAGGGCGGCGGGCTCGGCCAACCGTACGGGCAGCCCGACCGAACCGGCGGGGAGTGGCCGACGGCCTCCGTCGGGGACGGGGGACGCGCCGGGGACCGCCGCGGGACAGGACGCGACCGGCTCCCGCGCGTACAGGACGCCTGCCGCGGTCGCCAACAGAGCCGCGACCAGCGCCACCCGTAACGCCGTCACCGGTCGGGGCAGGCGCGGTCGCCGCAGCGGGCCGAGCGGACCGTCCCGGACGTCGGGTGTCACCATCACGCCTCCCGTCGACAGCGCGGTGGCGTGCCTCGCATGCCTACCGGTGGCAGCAGGTTAAGCAGTGCCGGGCCGCGCGGCGGTATGCCGGCGGCCCGTCTGTGGATAACCCGGAGGCCTGTGGACAGCCGCCGCGGTAGGACTTGATCTGCTAGGAGGCGCTGCTCGAGGAGGAAGCGCCGGACGAGGCGGCGGGGGCGGCCGACTTCGGCTTGGAGCCGGAGTCGCCAGTCGAGCCGTTCGCCGCTGCCGGCTTCGCCGCGGGCTTGCTCTCGGCGGGCTTGCTCTCAACCGTCGAGGTGGCGCCGGACGAGCCGTTGGCGCGTGAGTCGGTGCGGTAGAAGCCCGAGCCCTTGAAGACGATGCCGACGGAGTTGAAGACCTTGCGTAGCTTCCCCTCGCACGCCGGGCACTCGGTCAGCGGCTCATCGGCGAAAGATTGCACCGCCTCGAGCTGATGGCCGCAGGCGGTGCAGGCGTACTGGTACGTGGGCACGGTCTCCTCCGAATCTTGCCAAGTGGTTGGCACTCGACGCATTCGAGTGCCAATGGTGCGTCATGAAACCCTCCCCCGTCCACCCGGGCAGCGATGGTCACACTCGTCAGGGCGACAGCGGACGCAGCCCACCGGGCATGATCACCGCCCGGACACGGTGGTCGTGGGCCTCCGCGGGTACGGTTTCGACCAGTTCGCCGTCGTGGAGCAACGCCACCGTGAGCACCCCGCGCCCGACCCGCGCCAGCGCCCGGTCGTACGACCCGCCGCCGCGGCCCAGCCGGACGCCGCGCCCGTCCACCGCCACCGCCGGAACGACGACAAGCTCGGCGTCCCCGATCGCGGCCGCTCCGAGCCGTGCGCCGGCGGGCTCGCGCAGGCCACGCCCGGCGGCGGGCAAGGGCGATCCCGGCACGTAGCCGGCCCAGTCCAGATCGAGATCGGATCGGAGCACCGGCAGCAGCACCCGCCCGCCCGGCCCGACCGCGGTCGCGAGCACGTCGGGCAGGTCGGGACCGCCCGGCTCGCTGCCGACCGGCGCGTATCCGGCGACGCAGCGCGGCGCGAAACGCCGTATGAGATCGGCCACCGCCACCTGGACCTGCGCGGCGGCGGCGGCGCGCGCCTCGGCCGGCAGCGCCCGGCGGCGGCGGAGGATATCGGCGCGGAGCCGCGCCTTCGCTGGTCGCGCGGCATGAGAATCATCGCGAAAATCCGACACGCAACACCCCTGCGGCAACGTCTGCGAAACATGCGACTTGTGTCAGCATCGCAGCAAGGGGTGCGGATCCGCCGGGGGGCAACGAGTGACGCTGCGTGGACGGTTGACCGCGGCGTTTCTCGCTGTCGTGCTCGGCCCGGTGCTCCTCGGCGCCTTCTTCGTCGGGGCGACCGTCGCCGCGGTCAGATACAACCGCTCAATGGAGCGACTCGACCTCGCCGCCACGAGCGTGCGCACCTCGGTCAACGCCCTCTGCCAGCAACTACACGCCGCCGCCGACGCCGTCGCCATGCTCGCAGACCCGTCGCGCGTCGCCGTGGCGGCCAACCAGGTCGTCTCGCGCGGACTCGCCTCCGCTGTCGTGGTCACCCGCCCCGACGGCAAGCAACTCTTCGCCACCCCCGCCCGGCCGCCGCTGCCGTGGGCCGACTGCGCCGCGGCCGGCGGGACGGCCGGCCCCGAGGCGATCAGCGTGCGCGTGGAGATCCGGGACGCCGGCGGAGAGCCACTGGGCGAGGTCGTCGTCGCCCGGCGCCTCGACACCCCGTTCGTCACCCGGCTGGCGGCCGCGACGGGCGCCGCCATCACGCTGCTGCCCGGCGACGCCACGCCACCCGACTCGCTGCGCAGCACGGAATCCGCGGACGTGCGCGACGCCGTGGTCGCCGCGGCACAGCGCCTACGCGGCGACCGGACGGCCGACACCGACGTCGGCCGGTACGTCCGACGGGTCGGACCGTCCCCCGGACAGCCACTCCCGCTGGTGCTCTCCGTGCCCCGCACCGTGCCGCAGGGGCTGTACGCGGTGCTCATCGTCACCGTTCTGCTCGCCGGCCTCCTCGCCGTGCTGGCCGCCTGGTGGCTGGCCCGCTCCACCACCCGACCCCTCGCCGAACTCGCGCACGCCGCCGACCGGGTCGCCGACGGTGACCTGGCCGCCCGCGTGCCGGTACGGACCAACGACGAGGTGGGACAGCTGGCGAGCGCGTTCAACCGGATGACCCGGGAGACCCAGACCTACGTGCAGGCGCTGACCGTCAGCCGGGACCAGTTGCGTGGGCACCTCGCGATCCTCGGCGACACCCTGTCCAGCACCCATGACCTGAAGCGGATCCTGCAGGTGATCCTGCAGACCGCGCTCGTCGCGACCGGCGCCCGGGCCGGCGCGGTGCTGGTGCTCGACCCCGCGACCGGCCTGCTGGTCGGGCAGTACGCCGAGGGCCTGGACGGCAGCCTCGGACTGCCCGCGCCGACGCAACCCGCCGACGCGCTGCCCGCCGTCGACGCCGGATCGGACGCCGCCCCCGCTTCCGACGCCGGCACCGACCACGAACCGGAGACGTTGACGGTGCCGATCGGCACCGGACTGCTCGGTACGGTCGCGGCGAGCGGTGAACCGCTGCGGGGACGGGTGGACCGCGACGGTCCGGTGCTGTCACCGGAGGAGCCGGCCTGCCACACGTACGTGGCCGTGCCCTTCTCGGTTCCCGGGCAGCCCGTCGACCCGCCGCCGGCCACTCCCGGCGCGTCCGCCGCACCACCCGCCGCCGAGCCGCCGACCTCGCTCGGGGTGCTCGCCCTCTACGACCGGCTCGGCTCCGACGAATTCGACGACGCGGACCTGAGCACCCTGCGCACCTTCGCGGGCCAGGCGGCCGTGGCGGTCGACAACGTGCGCGTGCACCGGGAGGCGCAGCGCCTGTCGCTGACGGACCCGCTCACCGGGCTGTGGAACTACCGGCACCTGCAGGAGTCGATCCGGCGGGAGGTGGAGCGCGCCAACCGCTTCGGCCGGATGCTGACCGTGCTCGCCCTCGACCTCGACTTGTTCAAGGAGGTCAACGACACGCACGGTCATCCGGCCGGAGACAGCGTGCTCGCCGAATTCGCCGAGCGGATCCGCGCCGAGATCCGCGAGGTGGACCTCGCGTTCCGTAACGGCGGCGAGGAATTCGTGGTGCTGCTGCCCGAGACGGACGCGCACGGCGGAACGGTGGTGGCCGAACGGCTCGGAGCGGCCATTCGCGACACGCCGATCGTGGTCGAGGGGAACGGCGGGAACGACACCGTGAGCATCGCGGTGACCGTCTCCATCGGAATCGCCGTCTACCCCGACCACGCCGCGACCGGACAGCAGGTGCTCGACGCGGCCGACGACGCGCTCTACGCGGCGAAGGCGGCCGGACGGAACACGTACCGGCTGGCGGTCGCGCGACCGGGCACGGACGACGAGGAGGTCGCGGTCCCGGCCGGCGCAGACGGCCAAGAAGGTGACCTTCCGCAGGCCGGCGGCGCGTCTTTCGGGGCACAGCCGCCGAGACAGAGCCGTGGCCGATAGTCTCGCGGCATGTCGGAGGATGCAGCCACCCAAGCAACGACGACCACCAGTCCGACGAGCGGACGGCGGGCGGTGAAGGCCGTTATCCCGGCCGCCGGCCTCGCAACCCGCTTCCTACCCGCGACGAAGGCCGTGCCGAAGGAGTTGCTGCCGCTGGTCGACCGACCGGTGCTGCAGTACATCGTCGAGGAGGCGGCGCAGGCCGGCATCGGCGACGTGCTCCTCATCACCGGACGCGGCAAGACCTCCATGGTCGACCACTTCGACCGTCAGCCCTACCTGGAATCGCGGCTGGAGGAGAAGGGCGACACCAAGCGGCTCGAGGCCGTCCGGCGCCCCAGTGAGCTCGCCGAGATCTACACCTGCCGCCAGGGCGAGCCGCTCGGGCTGGGGCACGCAGTGTCCTATGCCGAGTCGCACGTCGGCAACGAGCCGTTCGTGGTCCTGCTCGGTGACGAGTTCGTCGACAAGGCCGACCCGCTGCTGCCGGCCATGATCGAGCTGCAGGCCCGCACCGGCGGCATCGTGCTCGCCTTCATGGAGGTCGCGCTGGAGGAGGTCAAGCGGTACGGCATCGCCTCGGTCGCGCCCGCCGACGAGGAACTGGGCGGCGCCACCGAGGTGGTCCGGGTGACCGGGTTGGTCGAGAAGCCGGCGCCGGAAGACGCGCCGAGCCGACTCGCCGTGCTCGGCCGTTACGTGCTGCCCGGTCACATCTTCGAGGCCATCAAGCGCACCAAGCCGGGCAGCGGCGGGGAAATCCAGCTGACCGACGCGATGGCGATGCTGCTGGCGGAGGGGACGCCGGTCCACGGCATCGTCTACCGCGGCACCCGTTACGACACCGGCGCTCCGCTCGGTTACCTCCAGGCCGTTGTGCAGCTCGCCGCCGAGCACGAGGGCCTGGGAGAAGAATTCCGTGGCTGGCTCCGCCAGTTCGTCGAGAACATGCCCGAGGTGCGCGCTACATGACAGCTACCGCCGACGCCGAGAAGGCGGCTCTCGCCGAGCTGACGCCCCTCGCCGACTACCTGGGCAGCGTGTTGCGCAGACTGCGCGCGCTGCCCCCGCTCGAGATCGACCTCACCCAGGCGTACGGGAACCTGCTCGCCGAGGATGTCGTCGCGCCGCACTCGTTCCCGGCCTTCGACCAGGCCGCGATCGACGGCTACGCGGCGCGCTGGGAGGACATCGCGAGCGCCGGTCGGGGCGGCCAGTTCGGCCCGATCGGCGGGGTGTCCGACGGGCCGGGCCGACCGGTGCGGCTCAACGTCGTGGGTGACCTGGGGGCGGCGAGCTGGCGCCCCGTCCGGCTCACCCCCGGCACCTGTTTCTCGGTCGCGGCGGGTTCGCCGCTGCCGGCCGCCGCCGACGTGGTCGTGCCGATCGACTGGACCGACCAGGGCATGGCGGCCGTGGAGATCTTCCAGGCGCCGAAACGTGGCTACGGGCTGCGCCGCACCGGCGAGGAGCTTCCCGCCGGCGCGGTGCTGGCCCGGGCCGGCACGTACGTCACACCGGCCATGATCGCGGTCTTCGCGGCGACGGGGATCGGCCACGTCGTGGTCCGTCCCAGCCCGCGTGTGGTGATCGTCGCGACCGGCGACGAGCTGGTCGACGTCGGCCGGGGCAGCCAGCCCGGCCAGGTGGTCGACGCCAACTCGCACGCGCTCACGGCCGCCGCGGCCGAGGTGGGTGCACTGGCCTACCGCGTCGGCATCTGCGACGACGATCCCGAGGGGCTGCGGGGGCTCCTCGAGGACCAGACGTTGCGGGCCGACCTCATCATCACCAGCGGCGGCACGGGCACCGGACCCGGCGACATGGTGCGCCGCATCCTGTCCCGCCGCGACGGCGGCCGAGCCGGACCCGTCACCTTCACCGAGGTGGCGCTCTACCCGGGCACCTCCCTCGGATTCGGCACGGTCGGCGCCGAGGAGGTGCCGGTCGTCTGCCTGCCCGGTGAGCCCGGCGCGGCCCTGATCGGCTTCGAGGTCCTGGCCCGCCCGGCAATCCAGCTCCTCGCCGGCGCCGAGCCCGTGTTCCGGCCGAGCGTGCGCGCGCACCTGCTGGAGACGGTCTCCTCGCCGACGGGGTTGCGGGAGTTCCGGCCCGCCCACGTGGCTGAGCGGCGTGGCGGCGGCTACACGGTGCAGCCGTTGCGCGGCGGGCCGTACACCCTCTCGGGTCTGGCCGAGGCGAACGGACTGCTCGTACTGGGGGAGCGGGTGACCACCGCAGCAGCCGGATCCACCGTCGACGTGTTGATGCTGGACCGGCGACGGTGATGCGGTCGGCGCCGGGGTGGCCGGTGGAGCTCGCCGACGGTCCGGTGCTGCTCCGCCCCTACCGGCGGTCCGACGCGACGGCCTGGTCGCAGGTGCGCCGCGCCAACCAGGCCTGGTTGGCGCCCTGGGAGTCCTCCCCGCCGGGTCCCTGGGTCGAGCTCAACTCGCCGAGCGCCTTCCATTACGTGCACCGTGACCAGCGGAGGTCGGCGCGGCGCGGAGAGAGCATGCCGTTCGCGGTCTGCCTGCGCGAAGGCGGGCAGGAGCGGCTCGTCGGCCACCTCAACCTGGGCAACATAGTGCGGCGGGCGTTCTGCTCGTCGTACGTCGGCTACTGGATCGACGCCGCCGTCGCCGGGCGCGGGGTGATGCCGACCGCGCTCGCGCTCGCCGTCGACCACGCCTTCACCGTCGGTGGACTCCACCGCGTCGAGGTCAACATCCGGCCGGAGAACGGGCCGTCGCGGCGGGTGGTGGAGAAGCTCGGCTTCCGCGAGGAGGCGTACCACCCGCGCTACATGCACATCGACGGTGCCTGGCGGGACCACATCGGATACGCCCTCACGAGCGAAGAGGTCCTCGCCGAGGGCGGCCTGCTGGCGCGCTGGAAACGGCACCGCGCCGCCGCTCGTTGATCTTTTCTATTCGCCGCGGTCGGCGCGGCGCACAATTTTCCCGCTCCGCCGCCCGTAACCTGAAGTAACTGGGACGTACGGCAACCAACAGCCCATTGTTCCTCCGGAAATCCCTGACCAGGGAGCGGGCGGGCCGGCCGGTTGCCTCTTGCAGGTGACGGGAGGGGTGAGGGTGCCGACCTCGGTGCTCCTCGCCGTCCTCGCCGCCGCCGGGTTGCTCGCCCTTGCACCGGCACTGGTTCGCCGGTACGACGCGACCGAGCGCCTGGTCGCGGAGCGGGCGCAGTCGACGGCGCGGGTATTGCAGCGCCGCCGGCGGCGTCGTACTGTCCCGGGCCGGCGTCCCGTCAACCCGCCGCGCCTCGTCGTCACACTCCGCGCCGGGGTGCCGTCCGCGACGCCCGTCTCCGGCACGCCGGCTTCCGCCCCGGTCTCCGGCCCACCGGGCTCCGGCCGCCGCACGGCGTGGCTGCGCTCCGTTCCCCGCAACGGGGGACGGTCCCGGCGTCGCCCGCCCGCCCGGCACCACACTCCCGCCGTCTACCGCCGACGTCGCGTCTTCGCCGCCCTGCTGCTGCTCAACGTCGTCGAACTGGTCGGCGTGGTCGTGGTCAGCTCCGGCTTCTGGATCAGCTTCTCGGTCACTGCGACGCTCCTCGCCATCTACATGGTCCACCTGCGTAACCGGGCGATCCTCGGGCGACGCCGTCGGCGCGAGGAGGCGCGGGAGGCGGCGTGGCTGGCGGCCCGGCAGGCGGAGGTACGCCGGGAGCAGGCCCGCCGGGCGGCGGCCCGCCGCGAGGCGCAGCGGCGGCTGGCGGTCCAGCGCGAGGCCGTGCGGCGCGCCGCGATGGGGCTGGACCGACCTCGCGACCTGCCCGCTGCGGCGGCGGGCGGCGGCGTGGCCGGTTCCGTCTCCTACCGCCGTTCCGGTGGCCTGCGCGGTCGCGCGTACGAGGCGGGCCGCCCCGGCTCCGCCCACTCCGCCTAGCCCCTGCCCCGCCGCTCCGCCCCCGGCACTCACCCGTCCCGCTCCACCCCGCGGCACTCACCCGTCCCGCTCCGCCCCCGGCACTCACCCGTCGATCAAGGGCGTTTTCACATGGTTCGATCTCCGATCGTGTGAACATGTCCTTGATCGACGACGAACTCCTTGATCGGCACGACGTGGCACCGGGCCGAAACGCGGCACGCCGGGGCTGGATTCGCGGTCGTGCCTGCGGACCTGTTAACCTAGGCGCCGGCTCGCCGCCGGGAACGTTGGAGGCGAGCTACCCAACCGGACTGACGTCCGGTGGGGGGCTGTGGCGCAGTCCGGTAGCGCACCTCGTTCGCATCGAGGGGGTCAGGGGTTCGAATCCCCTCAGCTCCACCCCAGGTCAAAGGCCGTTTCCCGCAGTGGGAGACGGCCTTTTTCAATCTGGTACAGCAGTGAAGCTCACGTCCGAGTTGTTTGCCGAGGCGCTTGAGCGCGGTCCGGGTGGCTTTGGACGGCGCCTCGCCGTAGACGTTCATGGTGAGCGCGATCTGGGTGTGTCGCAGGATCTGCATGTCGACCCGGGGGTGGACGTCGAGCGCCACCAGCAGGGAGGCCCAGGTCCGTCGGGTGGTGTGTACGGAGATCTCCCGCACGCCCGCAGCGTACTGTCCTGGACGAGGTGCGCAGAAACTTACAAGCGAGGGGTCGAGGCTGCCATTGGCTCCCAGTGTGAACCTTCGAGCCGGTCAGCTCAGTCGAGCCACCACGCCCACACGTCACGGCCGAACGGCGTCAACCCTACTGCGAGGATGATCGCGCAGATCACGGTGCCGGTGGCGAGTACCCAGGTATGAACGGCGGACAAGTGAGTGCGTTGTCGGGTGAGGATTACGATGCCGGCCACGGCAAAGAGGAACGCCAGGGGAACGGTGAAAGCGATCATGTACCAGGCGATGCCGCCGAGGAACGCGACAGGATGGGTCCAGTCGCCTGCGGCGAAC
Source organism: Micromonospora sp. NPDC049679 (assembly GCF_040659735.1). Taxonomy (NCBI): domain Bacteria; kingdom Bacillati; phylum Actinomycetota; class Actinomycetes; order Micromonosporales; family Micromonosporaceae; genus Micromonospora; species Micromonospora sp. NPDC049679. Next base: position 107,108 of record NZ_JBFANZ010000009.1, read on the forward strand.
GGATAGGGCGCGGTGTTGTCTTCGTCGGGCGTGCCTCGTTTGAAGTACCACGACAGCTGTAGGGAGTAGAGGTCGCCGAGGATGAGCTGCAGGGTTGCAATGGCCCCAGCGAACCACCGAGCGGCGCGACCCCTCTCTTTCTTCTTGGCTGCGGCCATGTCTGCCTTGGCCTTGTTCAGGGCGTTCCGGGCCCACACGTACTTCCGGGCCAGCAGCGCGAAACCGGCGGCGATGACCACCAGGCCGGGCCCGGGTGCCACCATCATGATCACACCGGCCATGACGAGCAACCACCCGGCGACGGTAATGACCGCGTTGCGGCTATAGGACCAGACGGCACTGGCGGTAGGACGAATCGGCGACACGCAAGCATGGTCAGCCCGTTGCCAAGCCGTCTGAGGATGTATGGCGATGATGACAACCATTAGTGACCGCAGGTGCCGAGTCAGAAGGTGCCGTCGCGTGACTGCCCAGCGAGGAGGCAGCGAACACCTGAGCGAGGGACGCGACCAGTAGTCGGCGAAGCAGGGCAACCCTGCGCGTACCACCGTCTCCTGACGCTGCGCGACACCCGTGGACAACCCGTACCCGGCTCCCCCGGCGGGGGTCGCGGGCCGCGGGCTGACGGTCAGCGGCCGACGCGAATGCGGTCTGCCGCGTACAACTCGCGGGAGCCGTCAGCGGGGAAGACGGGGAGAAGGCCTTTTCACGGTGAAACCTCGGCTCGATCGGGGTGCCGGGCCGGGTGGTGAAGACGAGTCCCGTCTCGTGCCAGTCCTTCCCGGCTTCGTTGCGGCGTGTGTCCTGTTCCTCGCGGCGGGCTCGTAGGGCTGCCGCGCAGATGTCGGGCAGCGGCAGCGTTCCGTCAGACGACTCGGTGTTGGTCCCGGTGCAGGAGCTGCCGGCGGACCCGTTGGAGCTGGAAGGCCACCGCCAGCTCCCCGCCGTCCAGGTCGACGTCCTCCCAGCGCAGACCCAGCACCTCGCCCCGGCGCAGACCGAGGTCGAGAATCAGCACGTACGCGCCGTAGAGCGCATCATGGTCAGCGCGGGCGGCTTCCAGGAACTGGCGAACCTCGGCCTGCTGGTGCAGCTTGACGGTGCGTTGGCGCTGATCGTCGGCCGGGCTGTTTCGCCACGCACGGCCAAGCTGGCCTGAACCGTGGCGGATACAGCAACGAGTACAGCAACCGCACCGGCCGCGGCCGGTGCGGCCAGCCGAAGGGCGGCACGCTGCACCGGTTCGACCACTCCCGACCGTTCTGCCGGCACTCCGTAGGTTCAGGACCTTGGTCGCACGCGTTGTGGTCCGTACCTGGTCCGCGAACGGGACTGCAAAAAGATCGTGCGGGTGTCGCTGGCCATCTAAGGGGCTGGACCCGCAGGCGGGTCGGCGTGCGTACGCTTATCATCAGGCGTGTTTCCAGATGATCAATGGAACGCGCGCGACCATCATCTCGATGTTCGAAAGCGTGATCTCGATTCGCGCGAGAGGCTGCTCGACGCGCGGCAGACGAGACTCGCGCATCTTGAACGCAGCCTGACGGACCGACGCGATCGCTTGGACGAGCGTGAACGCGTGATAGCCGAGCGCGAGTTGGCCGCCGACGAACGCGAGCGCACCGCGAACGAGCGTGACGTCATGGCCAATGGACGCGAGTTCAACGCCACGGCCCGTGAGGGTGTGCTTGACAAGCGTGACCGGGCCGGCAACGGAGAACCCGCTGACCCGGCGGACCGCATTGAGCAGACGTTTGCCCGTGAGGTGGCTCGACTGGAACGGAGCAATGCCTTCCTGGACCGTTCCCGGGCCGCCGTCAAGCGGGCGCAGGCACGGCTCGAGAGCCTTCGCGCGGCACAGAAACAGACTCAACAACCGCCGGGCGATGCGCAGGACCAGACCTAGCGTCACTGGCAGTACAGCAGCGAAGTGCAGCAACGAGCGCGTAACCAAGCCGGACGCCTCCGTGACGAACCGCGGGGAGGGGCGTGATCGGCACCGGGACCAGACAGATCGGCCGCCCGAAGAGGTCAGGGCGAGGCCTCCAGCGGGTCTGGGTGTTCCTCGACATGATCCTTGTGCCCTTGAACTACCTGGCTTCGTGGCGTGCGATGGCCGCCCGGGTGGCGGCGACGAAGGTCCAGAACGCCGCAAGCGTGGTGTTCTTGCGCTGTGCTCCAGTATTGGTGCCGAACATCGCGAGCCGCATCGGCGTCGTCATCTCCAGCTGCGCGCCCGTGCCCAGCAACGTCCGGTTGACGATGTTCCGCGGGTCGTTGCCATTGAGCGAATCGTGGTCGACGGCGTCGATCGCGGGAACTCCCGCGGCCGCGTACTCCTGGAGCAGGTAGCTCTTCAGCGTGTTGTCCAGCCCGCCGACCAGCACCATCTCGGTGCCGTCGGGCAGATCCACCTGACTCGTCGTGCAGCCGTGCAGGGCGAGGCCGTGCCACGCCCCGGCGCAGAGCGAACGGGCGTACGGGTCGTCGCAGTGGATCGAGGTGACGTGAAGCTCGCCGTTGTTCGACGCGCGGAGCCCTTCGAACATCCAGTAGTCGTACACGCGTCCGTTGGCGGGGGTGACGGCCAGCGTCGCCGGGTGGTAGCCGGCGATGGCGAGGCACAGCTCGGACGTGCCGACCTCGATGCCGCCGCCGTGCGGGGCGATGACCGCCGTCTGCGGGAAGGGCACGTTCTGGACCAGGTCGTCGTCGACCGTGCCGTGCCGCCGGCACCGGCGCGCGTAGTCGGTCCCCTCGACGAGGTTCGGATCCGCGTAGAGCGCGGTGTTGGACGGGTACCTGTCCGCCGCGGCGGCCGCCGGCATCAGACCCGCCGCGCCGAGGTACGGCCCGCCGACCGCGGCGGTCGCCAGCACCGTGAGCAGACTTCTTCTCGATGCACCGGCCATCGGTCCGCGCCTTTCCGCCGATTGGTGATCATCGTGATTCTATCGGCGCACCACGACATCACCTGCCGCCGCCCGTGTCGTCGGACTTGCGCCCGCTCAGGAAGAACGCGCCGATGCTGCCGGCCAACGTGGCGAAGACGATCACCGAGTACGCGGCGAGAACGATTTCGAGCACCTGGCTCAGCGGCGCGGTGGAATCGAGGGGTTCCTGGCTGATCGTGGTGAATGCGGTGTCATGTAGCGCGTCGGCGTAAGAGGTGTAGGCCCCGGTCGCGTACAGGAGATGGCTTGCGGCCAGGAACACCAGAAGGGTCAAGACGGTCAGCCGGGCGATGCGTCCGGACAGCACGCTGGCGGCCGAGTTCGAACCGCCCACGACGGAGGAGGTGATTCCCCGTCCGACCGCACCGACGCGGAAGACCTGCAGTATCCGGATGAATTGCAGGAACGGTACGACGAGCAGGATGATCTGCCACCAGTTACGGCGGAGGAAGCGTCGCCGGTCGGGCGCGGCCCACATCCGCAGAATGAACTCACCGATGAAAACGGCCCACAGCAGCCAGCTGGCGATGGTCAACGTCAGCGACAGCGGACGGTTGTCCGCGAGCGGTTGAGCCAGGACCACCAGCAGGAACAGCAGCCCCAGCAGGCTCATCGGCCGGGCCAGGCGGCGCGCGAGCCGCGTCGACCGGTCGTGTCCCGCGCGTTCCTCGTCCTGTGCCGCTGGCATGGGGTGTCATCGGGCGTCGGTGACGAGCGGGACGATCTGGCCGGGGTCCCGGCTGCTGATCCGCATGGTTCTCCTCCAGGAAGCCGAATGACACACCCGTCCTACGGCGCCCGGATGCCCCTTCTGCTGATGCCCATGCCCCGCAGCCCGTTACCACGTGCCGCGGCGTGGGCGGGGGACGTGCCCGTGACCGGCGCGGAAACCGCCACCGTGGCGGACGTTCGTGGCGTTCTCGTGCTCTTCGGCAACGGCCCCGATGCGGCCGTGGTTTTCGTTAGCGGTCACGGGGGTCGGGTACCGCAATAGGGACAGGCTGGGCACGCGAAGACCGGAGGAGGAGACATGACGACGGCAAATCCAGCCGCCCGCGCGCAGATGGCGGACGTCAACGCCGGACGGCGCGCGGGTGTCGCCCAGGCGGACGAGACGAAGCCCGCGCTCAAGAGCACCGAGTTCTACGTGTACCTCATCGCCGTCGGCGCGGTAATTGTCGCGTCGCAGCTGGTCGGGGTAATGGACAACGGGGTGGACCCGTTCCGGGCGGACAAGGCCTGGTGGTTCATCACACTGCTCACCATCGGGTATATGACAAGCCGTGGGCTGGCCAAGGCGGGCAGCCATTGGCGGCACACCGAGAGCCGCGAGTAGCCGCGGTGATGGTGGCGGGCCCGCTTGCGAGCCGGAAGGGCGCCCGCCGTTGATGCAACGCCCGCCGTTGATGCAACGCCCGCCGGCGCTGTCGCGTACGGCGGGCCACTCGGTTCCACAGCCTTGCGAAACGTGCGGCGGTGAGTTGGTCCTGCGTCGCGGCGGCGGAGTGCTCCCGTCGGGCCGTCGACGGGTCACCGCCGGCGTGAGCCGGGACGACCCGACCCCGCCGACGGCATGACATGAAGATCAGTACGCGTGCGTCACGGTGATGTTGACGCTCGGGCACGAGTTGGCGTAGCTGGTCAGGGTGTTCTTCTCGGCGGTGTCGACGCTGAGCCGCCAGCGGGTCTTCACGGCCACCCACTCGCCGATGTAGCGGCACTTCTCGTACGTCGGGAGCCAGGTCGCCGGGTCCTGGTCGCTCTTCGCCTGGTTGACGTTGTCGGTGACCGCGACGAGCGGGCGGCTGTCGCCGAGGTCGTTGGCGTAGGACTGCCGGCGGGAGGTGGTCCAGCTGCGCGCCCCGGAGTCCCAGGCCTCGGCGAGCGGGACCATGTGGTCGATGTCGAGGTCGGAGGTGACGGTCCAGTAGGCCGCGTCGTAGTAGGAGTACCAGCGACCGCCGCTCAGTGAGCACCCCGATCCGACGGAGGGGGCGGTCGTCGCCTCGGCGATCAGCACCTCGTTGCGGGCGTTGCACCCGTCGCCGTCGGCGTCGACCCAGTGCGGGAACAGGTCTCGGTTGTAGCCGGTGCGTACCTCGGTGGCGACCGGCAGGTTGCTCACCGCCGTGCGCAGCGACGTCGTCACGGTGGCGGCCTGTGCCGGGGCGGCCAGCCCGGCGACGGCGAGGGTGGTGCCGGCCAGCACGGTTGCGGCCCAGCGGAGGGTGCGGGTCATGGTGACTCCATCCACATCGGAAGGCGAGTTGCCTTGCATAGATATAGACAGAGCTGGGAGACACCGGTAGATAGCAAACTGTTAATAACAGGCGACGGTAGTAGAAACAGATAGTCACGCCCGCTCAGCAACTCCAGGGCGTTCGCCGGTTGCGCACCGTGATACTGCCGACCCCCCAGAGGCCCGCGTCGTACCCCGGAATTTCCCTGAGCGGGTGACGCCCATCCGCGTTATTGCTGGTGGTCTGCCCGTTCTGCTAGCCCATGCTCGCAGACGGAAATCTCGTGCGACGTGACCCGTTGTGCTGGTGATGCGGGGTAGTTAAGCTCATCTGTGCGCGCCCCTATCGCCCGCTTCCCCCGTGGCAGGCGATCGGGGCGCGCTCTGTCGTACCGTCTCGCCCCGGCCCGCCACGCGCGTCCACGATGGACGGCCGGAGGGCTTGAGACCCACTCAGATCCAGCGACCGCCGAGCCACATCCGCGCCGACCAGTCGGCGTAGGTCATCACCTGGCCGACGTAGATCGGGTGGAAGTAGGCGAAGCAGAGGGCGACCAGCAGCACGTAGGTGCCGGCCACGATCCCACCGATCATCCGGCGGTCCCGGATCGTGCCGGTCCCCGGCGCCTCCCCGGACGCCCCCGCAGCCCCGGCCGGCGCCATGATCGCACCGAGCACGTAGATCACCGCGAGGATCAGGAACGGCTCGGCCGGGGCGGCGTAGAACGCGAACATCGTGCGGCCGTCGAAGGCGTAGTAGAACCAGGGCAGCAGGCCGGCCGCCACCCAGAGCAGGATCGCGTTGGCCCGCCAGTCACGCCGGGCGATGCCCAGCCACGCGAGGACGGCCAGTGCCGGCAGGAACGACCACCAGAGCACCGGCGTGCCGAGCAGCAGGATCTCCGCCGCGCAGCTGGACGCGCCGCAGGCCCCCTCGTTGGACCAGTAGAAGGCGACCGGGCGGCCCAGTAGCAGCCACTGCCACGGCCACGACTGATAGGTGTGCCTGGTCTGCAGCCCGGTGTGGAATTCGAAAGCGGCCTGGTGGTAGTGCCAGAGGTTCTGCAGCGCCCCGATCACCGGTGGGTCGGAGAAGCCGGAGTCGGCCCGCCAGTTCCGGTAGAAGCCGTTGTCGCTGAGGAACCAGCCCGACCACGTGGCGAGGTAGGTGAGGACGATCAGCACCCCGACGAGGGCGATCCAGCCGATCTCGTCGAGCAGCGCGTCCAACCAGGGATGCCGGACGCCGACGGAGCGGCGGGCGCCGACCTCCCAGAGCACGATCAGCAGCACGAAGACCGGCACGAAGTAGAGGACGCTCCACTTCACGCCCACCCCGCAGCCGAGTAGAACGGCGGCGAGCAGCCGCCACCACGGCACGCCGCGGGGGACCCGTCGCGCCGCCCGCCTGCGGTCGTCCGGGTCCAGGCCGGCCTCCACCACCCGCAACCAGCGCCGCCGCGTCGCGTCGCGGTCGCACAGCAGCGCCGCGAACGCGGCCAGCACGAAGAGCAGCACGAAGATGTCGAGCAGGGCCGAGCGGGAGAGCACCATGTGGAAGCCGTCGAGCGCCATCAGCAGACCGGCGGCGCAGCCGAGCGCGGTGGACTGGAACATCCGACGGGCGACCCGGATGAGGATCAGGACGGAGAGGGTGCCGGCGACCGCGGCCGAGATGCGCCAGCCGAGTTCGTTGTAGCCGAAGGCCCACTCGCCGAGCGCGATCGCCCACTTGCCGAGTGGCGGGTGCACCACGTACGCCGCTGTGTTGTTCTTCTCGTCCCATTCCACGCCGCGCATCAGCAGGTTGTGCGCGTCCGTGGCGTAGTAGGTCTCGTCGAAGATCTTGCCCTTGGGGTGGTTCAGGCCGACCAGGCGCAGGATCGCCGCGATCAGCACGACGACCCCGGTGGCGAGCCAGGAGAAGGGTTCCAGGCGGGTGTCGAAGGGCGCCAACCGCCGGCGGATGATGGCGGGAATGCCATCGCGCCTGAGGGTGCCGGGGGAGGACGCCGCGGGGTCGCCGGGGCGGTCCCGGTCGGTCTCCGGGGTCATCACGCTCGCTGTCTCCGCTGTCGCCGCCGGGATCACCCAGCGATCGTAGGCTGCGGAGACGCCGAACGGGGTCCTACGCGCAGCGGGTGCCGGCACGGGTGTCGATGAGAAGGTAGGGGCTGTGGAAGAAAAGTCGGATAATGGGCGGTTAATCCTGGTTGGCGCGCCGCTCGGCAACCCGGGCGACGCCTCGGCCCGGCTGCGCGAAATCCTCGCCGCCGCGGACGTGATCGCCGCCGAGGACACCCGGCGACTCGCCCGACTGGCCCGCGACCTCGACGTGACGATCACCGCGCGGGTGGTCTCCTACTTCGAGGGGAACGAGGAACGACGTACCCCCGAGCTGGTCGACGCCATCCTCGGCGGCGCCGTCGTCGCGCTGGTGACCGACGGCGGCATGCCCAGCGTCTCCGACCCGGGATACCGCCTCGTACGCGCGACCATCGATGCCGGCGCGTCGATCACCGCCGCTCCCGGCCCGAGCGCCGTGACCACCGCGCTCGCCCTCTCCGGGCTACCGTGCGACCGATTCTGCTTCGAGGGCTTCCTGCCCCGCTCCGGCGGCGCCCGGCGGTCACGGCTCCGCCAGCTCGCCACCGAAGAGCGCACGCTGGTCCTCTTCGAGTCGCCGCACCGGGTTGTCGGCGCGCTCGCCGACCTCGCGGCCACGTTCGGCGCGGACCGGCCGGCGGCGCTGTGCCGGGAGCTGACCAAGACGTACGAGGAGGTGCTGCGCCGCCCCCTCGGTGAGTTGGCGGCGTGGGCGGCGGCCGGCGATCCGCGCGGCGAGATCACCCTGGTCGTCGGCGGCGCGCCCGCCGTCGCGGCCGTGCGCCCCGGCGACGACGAGTTGCGTGCGGAGGTGGCCGAGCGCGAGGCCGCGGGCACGTCGCGACGGGACGCCATCGCGGCCGTGGCGGGCGAGTACGGCCTGCGCCGCCGCGAGGTCTACGAGGTGGTGCACGCCGAGCCGCGGTGAGGGCCGGCGACCTCCGCCTAGAAGGCCGCCGCGAAGAAGCCGACCGCGACCAGCATCGGGGCGGCCAGGGCCGCGATGGTGGACAACCGTCGCGATCGCGGATCCGGCAACCGGAGGGCGCCCGTCCCCCACACGAGGCACAACCCGCAGAGCAGGACGAGGCTCAGCCCGAGCGCCCACCGCAGATGGAGGCCGTCGGCGCCGGAGCCCACGTACGCGTTGCGGGCGTCGGCGTCGATCATCCGTGCCGCGACCTGCGTGCCCTCGGCGCGCTGCCGGTTCTCCACCCCGAGCAGCGGCACGCGTTCGGTGGTGAAGCCGCCGCTCGCCGCGGTGAACGTCCCCACGCAGCGCTGCTGCACGCCGTCGCCGGTGCATCGGGTGACCGTGGCGCTGCCCGCCTTGCCGTGGCCGACGGCGAGCCACAGCGGCTCGACGCTCACCCAGGCGAAAAAGGCCGCCACCAGCGAGAGCAGCACCAGTGAGACGAGCCCGACGGCCGGGCTGCGGGGCTGCTTGCGTGGCTTGCCGGGGCGGGTCACCCGGTTGTTGCCCAACGGGCCGCGACCCGGCGCGCGACCGCCGCGCATGTGCTGCGTCCAGGCGTTGCCGCCGTGGGCGACCTCCTCCACGGGGAGCCAGAACGCCGCCGCCTCTTCCGTCGATGTCTCCGGCTCCGCCTCGGCCGGTCCGGCGGGTGCATCCGTCGTGGTCGTCGCCGAAGTCGCCGTCGCGCGCGAATCCGACCCGGAGGCCCGGTGGCGGCGGGCAGCCTTCATCGGGGCTCCCGGCTGCTCCGCGTCGGCGGTCTTCGCCGCGGCGCCCGCGGCTTCCTCGGACTGCGCCGAATGGGCGGGCGCGGGCTGCGGCGGCTGGGCCGGTGAAAGGGCGCTCACCCGCGCGCGGTCGGCGCGGTGCCCGGCTTCGTACGTCTGCCGGGCGCGTCCCGGCGTCGACCCGCCGGGTCCGCTGCTCCCATTCGTCACGGCGGGCAACTCGTCGGTGTCCGTGACGTTCGGCAGTTCGTCGGTGGTCCCGGCGGTGACGGCCGGAATCTCGTCCGTGATCGCGGTGACTGCCGGAATCTCGTCGGTCGGGGTCTCCGTAACGACGGGCTTCGGCGCATCGAGCGGGCCCGGAGTGGCCGGGGTCAGGCTGGCGACCGGCACCGGTGGGACGGCGGGCTCGGCGCGCCACGGCGGTGCGGACGTGCCAGCGGTGGTGGCCGAGTCCTCCCGCCACCACGCCGCGTCGGATCCGGCCGTCCACGGACTGGTCGCGCCGATGGCGTGGGCGCGGCGCGCCGGGCCGCCCGCCGGACGGGCCGGAAAGCCCCGGTTGCCGTCGGGTCGCTGCAGGTCACCTGATTCGCCGCTCACAACCCTCATTGGACAACGGCCGCCACGGATCGCCGCGCAGGTCGGGTGCGTGTCGGGCGACAAATCGGGTGAAGTGTCCCTAGCCGTGGTTTGTCCGGGCGCTGATCGCGCTCGACGGCTATCGGTTCGCGTACTGCCGGTGACGGTCATTAGGCTTGGTCCCCATGAGTCACGTTCTCGCGGCGGTCGCCTGGCCGTACGCCAACGGCCCGCGCCACATCGGCCACGTCTCCGGCTTCGGCGTCCCCTCCGACGTGTTCAGCCGGTACATGCGGATGGCGGGCCACGACGTGCTCATGGTCTCCGGCACGGACGAGCACGGCACGCCGATCCAGGTGCAGGCGGACAGCGAGGGGGTCACCCCGCGTGAGCTGGTCGACCGGTACAACCGGGTGATCGTGGAGGACCTGCACGGGCTGGGGCTCTCCTACGACCTGTTCACCCGCACCACCACCGGCAACCACTACGCCGTCGTGCAGGAGATGTTCGAGACGCTGCACCGCAACGGGTACATCCTCGCCAAGACGACGCTCGGCGCGATCTCGCCGTCGACCGGCCGCACCCTGCCCGACCGCTACATCGAGGGCACCTGCCCGATCTGCGGCTATGACGGCGCGCGCGGCGACCAGTGCGACAACTGCGGCAATCAGCTCGACCCGGAACAGCTCATCAACCCGCGAAGCAAGATCAACGGGGAGACCCCCGAGTTCGTGGAGACCGAGCACTTCTTCCTCGACCTGCCCGCGTTCGCCGAGGCGCTCAACAAGTGGTTGGACACCCGGGAAGGGTGGCGCCCGAACGTCCTGCGCTTCTCGAAGAACCTGATCGACGACCTGCAGCCGCGCGCGATCACGCGGGACCTCGAATGGGGGGTCCCCGTACCGCTGGAGGGGTGGCGGGACCGCTCGGACAAGCGGATCTACGTCTGGTTCGACGCGGTGATCGGCTATCTGTCCGCGTCCATCGAGTGGGCGCGCCGTTCCGGCGATCCCGACGCGTGGCGGCAGTGGTGGCAGAACCCGGACTCCCGCACGTACCACTTCATGGGCAAGGACAACATCGTCTTCCACTCGGTGATCTGGCCGGCGATCCTGCTCGGCTACGACGGCGAGGGTGCCGCCGGCGGTGAGCCGGGGCGGCTCGGCCGGCTCGAACTGCCGACCGAGGTGGTCTCCAGCGAATACCTGACCATGGAGGGGCGGAAGTTCTCCTCCTCGCGCCGCGTCGTCATCTACGTCCGCGACTTCCTGGCCCGCTACGACGCCGACGCGCTGCGCTACTTCATCGCGGCGGCCGGTCCGGAGAGCAACGACACGGACTTCACCTGGGCCGAGTTCCTGCGTCGCAACAACGACGAACTCGTCGCCGGGTGGGGCAACCTGGTCAACCGCTCCATCTCGATGGCGGCCAAGAACTTCGGCGCGATCCCGCCGATCGATCCGGCCGGGCTGACCGAGGCCGACGAGGCGCTGCTGGCGACCACCCGCGCCGGGTTCGCGACCGTCGGCGAACTCATCGGGAAGCACCGCCAGAAGGCGGCGATCGGTGAGGCGATGCGGGTCGTTTCCGAGGCCAACAAATACCTGTCCGACCAGGCGCCGTGGAAGCTCAAGGGCGAGGACGACAAGGCCCGGATGGGGACCATCCTGCACGTCGCGCTCCAGGCCGTGAGTGACGCCAACATCCTGCTCACGCCCTTCCTGCCGCACTCGGCGCAGAAGGTGCACGAGCTCCTCGGCGGCACCGGCGTGCACGCCCCGATGCCCTCGATCGTGGAGGTCGAGGACCTCGACGGCGGCCCCGCCTACCCCGTGCTCACCGGCGACTACACCGTCGGCGCGCGGTGGGAGTCGGTGCCGATCGAGGCCGGGCGGGAGCTCGCCACGCCGAAGCCGATCTTCCGCAAGCTCGACCCGTCGATCGTCGACGAGGAACTGGCCCGCCTCGGCGGCTGACCTGCCGCGCTCCGCGACCGCCGCGCCGTCGCCACCCTGCCCGGGTGGCGACGGCGCGCGTCATTCCGGGTAGGCGAGGTCGACGCCGCGGTCGTCGACCAGCTCACCGACCGGCGCCCACGCCTCGTAGACCCCGCGCTCGTAGCACTGCGCGCCCAGCGCCGCCACGCTGTCCGGCCCGGGGCGGCAGAGTCGCAGCCGGGCCCAGCCCGACTCCTCGCGCAGTACCACGCAGGGTGCGCCGCGCCAGGTCGCGTAGCGGGTCCGCCGCCGGGGCGCGGAGACCGGATAGCGGGCGGCCCTGGTCATCGCGAGCACCCGGAACTCGCCCGGCAGGTCGGCGACCGCCTCGTGTTCCTGACCGCCGTACGTCCCCACGAGGTGGGAGGAGCGCTTCGCCTCGCCCGTCGGGACGTATTCCTGGTCCGGGGCGATGTCGGGCACCCCGACCAGCAGATGCCGCCACCGCGGCCCGACCATGCGTAGCCAGCCCCGCTGCTCCGGTTGATAGGTGTAGAGCACCACCTCGGCCCCGTCCGGCGTGTACGCCAGCAGCGCCGCGTTGGCCGGCAGCGGAAGATCACCGACATCGCGGGTGACGAACTCGGGAATGATGTGGCGGTCGCTGGGGGTGAATCCGGTGCCGAGCACCGGCGCGCCGACCCGGTCGTGGGGCGGCATCGTGACCAGCCCGCGGTGCTCGTCGCCGATCGGGATCTCATAGTCGGCCGGATCGGTCGCCCGCCACCGCAGGGCGTAGGCCACATCCAGACCGTCGCGGGCCGCGTCCGGATCGGTGCGCAACAGCGCCAGATCGGTCGGCAGCCGCAGGTGGGCCACGTCGTACTCGCGGTAGCAGAACCCGTGCGGCAACCAGCCGCGCAGGTAGCCCCCGAGTTGCCGGGCGGAGAGAACCTTCACCATGCGGGTGCCGCGCCGGATCGTCGCCGTGTGCCGGATCCCGATCAGGGTCGGATGGCCGGCGTAGGCCGGGGTCTGGCTGAGCTGATGCACCGCGTCCCAACCCTGCACCCGGTTGAGCGGCACCATCAGCGGCGTGTCCGGCACCTCCGGGGAGGACGACGACGGCGGGATGCCGTGCACCGCGGTCACGTCGGTGACATGCACGAACCGGTGCCACGGCGTCCGCGCACCGACCCGGTTGCGCTGGAAGCCGGGTACCGCCCCGGCGCTGAACAACTCGTACGCCGCGCCGCGTGCGATCTCCTCCGCCGGGTAGACCGCCCCGTCGTATGTCACGTGCAGCCCGGCCGGGGCCTCGGCGACGCCGGGCTCCTGGGATGTGGCGGTCATCCGGTCGACGATAGCCGTCTATGCGTTCCTGTCGGTGAACAGTTGGTTACGCATCTGCGCACGCGGTCATTCAATTTCGGCGCAGCGTCACGAAGCCGGCACGGCGGGGCGCCCGGCCGAGGAGAATGTGAGCAGTGGAGCTGACGCGTGAGGACCCCTGGCGGCACGAGTCCGCCACCGACATCGCCGCCGACATCCCCGAGCTGATCCGGCAGGTCGGGTCGGCCGGCGAGGACGAGGCACGGGAAGCGCTCCACCAGCTCGGCTACGAGCTCGGCGGAGGCGACGGGATCCTGCGGCCCGCCGTGCAACCGGCCGTACCGCTGCTGATCGAGATGGTCGAGGGGGACCTGACCCGCTGGCCCGTACCGGTCCTGCAGATGCTGGCCCGACTCGTGCCGCCGCCCGGCGGTCGCGACCTGCAGGCCGAGACGGACTGGGGCTACGTCGGCCCACCCCCGCGGGTCGACCCCCTTCTGCCGGTCGTCCGGGGGCTGCTCGGCGAGCACCAGCAGAGCCTGCTGCGCCTCCTGATCGCCGGCGACGCGGCGACGCGCACCGGTGCGGCCCGGCTCCTGGCCGGGCTCCCCGAACACGCCGCGGCGAGCATCCCCGCGCTGATCCGGGCCGCCGACGGGGAGCGCGACCCCGTCCCGCACGCCAGCATGGTCCTCGCGGTCGCGGCCCTGCACCGCGACGGACCCCCAATGGCCGGCGGCGACGGGACAAGGCTGTGGGCATGGCTCGACGCCCGGCTCTCCGACCCGGAGGCGCCGCTCGTGCGCACCGCGGCGGCGGTCGGCGAGGCCTGGCTGGGAATGGACGCCGAGCGGACCCGGCCGGCGCTGTGCGCGGCCGCCCGCCAGCTACCGGCCGGACTGGACGACGACTTCGTCTGGGCGGAGTGCGCGCCGGACGTCTTCCTGCGCTCCGCGTTCCCCGACGACTCCCGGTACGCGGTCGAACTCGTCGACGCCGGCGTCCGCGCCGCCGACCCCGACCGTCGCCACGAAGCGGTCTGCGCCGGCAAGGACGTCATGCGCCGATGGCGGGGCGCGACCGCCCCGGTCGTCACCGTGCTCGCCGATCTCGCCACCGACCCGTCGGCGCGGGTCCGGCAGCACGCCGTGCAGACCCTCGCGCTCGCCGGACACGCCACCGCGCTGGTCAGTGACCTGCTCGTCACGCTGCTCGACGACCCGCGCCCCACCGACCGGGTCGACGCCTGGCCCGCCACCCCCGCCAGCGCCCGCTACGGGCTGGCTCGCCTCGGCGATCCGCGCTGCCTGGCCGCCCTCCGTCAGGCGCTCACCGGCCCCGAGCAGACGCCCTGGTTGGCCGAGTCGCTGGCCAGCATGACCCGGTACGCGCACGAACTCCTCCCCGACGTCGAATGGGCGCTCACCGCCGGGCGCGACCATGCCCGCCTCATCGCCGTGATCTCCGGCGTCGAGGCGTGGGGCGATCGCGCGGCCCCGCTCGCCGACCCGCTGCTCGCCCTGACCCGCGACGCCGCATGGTCGGCCTGGCCCGGCGGGCTCCCCGGCGTCCTCGGCGTGCTCGGCCGACGCGCCGAGCCGGGGACGCCGTATCTGCGCGGGCTCCTCCAGCACGAACTGCTCGCCGTACGGGCCTCGGCCGCGGTGGCGCTGTGCCGGATAACCGGCGACCGCGACCCGGCGCTGCGGGTCCTGAGAGCGCTGCTGAACCAGCCCGATTTCGGCCCCTACCTGGCCGCCGACGCCGCGGAACAGCTCGGCCCGGCCGCCGCGCCGCTCGCTGCCGACCTGGCCCTGCTGCTCGACGACGCGGTCGACCCCCGCACCCGGGTCGCGGCGGCGCGGGCCCTGCTGGCGGTCACCGGAAACACCGGCCGGGTATGCGCCGCGCTCACCGCGGCGGCCGGACCGGACGAGCCCGGAATCCGGGCCATCGAGGCGCTCGCCAGGATCGGGCAACCCGCCGCCGACGTGCTGCCCGTACTGCGGCCGATGGCGTTCAGCGAGCGTCGGGTGCCGCAGTGCAACGGCGATCTCGGCGTGATCCGGGACGAGAGCTGGCAGCGGCTGGCGCGCGTCGCGCTCGCCCGCATCGCCCCCGGGGAGCTCGTCTGACCGGGTCGGGACGGATATGTGATGCTGGCGGCGATGACTGAGTCAACCGAGGCCCGCCGCGAGCGGGCCGCCCGGCGCGCCGGGGAGTTCCCGCCGGCACCCGAGGCGCTTCCCCTGCCGGTGATCGACAGCCACACCCATCTGGACATCACCGTCTCCGAGGCGGGCGTGCCCGGCGGCGCCCCCGGCGGCGCCTCCGCCGACGATCCGGTCGCGCGGATGATCGCGATGGCCGCCGACGTCGGGGTCAACCGGTTGGTGCAGGTCGGCGTCGACCTGCCCTCGTCGCAGTGGGGGGCGGAGCTCGCCGCGCGAAACGGGGCGGTGGTCGCCACCGTCGCGCTGCACCCCAACGAGGCGCCCCGACTCAGCGACCTGGACGAGGCGTTGCGGAGCATCGAGGCGCTCGCCGCGCAGGAGCGGGTCCGGGGCATCGGCGAGACCGGCATGGACTTCTTCCGTACCGGCGAGGACGGGCGCGCGGCGCAGGAGGCCAGCTTCCGGGCGCACATCGCGATCGCGAAGCGGTACGGCAAGCCGCTGATCATCCATGATCGGGACGCCCACGCCGAGGTGCTGCGGATCCTCGACGACGAGGGCGCCCCCGAGACGGTGGTGCTGCACTGCTTCTCCGGCGACGCCGAGTTCGCCACCGAGTGCGTCGGCCGTGGCTATCTGCTGAGCTTCGCCGGCACGGTGACCTTCGGCAGCGCCGCAGCGCTGCGGGAGGCCGCCCGGGTCACGCCGCCGGAGCTGATCCTGGTCGAGACCGACGCGCCCTACCTGACGCCGACGCCGTACCGTGGGCGGCCGAACGCGTCGTACCTGATCCCGCTGACCGTGCGGGCGCTCGCGGAGACGACCGGCACCGGGGTGGCCGAGTTGTGCGCGGCGATCTCGGACAACGGCGAACGGGTCTTCGGGCCATGGTGAGCCGCGGGAGCCCCCGCCGGCGGCCCCCGTACGCTCTGTGTCCGTGACCGATCTCCTCGGCCCGGCGGAGATCCGGGAACTGGCGACCCGGCTCGGCGTCGCGCCCACCAAGCGGCTGGGCCAGAACTTCGTCCACGACCCCAACACGGTGCGCCGCATCGTCGCCGCCGCCGGTCTCGTCCCCGACGACGTGGTGCTCGAGGTGGGTCCGGGGCTCGGCTCGCTGACGCTCGGGCTGCTCCCCGCGGCCCGGCATGTCCACGCGGTCGAGATCGACGCGGCGCTTGCCGCGGCCCTGCCGCAGACCGTCGCGGCCCACCCGGCCGCCGACCGGCTCACCGTGCATCACGCCGACGCGCTGCGGATCACGGCGGGGCAGTTGGGCGATCCGCCGCCCACCGCGCTCGTGGCGAACCTGCCCTACAACGTGGCGGTGCCGGTCGTGCTGCATCTTCTCGCCGAGTTGCCCACCCTGCGGCAGGGCCTGGTGATGGTGCAGAAGGAGGTGGCCGACCGGCTCGTCGCCGGTCCCGGCTCGAAGATCTACGGCGTTCCGTCGGTGAAGCTCGCCTGGTACGCCGCCTCCCGCGGCGCCGGCAAAGTGCCGCCGAACGTCTTCTGGCCGGTGCCGAACGTCGACTCCGGCCTGGTCGCCTTCACCCGGCGCGAGCCGCCCCGCGACGACGTGCCGCGCACACGGGTCTTCGCCGTCATCGACGCCGCGTTCGCGCAGCGACGCAAGACGCTGCGGGCGGCGCTGGCCGGGTGGGCCGGCGGCGCGGACCGGGCGGCCGCCGCGCTCACCGCCGCGGGAGTCGACCCCGGCGCCCGCGGCGAGGCGCTCACCGTCGAGCAGTTCGCCGCGATCGCCGCGGCGGCTCCGGTGGCCACGCCGGGCGCCGAGTAGGCTGACCGCGTGTTCGACGACGAGTGCGGGGAGGTGGACAGGATGAGCGCGGAGGCCGTTTCGCCCTCACGGCAGGCGTGGTCCGGTCCGGACCTGCGTCGGCGTCGGGCCAACGACACCGCCGACGAGCTCGTGCTGGCCGAGCCGTGCGAGCGCCGGCTGCCGATCCGGGACATCACCCCGTGACCGAAGCGTGGCGGCCGGACGAGGATGACGACCGTTCGCGGCGGGGAGCGACGGGGTCGGTGAAGGTGCGCGTCCCTGCCAAGATCAATCTGCATCTCGGCGTCGGTCCGCTCCGCCCCGACGGCTTTCACGAGCTCAACACCGTCTACCACGCGATCTCCATCTACGATGAGCTCACCGCGCGCCGCGGTGACACGCTCACCCTGACCATGGAGGGCGAGGGGGCCGGTCAACTCGCCCTCGACGAGTCCAATCTGGTCATCCGCGCCGCCCGGGCGCTCGCCGCGCACACCCGGATGCCCGCGCACGCCCGGCTGCACCTGCGCAAGCAGATCCCGCTCGCCGGCGGTCTGGCCGGCGGCAGCGCCGACGCCGCCGCCGCCCTCGTGGCCTGCGACGCGCTCTGGGGCACCGGCCTGACCCGCGAGGAACTCGCCGCGATCGCCGCGCCTATCGGCTCCGATGTCCCCTTCCTCCTGTTCGGCGGCACCGCCCTCGGCACCGGGCACGGCGAGAACGTCAGCCCCGTGCTGGCCCGTCCGACCACGTGGCACTGGGTCGTCGCGATCGCCGACAGCGGGCTCGCCACCCCGGCCGTCTACCACGAACTCGACCGGCTGCGCGCCGAGTCCGCCGCGCCGGCGCCGCTCGCCGCCGCCGACGATCTGCTCGCCGCGCTGCGTCAGCGCGACCCCGCCGTGCTCGGCGCGGCGCTCGGCAACGACCTGCAGGCCGCCGCCATGGCCCTGCGGCCGGCTCTGGTCGACGTACTCAAGGCGGGCCAGGCGGCCGGCGCTCTCGCCGGCATCGTCTCCGGATCCGGGCCGACCTGCGTGTTCCTCGCTGCCGACGCGGCGCACGCCGACCGGATCGCCGCCGAACTCACCGCCGCCGAGGTGTGCCGCGACGCGCGCACCGCGCACGGCGCCGTCCCCGGCGCGAGGATGATCTGAACCTGTGGCGAACATTGTCAACCTGGACCGGGTGTCCAAGGGCTACGGCGCGGCCGGCCAGCTGCTCACCGACGTGTCCCTCGGGCTCGACGACAGCGACCGGATCGGCGTCGTCGGGCTCAACGGCGCCGGGAAATCCACCCTTCTCCGCCTGCTGATCAAGGCCGAACAGCCCGACACCGGCCGGGTCACCCACCGCCGTGACCTCCGGGTGGCGTGGCTGCCGCAGACCCTGGAGCTGGCGCCCGAGTCGACCGTCCGCGACGTCGTCCTCGGCACCGCCTGGCTCGCCGAGGGGTTCGGCGCCGAACACGAATGGGCCGGCGACGCGGGCGTACGCGGCATTCTCGACGGCCTCGGCATGCCGTACCTCGGTCTCGACCAGCCGGTCGGCCCGATGTCCGGCGGTGAGCGGCGGCGCGTCGCGCTCGCCGCGCTGCTGGTTCGCGCGGCCGACCTGCTCATCCTCGACGAGCCCACCAACCACCTCGACGTGGCGGGCGTCGCCTGGCTCGCCCGCCACCTCGTCGGTCGGCGCGGTTCGCTCGTGGTCGTCACCCACGACCGCTGGTTCCTCGACGCCGTCTGCACCGCGACGTGGGAGGTCGCCGACCAGACCGTGCGTGCCTACGAGGGAGGCTTCGCCGCCTGGACCCTCGCCCGCGTCGAGCGGGAACGGGTGGCGGCGTCGACCGAGGCGCGCCGGCAGAACCTGCTGCGCAAAGAGATCGCCTGGCTGCGCCGGGGCCCACCCGCGCGTACCTCCAAGCCCCGCTTCCGCATCGACGCGGCCAACGCCCTCATCGCCGACGTCCCGCCGCCGCGCGACACCATGTCGCTGCAGCGGCTCGCCACCGCACGGCTGGGCAAGCAGGTGTACGACCTCGAGGACGTCACCCTGCACGCCGGCGACAAGCTGATTCTCGACAACCTGACGTGGCAGGTCGGACCCGGCGACCGCATCGCCATCGTCGGCGCGAACGGCGCCGGCAAGACGACGCTGCTGCGGCTGCTGGCCGGGATCACCTCCCCGGACAAGGGGCGGCGGACGGTCGGCGCGACCGTGCGACCCGCCTTCCTCTCCCAGGAACTCGCGGAGCTCCCCGGTCATCTGCGGGTCCTCGAGGCCGTCGAGGACGTGGCCCGCCGGGTCGTCTTCGGCGACCGCGAGCTGGGGGCGTCGCAGCTCGCCGAGCTCTTCGGCTTCGACGACCGGCGGCTCTGGACGCCGGTCAGCGATCTGTCCGGGGGCGAGCGCCGCCGGCTGCAGATGCTGCGACTGCTCGCCGCCGAGCCCAACGTCCTTCTCTTCGACGAGCCCACCAACGACCTCGACACCGACACCCTCGCCGCGCTCGAGGACCTGCTGGACTCCTGGCCCGGGACGGTCATCGTCTCCAGCCACGACCGCTATCTGATCGAGCGGGTCAGCGACGTGGTCTACGGCATGTTCGGCGACGGTCGGCTGGTGCACCTGCCCGGTGGGATCGACGAATACCTGGCCCGTGCGGCGGGCGCAGCCGTGGATCAGGGCGAGCGCGGTCGCATCGGTGGGGCCACCGCACCCCAGCTGCCCCCTCCGCCCGAGGGCGAGCCGACCCTCTCCGCCGGCGAGGTCCGGGCCGCCCGCAAGGAGCTGTCCCGGCTGGAGCGGCAGGTCGGCAAGCTGGATCAGAAGGAGGCGACGCTGCACGAACAGCTCGCCACCCATGCCACGGACTACGGCAAGGTCGCCGAACTCGACGCGCAGTTGCGCGCAGTGCAGGCCGAGCGCGCCCAGGTCGAAGAGGAGTGGCTCACCCTCGCCGAGCAGGTGACGGAAAGCTGATCCCGCGGGGGCACCGGTCACCCGCCGCGCCCCATACGTCACAATCGTCGGCGACCCTCACTCGCACGGCGTTGGAGAAGGACAGCCATGGCGCACAACCCCGTCAATCACCCCGCGCGTCCGATCTACCGGGCCATCGGCGGGCTGACCGGCCTCTACCTCGTGATCTTCGGAGTGCTGGGCTTCATCCAGAACAGCGACGCCGACTTCTTCGCCCAGAACGGCGCCGTCGTCCTCGGGCAGGGCGCCAACCGGGGCTACTCGGTCATCGCCGCCGTCGTCGGTGCGCTGATCCTGGTCGCGATCGGCATCGGCCGCAACCTCGACGCCGCGCTCAACAAGCTCATCGGGTACGCCTTCATGGCGCTCGGACTCGCCGAGTTGGCCGTGCTGCGCACCGACGCCAACTTCCTCGGCTTCTCGATCATCACCGTCATGGTGACGATGCTCATCGGCCTGGTGCTCCTGACCGCCGGCATGTACGGCAAGGTCGGCAGCGACGACGAGCACCGCGCCTGGCAGGACGGCCGCCTCATCCTCTGACCGGGGGAGCGGTGCCCGCCGAGCGATTTTCGTTCGGCGGGCACACTTCTCCGCCGGAGGCGACAATTCTCGGTGAAGAGTTGCCGTCACGGAGGAGGAGCGATGGCGCACATCCCGGTCAACCATCCACTGCGGCCCGTCTACCGGACACTCGCCGGCCTCGCCGGCTTCTACGTCTTCGTCTCCGGGGTCCTCGGGGTCGCCCGGGCCTGGGGTGACCCGCTCTTCGCCCGCGACAGCACCTGGGCGCTGGGCCTCCGGCTGAACATGGCCTCCGCGATCCTGTCGCTAATCTTCGGCGGACTGGTCGTCGCGGCCAACATCCTCGGCGGCCGGCAGGAGCACCTGGTCAACATCGCCGCCGGCGCGATCTCCCTCGCGACCGGCTTCGTGTCGCTGGCGCTCCTGCAGCACGCCAACTTCCTGAACTTCTCGATGACCAACGTCATCGTGTCGTTCGTGTTCGGCCTGACCTTCCTCACCGCCGGCCTCTACGACAAGGTCGGCTCACCCGAGGACGCGGACACCGAGGACGGCTTCCGGCACGGACACCTACGGCTGCCGCACGCCGGCGTCACGCACGGCCGCGCCGGCTGATCAACGTCGGCTTCGCCTCCAGATGCGACAGCCCGTTCCACGACAGGTTGACCAGGTGCGCCGCCACCGTCTCCTTGCGCGGCTTGCGCACCTCCAGCCACCAGCGGCCCGTCAACGCCACCATGCCCACCAGCGCCTGCGAATAGAGCTCCGCGAGCTTCGGGTCGTACCCCCGGCTCTTGAACTCCGCGCCCAGGATGTGCTCCACCTGGTGCGCGACGTCATTCATCACGCTGCTGAAGTTGCCGGCCGCGGACATCAACGGCGACTCCCGGACCAACACGCGGAAACCGTTGGTCTCCTCTTCGATGTAGTCCAGCAACGCCAGCGCCGCCTGCTCCAGCAGCTCCCGCGGATGCCCCGCCGTCAGCGCCGTGGTGATCCGGTCGAGCAGCGCCCGTACCTCGCGATCCACCACCACGGCGTAGAGGCCTTCCTTGCCGCCGAAGTGCTCGTAGATCACCGGCTTGGACACCTTGGCCCGCGCCGCCACCTCCTCGATGGAGGTCGCGTCGAAGCCGCGCTCGGCGAAGAGTTGCCGGCCGATGACGATCAGCTGCTCGCGGCGCTGCGCCGCGGACATCCGCACCCGAGAGCTGGGCTTGGGCGGCGGCGGCGGCGCGGGCGGGGCCGGGATCCGGCCCCGCGGCGTTTCGCCGTTCGTGCTCGGGATGTCTGTCACTGCGCCATCCTGCCAGCCCGCATCGCGCGGCACGGCCCCCGACGCGGCCGGGTCACTGTGACGCGGCCGGCTTTACCAGCTTCGCGGCGACCCGCTCCGGCTTCGGCCAGCGGACGTTGGACGCCGCACCGACCTTCTCGAACAGCCAGATCGTCCGCGCCGAGATGTCGACCTGACCCCGCAGCACCCCGTGCCGCGCGCAGGTCGGGTCCGCGTGGTGCAGGTTGTGCCAGCTCTCGCCGAACGACAGGATCGCCAGCGGCCAGAAGTTCGCCGCCTTGTCGCCCTGGCGCACCTCGAACGGGCGCTCGCCGTAGACGTGGCACACCGAGTTGATCGACCACGTGACGTGGTGCAGCAGCGCGATGCGGACCAGCCCGGCCCAGAAGAACGCGCTCAGCGCCCCCTGCCAGGACCAGGTGATGAGGCCGCCCATCGCCGCCGGGCCGAGCAGCGAGACCGCCACGAGTACGGGGAAGAGCCCGTCCACCCGGCGGATGTCCTTGTCGGCGAGGAGGTCGGGCGCGAACCGCTCGCGGTTGGAGAGCTCGCGGTGGAACATCCAGCCCAGGTGGGCGTAGAAGAGCCCCTTGGTCAGACCCCACACGCTGCTGCCGAAGCGCCAGGGGGAGTGGGGGTCGCCGTCCAGATCGGAGAAGGCGTGGTGCCGACGGTGATCCGCCACCCACTGCGTGATGTTGCCCTCGACGGCGAGCGAGCCGGCGACCGCGAGCGCCACCCGCAGCCAGCGCTTGGCCTTGAACGAGCCATGGGTGAAGTAGCGGTGGAAGCCGACCGTGATGCCGAGGCCGGACACCACGTACCACACGAAACCGATCGCCACGTCCGTCCACGAGAGCCAGCCGCCCCACGCGGCGGGAACGGCCGCGATCAGCGCCAGGAACGGGATGACCACGAACGACCAGAGCGCGATGAGGATGCCGGGCGACTGACTGCCCTCGGTGAGCGGCTTGGGCCCGGCGTCGGTGGGGGGCGGGTCGAGGAGAGTGGTGGACATGGCACCTCACTGCATGGGGTAACGGGTCGATAACTTACGCCTACGTCACCGTAACCTACGGGACCGTAGTTTTCTATGGGCCGGTAGCTGCGAGTTCCCCGGGCGGCATCGACGACCGTCGTCGTACGGCCGTTCCAATGTCTGTCACCGTGACCGATCCACGCGCCCGGGCCCGGCGACTGCGCGCCGAGGGGCTGTCCCTGCGGGAGATCCGGCAACGACTCGACGTGGGCAAGGACCGGCTCTCCGAATGGCTCCACGGCATTCCCCCTCCGCAGTGGAACAAACGGCCCAACGCCAAAGACGGGCCGCGGACCGAGGCGCTCGCGCTCCGCGCGCAGGGTGGCGGTGCCGGACATCGCGGCGGTGTCTCATGGTCGAGGTGCCGCGCAGCGCCGGCACCTACCATTGGATCGAGGGCGTGATGGATGCGCTCGGCCCGCCATGAGGGCCGAACACGGTGTGCCCCGTCGGGGGCGAGGCGTTACTCTGACGAGGCACCGGTCGGCCGTGGTGTAATTGGCAACACGTCGCCCTTTGGAGGCGATTTTCTAGGTTCGAGTCCTAGCGGCCGAGCTCTTCCTTGACGCCCGATCCTTTGCATTGGGTTGATAACAGCGGCGGGTACCGACGTGGCTAGCATGAGGCCGCAGACTGACAGCCGCTCTGACGGGAGCTTTCCTCGTGACCCAGGCCCGGCCCCACACCGTCGTCGTCCTCGCCGCAGGCGAGGGCAAGCGGATGAAGTCGGCATTACCGAAGGTGCTGCACCCGCTGCTCGGTCGTACCCTCGTCGGGCATGTGCTGGCCGCGGCCGCGCCGGTCCAGGCGGAGCGCACGCTGGTCGTGGTCGGTCACGGCGCCGACCAGGTCACCGCGCACCTCTCCGAGATCGCGCCCGGCGCGACCCCGGTCCTGCAGGCCGAGCAGCACGGCACCGGACACGCCGTCCGGATCGCGCTGGAAGCCGCTCCGGAGACCGGCGGCACCGTGATCGTGCTCAACGGAGACGTGCCGTTGTTGCGTGCGGAAACCGTTGCCGCCCTGGTCGAGGCCCATGACGCGGCGGGGGCGGCGGCGACCGTGCTCGCGGCCGAGGTTCCCGATCCGACCGGACTGGGGCGGATCGTGCGTGACGCGGCCGGTGGCCTGGAACGGATCGTCGAGGAGCGGGACGCGAGCGCCGAGCAGCGCCGGATCCGGGAGATCAACGCGGGCATCTACGCCTTCGACGCGGTCCGGCTGCGGGCGGCGTTGGGCAAGCTGTCGACCGACAACGACCAGGGCGAGGAATACCTGACCGACGTCTTCGGGCTGCTCGCCGCGGACGGGCAGGCGGTGGCCGTGCACGTCGCGGCGGACGCGACCGAGACGCTCGGGTGCAACGACCGGGTCGAGTTGGCCGGGCTGCGCCGGCGGCTGCGCGACCGGATCAACGAGGGCTGGATGCGGACCGGTGTGACGATCGCCGATCCGGCGACGACCTGGATCGACGTCACGGTGACCGTGGGCCGCGACGCGCTGGTCGACCAGAACACGCAGCTTCGCGGCGCGACGGTGGTGGCCGACGGGGCGGTGGTCGGGCCCGACGTCACGCTCATCGACACGACGGTCGGTGCCGGGGCCACCGTGCTGCGGTCGCACGCGACCGGGGCCGAGGTCGGGGCGGGGGCGAGCGTCGGACCGTACGCCTACCTGCGGCCGGGCACCCGCCTGGCGCGGAGGGCGAAGATCGGCACGTTCGTCGAGACCAAGAACGCCGACATCGGCGAGGGCACGAAGGTGCCGCACCTGTCGTACGTCGGCGATGCGACGATCGGCGAGCAGACCAACATCGGCGCCGCGACGGTTTTCGTCAACTACGACGGGGTCCACAAGCACCGCACGGTGATCGGCAGCCACGCCCGGACCGGGGCGGACAACATGTTCGTCGCGCCGGTGGAGGTGGGCGACGGCGCCTACACGGCGGCGGGTTCGGTGATCGTCGCCGACGTGCCGCCGGGCGCGTTGGGTGTGGCGCGGGGTCAACAGCGCAACATCGAGGGCTGGGTGGGTAAGCGTCGCCCGGGCACGGCCGCCGCCGAGGCCGCGGAAGAGGCGCTCCAGGCCGGCACGGCGCTGCCGGCCGACGCTCAACCGGCGGGCCCGGGCACAAGCCAGAGTGAGGCAGTCCACGACCGGGTGGATGGTGGTGGCGTGGCCGGGAGCGCGAGGGATACTCGGACCGCATAGTTCTGCGGTCCGCCGGCCGCAGCCACCGACTTGACGGGGAGCAAACGTCCCGATGGGCAGCATCGTCGCCGAAAACCGCAAGAGCCTGATGCTCTTCTCCGGACGAGGTTTTCCGGAACTGGCGCAGGAGATCGGTGAGGTGCTCGGCATCGCGCCGACACCGGCTGACTCGTACGAGTTCGCCAACGGCGAGATCTTCGTCCGGTTCAAGGAGTCGGTCCGCGGCTCCGACGCGTTCCTCGTGCAGTCCATGACCCACGGCGTCAACAAGTGGGTCATGGAGACGCTGATCATGATCGACGCGCTGAAGCGCGGATCGGCGAAGCGGATCACGGTGGTGCTGCCGTTCTATCCGTACGCGCGGCAGGACAAGAAGCACCGTGGGCGGGAGCCGATCTCGGCCCGGCTCATGGCCGACCTGCTCCGCACCGCGGGGGCCAACCGGATCCTCACCGTGGATCTGCACACGGCGCAGATCCAGGGCTTCTTCGACGGGCCGGTGGACCACCTCTTCGCGATGGACATCCTCGCCGGCTACGTGGAGCGGAAGTACGCGGGCCGCCCGATGACGGTGGTGGCGCCCGACTCGGGCCGGGTGCGGGTGGCGGAGCGCTGGACGGACCGGCTCGGTGGGTGTCCGCTGGCGTTCATCCACAAGACGCGCGATCCGCTCAAGCCCAACCAGGTGGTCGCCAACCGTGTGGTCGGCGACGTGGAGGGACGGGTCTGCCTCGTCGTCGACGACATGATCGACACTGGCGGCACGATCGTGAAGGCTTCCGAGATCCTGCACGAGTCCGGCGCGGCCGATATCATCGTGGCCTCGACGCACGCCCTCCTCTCCGATCCGGCGACCGAGCGACTGAAGAACAGCCGGATCAGCGAGGTCGTCGTCACCAACACACTGCCGTTGCCGCCGGAGAAGCGGCTGGACAAGATCACCGCGCTGTCGATCGCACCGCTGCTCGCCCGGGCCATCCGGGAGGTCTTCGACGACGGATCGGTGACCACCCTGTTCGGTGGATTGAGCTGACCTTCGCTCCGGGCCGCCCGGTCGTGTGCCGGGCGCCCCGGGCCAGGTGGTGGGGACTCCCCCGAGGGCTGGCTGAGCCCTCGGGTAGGATAGTGCGGTTGCCACGGCGAGGGTGTCCTGCGGGCTGCTTCTGATGAAGCGCTGCCGCACGGAGGCACCGTGATCGACGCGGTGCTCCGGGCACTGCTCTTGAACGAGAGAGCCCCAGCGCGCCTCCTCGCCCCGGCACCGCCGACATCGATCCGGTTCCAGAACCGGATGTGCATCGCAGACGCAGCCGCCGAAACTCCAGGAGTACTCACCGTGTCCGAGGTAAAGATCACCGCCGAGCCCCGCACCGAGTTCGGCAAGGGTGGTGCCCGTCGTACCCGTCGGGCCGGCAACGTACCCGCCGTGCTCTATGGCCACGGCGAGAAGCCCAAGCACATCGCGCTTCCGGCGCGTGAGTTCGCCGCCGCGATCCGGCGCGGTGGCGCCAACCAGCTCTTCACGATCGAGATCACCGACGGCACCCAGGCGCTGGCCCTGCCGAAGGCGATCCAGCGTGACCCGATCAAGGACACCTTCGAGCACGTCGACCTGATCCTCGTGCGTCGCGGCGAGAAGGTCGTCGTCGACGTTCCGGTGCAGCTCGTCGGCGAGCCGGCCCGCGACACGCTGGTCGTGCACGAGAACGACACGCTGTCGGTCAACGCCGACGCGACCAAGCTGCCCGAGTCGCTCGAGGCGTCGATCGATGGCCTCGAGGCCGGATCGCACGTGACCGCCGCCGACGTGAAGCTCCCCGCCGGCGTCGAGCTCGCCGCCGACCCGGAGACCGTCATCGCGGTGATCTCCGCCGCGACCACGGTCGAGGAGGCCACCGAGACGCCGGCCGAAGAGGCCACTGAGGGCGAGGCGGCCGAGGCCGCCGAGGCCGCTGCGCAGGCCTGACCCGTTCACTGATCCGGGCGTCCCCGATGCTGCTTCGTCGGCATCCGGGACGCCTGGCTCGTTTCTGGAGGTGCCGTGGAGACCGCGCCGTGGCTGGTGGTCGGGTTGGGCAATCCGGGCAAGGAGTACGCCCGTAACCGGCACAATGTTGGCTTCATGGTCGCGGAGCTGCTCGCGGCCCGGATCGGCGCGAAGTTCAGCCGGCACCGGCGGGCCGTGGCCGAGGTCGCGGAGGGGCGGCTCGGCATGGGCGGGCCCAAGCTCGTCCTCGCCAAGCCGCTCACCTACATGAACCTCTCCGGCGGGCCGGCGGCCGCGCTGGCGCAGTTCTACAAGATCCCCACCGAGCAGGTCATCGCCGTTCACGACGAGCTCGACATCGACTACGGCCAGCTCCGCGCGAAGCGCGGCGGCGGCGAGGGCGGCCACAACGGTCTGCGGTCGATGTCCAAGTCGCTGGCGACGAAGGACTACGCGCGGGTGCGGTTCGGCATCGGACGGCCGCCGGGGCGGCAGGATCCGGCCGACTACGTGCTCTCCGACTTCTCCACCGCGGAGCGCAAGGAACTCGAGTTCCTCGTCGATCGGGCGGCCGATGTCGTGGAGGCGATCGTGACCCGCGGCCTCGAATGGACACAGAACGCCTACCACAGCGCCTGACGCCATCTTTCTGTCCGATCGCTCTACCGGCTGATGTCCGTTCGTCTGCTTCACGTCCGCCGCGTCGCCGGCCCGCGTCATGCGTTGATATCGACAGACGCGCCGGTCCGCCGGTCCGCCGGCGCGTCGGTCGTGTCCGGGCGTGACGGGGAGGCGGGGTGGAGCAGCGGTTGTCGGGCGGTAACCAGCCGACGGCCGACCTCGGCGAGCGGTGCGCCGGACGGGACCAGCCGCTGGTGATGACCGCAACGAGCACGACGGTGTGCTGTTCAAGATCCGTGATGATCCGCGGGTGACGGTGGTCGGCCGCTGGCTGCGTCGGCTCTCGCTGGACGAGCTGCCGCAGCTGTTCAACGTGGTGCGCGGGCAGATGTCGACTGGTAGGTCCTCGTCCCCCGCTGCCGCAGGAGGTGGCAGAGTATCCGGACGACGTCCGTCGTCGGTTGGCGGTGAAGCCGGGCATGACCGGGTTGTGGCAGGTTTCTGGACGATCAGACCTGCCGTGGGAGGAGGCGGTCCGATTGGATCTGCGGTATGTGGAGAACTGGTCTCTCTCGCTCGACCTCGTGATCATGATGCGGACCGTGGCCGCGGTGGCCCGTTCGTCCGGGGCGTACTGATGAACGCGCCGGTCGTTGATGGCGCGTTCGCCCGCTGGTTGGCGGAGCGCGCCGGGCAGTTGCTGCTCGACGTGCGGGGAAACCTGGGCCATTCCGATCCGGCCGCGCTGAAGGCGGCCGGCGACAAGGTGTCGCACGATCTGATCCGTACGGAGCTCGCCCGGTGGCGGCCCGCGGACGCGGTGCTCTCGGAAGAGGACGACGAGGCCCGGCGTGCCTGGGCGGAGGCGTCCGGTGTACCGGCGCCGTCGCGGCTCACCGCCGACCGGGTCTGGATCGTCGACCCGCTGGACGGCACCCGGGAGTTCTCGGAGGAGGGACGGTCGGACTGGGCGGTGCACGTCGCTCTCTGGGCGCGGCACGCCTCGACCCCGCACCGCCTGGTCGCCGGCGCGGTCGCGCTCCCGGCGCAGCAGCGGGTGCTGGCCACGGACCATCCGCCCGCCCACGCGCCGGTGACGGCCGCCACCACGGCCGGCGACCGGCCCGCTGCCGCGGCCATCCGCCTCGCGGCGAGCCGTAGCCGGCCCCCCGCGTTCCTGGCCGGTCTCGCCGACGAGGTTGGCGCCGAACTGGTGCCGATGGGCTCGGCCGGCGCGAAGATCGCGGCGGTGATCGGCGGCGACGTCGACGCCTACGTGCACGCCGGCGGCCAGTACGAGTGGGATTCGGCGGCGCCGGTCGCTGTGGCGACGGCCACGGGACTGCACGCTTCCCGAATCGACGGATCTGCGCTGCAATACAACGAGGCCGATCCGCGCCTGCCCGATCTTGTGGTGTGCCGGATGGATCTGGCCCCCCGGCTGCTTGCAGCGCTGCAACGCCACATCCGGGTAACCTAGCCCGTTACTGGGTTAAACCTATCGGGAAGGTCTGGAATTCTCATGAGCGACCGTAGCGAGGCGGAAGCATGAGCCAGGCGGCGGCCTACCGCGTCTCGCACCTGGACGCGCTGGAGGCGGAGAGCGTCTTCGTCATGCGCGAGGTGGTGGCGGAGCTTGAGCGTCCGGTGCTGCTGTTTTCCGGCGGCAAGGACTCGATCGTCATGCTCCGGCTGGCCGAGAAGGCGTTCGCGCCGGCGCGGATCCCGTTTCCGGTGATGCACGTCGACACCGGTCACAACTTCCCCGAAGTGCTCGAATACCGCGACGGGCGGGTGGCCGAACTCGGGCTTCAGCTGGTCGTGGCGAGCGTGCCGGAGGCGCTCGAGGCCGGTCTGGTGCGGGAGTCGGGCGACGGGATGCGTAACCGGATCCAGACGCCGGTGCTGTTGGCGGCGGTGGAGAAGTACCGGTTCGATGCGCTTTTCGGTGGGGCACGGCGGGACGAGGAGAAGGCCCGGGCGAAGGAGCGGATGTTCAGCTTCCGCGATGATTTCGGGCAGTGGGATCCGAAGAACCAGCGTCCGGAGCTGTGGTCGTTGTACAACGGCCGGCATCACCCCGGCGAGTCGATCCGGGTGTTCCCGCTCTCCAACTGGACCGAGCTCGACATCTGGCACTACATCGCGCGCGAGGGGCTGCGGCTTCCGTCGATCTACTACGCGCATGAGCGTGAGGTGATCGAGCGAGACGGCATGCTCTACGCCGTCAACGAGTTCATCCGGCCGCGCAGCGGCGAGGCCGTGGTCAAGGAGCGGGTGCGGTACCGCACGGTCGGGGACGCCTCCTGCACGGCCGCGGTGCGTTCGGAGGCGGACACGGTCGAGAAGGTGATCGAGGAGGTCGCGGCGACCCGGATCACCGAGCGGGGCGCGACCCGCGGTGACGACCGGGTCAGCGAGGCCGCGATGGAAGACCGTAAGCGGGAGGGCTACTTCTAATGACCACCACGATGCCCACCGATGCGGCCGTGCCGGAGGCGCGGGGGATGGACCTGTTGCGTTTCGCCACCGCCGGCAGCGTCGACGACGGTAAGTCGACGTTGATCGGCCGCTTGTTGTACGACACGAAGTCGCTCTTCACCGACCAGTTGGCGGCGGTGGAGGCGGTCTCCGCGGCGCGCGGGGACGAGTACACGAACCTGGCGTTGTTGACCGATGGGCTGCGCGCGGAGCGCGAACAGGGCATCACCATCGACGTGGCCTACCGCTATTTCGCCACCCCGCGGCGGAAGTTCATCATCGCCGACACCCCGGGCCACATTCAGTACACCCGCAACATGGTCACCGGCGCGTCGACCGCGGATCTGGCGTTGATCCTGGTCGACGCCCGCAAGGGCCTGGTCGAGCAGTCCCGCCGCCACGCGTTCCTCTGCTCGCTGCTGCGCGTGCCGCACCTGGTGTTGTGCGTCAACAAGATGGACCTGGTCGACTGGTCGCAGGACGTCTTCGACCGCATCGCCGACGAGTTCACGACGTTCGCCGCGAAACTCGAGGCGCCCGACCTGAGCGTGGTGCCGATCTCCGCGCTACGCGGGGACAACATCGTCAGCCGCTCGCCGAACATGCCCTGGTACGAGGGGCCGTCGCTGCTGCACCACCTGGAACGCGTGCACATCGCCTCCGACCGCAATCTCGTCGATGTGCGGTTCCCCGTGCAGTACGTGATCCGACCGCAGTCGACGACCGTCACCGATTACCGCGGCTACGCCGGGCAGGTCGCCTCCGGCGTGCTCAAGCCCGGCGACGAGGTGATGGTGCTGCCCTCCGGGTTCACCAGCCGGATCAGCGGCATCGACACCGCGGACGGGCCCGTCACCGAGGCGTTCCCACCCATGTCGGTCACCGTCCGCCTGGAGGACGAGATCGACATCTCCCGCGGTGACCTGATCTGCCGCCCGCACAACGCCCCGGCGGTGGCTCAGGACATCGAGGCGATGATCTGCTGGATGGACGAAACGCGTCCGCTGCAGGTCGGCGGCAAGTACGCCATCAAACACACCACCCGGTCGGCGCGGGCGGTTGTCCGCGGGCTGCAGTACCGGCTCGACGTCAACACCCTGCACCGCGACGACTCCGCCACCGGCCTCACCCTCAACGAGATCGGCCGGGTCAAACTCCGCACCACCGTGCCGCTGCTCGCCGACGAGTACCGCCGTAACCGCACCACCGGTGGCTTCATCCTCATCGACGAGACCACCAACCGCACGGTCGGCGCCGGCATGATCGTCGAGGCCAACTAGCCGACGCCCCACGCCGACCCCGCCCCGTTCGATCAAGGACTCACCGGCCGATCAAGGACGTATTCACGTGATCAAAGATCAAACTATGTGAATACGTCCTTGATCGACGCGCGGGGGCGGGCGGGGCGGGCGTGCGTCGGCGGGGTGGGTCAGGCGATGTGGGCGCGGTAGAAGGTCCACGCGTCGCTGACCATGTCCTGCAGCGTCGGCTTCGCCGGCACCCAGCCCAATTCCGCGCGGGCCCGCTCGGACGAGGCGACCAGCGCTGCCGGATCGCCCTCGCGGCGCGGGGCCATCTCCACCGGCACCGGGTGTCCGGTCACCTCACGCACGACCTCGACGACCTCCCGGTTGGAGAAGCCGTTGCCGTTGCCGAGGTTGTAGAACCGGTGCTCGCCGGGGCGGGCGGCGCCGAGGGCGAGCAGGTGGGCCCGGGCCAGGTCCTCCACGTGGATGTAGTCGCGGACGCAGGTGCCGTCGGCGGTGGGGTAGTCGTCGCCGAAGAGCTGCAGCTTGTTCCGCTTCCCGGCCGCGACCTGCAGGGCGATCGGGATGAGATGGCTCTCCGGGTCGTGCCGCTCGCCGAGCGAGGCGCCGCCGGGGCGCAGGTAGGCGCCGGCCACGTTGAAGTAGCGCATCGAGACCGCGGCCAGCTCGTGGGCGAACGCCTCCGAGGTGAGCACCATGTCGACGGCGAGTTTCGTCGCGCCGTACGTGCTGGTCGGAGCCTTCACCGCGGTCTCGGAGATGGGGAGCTCGGTCGGGTTTCCGTAGACCGCGGCGGTGGAGGAGAAGACGAAGCGGGGTACGCCCGCGGCGCGCACCGCGTCGATGAGGGCGATCGAGCCCACCGTGTTGTTGTGCCAGTACATCTCCGGCTTCACCATCGACTCGCCGGCCGCGATGAGGGCGGCGAAGTGCAGCACGCCGTCGAACCCCGCCTGCGGAGTCAGCACCTGCGCCGCGTCATGGATGGGTGCGCGGACGAACGTCGCCTCCGGCGCCAGCGCCTCGGCGTGCCCGGTACGCAGGTCGTCGAGGACGGTCACCTCGTGCCCCGCATCGAGCAGCATCCGGGTGACAACGCTGCCGATATATCCGGCACCCCCGGTGACCAGCAGTTTCACGGTGCGGCCTCCTCGTATGTCGATCCGGGCGGCCCTCGTGGGCAGGCCCGTCCCCGACAGGGTAGGCGGTGCGCAGGGGTGCCGACCTACCGGCCGAACAGATCACCGCGCGATGCCGGCCTGTCTACCATTGGCGGTTATGCAGGGTGCCGGCCGTGCCGGGCTCCGGGGGCGCCGCCCGCGGGGCCGCCCTCGACGTCAACCCGGTCGGTTGGCCCGCGGTCTCGCCGGTTTGATGGTGCGCGCCGCCGACGCCTCGATCCGACTGGTGACCGCGCTGCTCGGCGCGAGTCCCACGGCGGGCCGGGAGCGGATCAGCGAGTCCGAACTGCGCGATCTGGTCGCCGCCAACACGCTGCTCGATCCGGTCGAACGCCGGATCATCGATGAGGTGCTGATGGCCGGCGCCAGCCTGGTGCGGGAGGTGATGATGCCCCGCACCGAGGTCACGTTCCTCGCCGCCCGGCTCACCCTCGACGAGGCCGCGCTGCTGGTCAGGGCGGAGACGCACACCCGCTACCCCGTCGTGGACGGCACCCACGACGACGTGATCGGTTTCGTGCACCTGCGGGACGTGCTGATCCGGCCGGAGGACGACGCCCGCACGACGATCGGCGAGCTGACCCGCGAGGTGAAGCGGTTGCCGGGGAGTAAGCGGGTGCTGGCGGCGCTCTCCGAGATGCGCCGGGAGCGGCAGCATCTGGCGGTGGTGGTCGACGAGTACGGGGGCACCGCGGGGATCGTCACGCTCGAAGACCTGATCGAGGAGTTGGTCGGCGAGATCCACGACGAGTACGACGCCCCCGATCCGGTGATGGCGGGGATGCCCGCTCAGCTCGACGGGAGGCTGAACCTCGCCGACTTCGCCGAGCGGACCGGGCTGGTGTTGCCGCAGGGTCCGTACGAGACGGTCGGCGGTTTCGTGATGGCGGCGCTGGGCCGGCTGCCGGTGGTGGGTGACGAGGTGCCGCTGCCGGTCGTGGCGGCGGGGCGCGACGTGCGGGGTCGCGACGCGGCGGGTCGGGATAGGGCGGGTCGCGATGGATCAGGTCGCGATGGGGCGGGGGCGGTTCCCGCCGGCCGTGACCCGACGGACCGGGGTGCGCGGGGCGGCGACCGGCCGGTCGGCGGCGACCGGGTGCTGCGGGTGCTCGCGCTGGACGGGCGGCGGGTGGCCCGCGTCGCGGTGTTGTCGCTGCCGGGACCCACGCCGGTGGCGGGGGTGCTGCCATCGACGCGGACGGTTTCCGATGGCGGCGTCACGGCCTCCCTGGACCAGCGCTGACGTTGCGCCGCGCCGGCTCCGCCGGCTTCCGCGGCGTCCGCCGCGTCCCGCCAGATGGTGCGGGGGTGTGGGGGCGTCACCGTGCGCGGCGGCGTTGCTGACAGAATTGACGACATGTCCGAGCCCGCGTCCCGCCCCCGGGTGCTTTCCGGCATCCAGCCGACCGCCGACTCCTTCCACCTCGGTAACTATCTCGGCGCGGTCCGCAACTGGGTGGCGATGCAGGAGACGCATGACGCGTTCTACTGCGTGGTCGACCTGCACGCGATCACCACCGGCAGCGACCCGGAACTGCTGCGCCGGCGCACCCGGGTCTCCGCCGCGCAACTGCTCGCGGTCGGGCTGGACCCCGAGCGGTGCACGCTCTTCGTGCAGTCGCAGGTGCCCGAGCACGCCCAGTTGGCCTGGGTGCTCAACTGCATCACGGGGTTCGGCGAGGCCGGCCGGATGACGCAGTTCAAGGACAAGTCCGCCAAGCAGGGGACCGAGCGGGCCACGGTGGGGCTCTTCACCTATCCGATCCTGCAGGCCGCCGACATTCTGCTCTATCAGGCCGACGCGGTGCCGGTGGGCGAGGACCAGCGTCAGCACCTGGAGCTCACGCGTGATCTCGCGCAGCGCTTCAATTCGCTGTACGGGCCGACCTTCACGCTGCCGGTGCCGTACATCGTGCGCGACACCGCGAAGATCACCGACCTGCAGGACCCGACCGGCAAGATGTCCAAGTCGGCGTCGTCGCCGGCGGGCATCATCGAGCTGCTGGACGACCCGGCGCGGTCGGCCAAGAAGATCCGTTCCGCGGTGACCGACACCGGCCGCGAGATCATCTTTGATCCGGAGAACAAGCCCGGCGTCAGCAACCTGCTGACCATCTACTCCGCGCTGACCGGCCGAAGCATCGATGAGCTGGTCGAGGCGTACGCGGGCGCGGGGTACGGTGATCTCAAGAAGGATCTCGCGGAGGTCGTCGTCGAGTTCGTCCGGCCGATTCAGGAGCGCACCCGCGTTTTCCTCGACGACCCCGGTCAGCTCGACAAGCTGCTGGCGATCGGCGCGGAGAAGGCGCGTGCCGTGGCGTCCGCCACGCTCCGCACGGTCTACGACCGGGTCGGCTTCGTCGCACCGGCGCGGAACGGATGACCGTGGTCACACCCGGGCGCGGCAGAGTTGGTGCGCTCCCGTCATAGCCGGGCAATATGGGGACGCCGCGGCAACTGCAGCGGGCGGAATCCTCCGGCAACGCCGGTCGGTGGTACGAGCGGAAAGAGCGGAGCGTGATTCGCACGGACGGGTTGCCTGATCCCATCACCGTCGAGTCGACGCGGATCGGGGTCGCTATCGACATCCCGGAGCCCTGGGGTGGGGTGCTCACCCGCCGCAGGGCCGAGGCGGGTGATCCGATGGCCGAGTTCGTCCCCGCGCATCTGACGCTCCTGGGGCCGACCGAGATTCCGTTGGCGTCTCTGCCTGCGATCGAGGCGCACCTGGCGGCGGTCGCGGCCGCGCATCCGCCGTACGCGCTGCATCTACGTGGCACCGGCACCTTCCGCCCGATCACCGACGTGGTCTTCGTGGCGGTGGCCGCCGGGATCAGCGAGTGCGAGCTGCTCGCCGAGGCGATCGGCGGGGCCGAGGAGTTGCGGCGGGAGACGCGTTTCCCGTACCACCCCCACGTCACGGTGGCCCAGGATGTGTCACCGGAAGCGCTCGACAAGGTGTACGACGATCTGGCGGGTTTCTCGGCGCTGTTCGAGGTGGACGGGTTCACTCTCTTCTCGCACAGCGGTGAGGGGCGCTGGAAGCCGCACCGGGACTTTCCACTGCGGGGCTGACGGCACCGCGCGTCCGATCATTGGCGGCGACGCCGGCGCGGTGACGTCCGGCGACGGCGGACCGACGGGTGACGCGCCGGTTTGGCCGCTCCGATGCGGCGCTGAGCGCGACGTGCGCCGTGATCGGCGAGGATAGCGGCGTGAATGTCATCGCCCGGATCGAAGCCGCCTGGGATCGCGCGGTCGTCGGCGCCCGCGACCGCTCCCCGGCGTTCGATCATTTCTGGCGGGCGCAGGAGCGTTACACCGAGGTGATGGGCGGGCGCCTGGCCGCCGCTATCGCCTACTACGGGTTCTTTGCCATCTTCGCGCTCGTCCTGGTGGCGTACTCGGTCTTCGGGTTCGTCCTGGAGCGCAACGCCGCGCTGCAGACCGTGGTGCAGGACTTCGTGAACCGGTACGTGCCGTTCATCAAGGTGCAGGAGATCGGCGAGAGCAGCGGCACGGTCGGTGTCGTCGGCGTGATCGGATTGATCTTTACCGGCATCGGTTGGGTGGAGGCGCTCCGGTCGTCGCAGCGATTGATCCATGAGGTGGATCAGCAGCCCGGCAACGTGCTGTTCCGTCGGTTGGTCGACCTCGTGGTGCTCGCCGCGGTGCTCACCCTGATCGTCACCTCGGTGGGGACGACCGACCTGCTGACGTCCCTGCTGCGCGCGCCGCTGGGTGAGCGGGGCGCGCTCGTGTTGACCGTCGTCAGTTGGCTGATGGGCTTCCTGGTGAACATGCTGCTGGCCACCGCGTTGATGGTGGTGGTGCCGCGGTTGCGGATGCCGCCGCGCCGACTGCGCTGGCCGGTGTTCTGGGTGGGCATCGGCATCACCCTGCTCAACACGCTGGGCCGCGGATTCGTGCTCCGGGTGGAGCGCAACCCCGCGTACACCGTGGTGGCCGGCGCGGTGGGCGTGCTGCTCTACCTCTATCTGCTCAATCAGCTGCTGCTCTTCGGCGCGGCCCTTGCGGCGACCAGCGACCACGGGCGGGTCACCGACCTCGCGCGGGGCCGGGTAGCGCGGGCCACCAAAAATGATCTTAATTCGGGGGATTTGGGATAAATGTCCGCGCGCAGACCGCGGACCCACGATGATGATTCACATGGGGGCACTAGTCACGCTGGAGCTGGCCGAGGACTCGCCGGTGCTCAGCATGCCGTGGATCATCACGTTCGGACCGCTCAGTGACGAGGAGGAATGGGAGCCGGTCGTCTGCGGACCGTACGAGCGGCCGCACGCGCTGGCGCTCGCGGAGGCGGTCGTGGCCGACGAGGAGCTGATGGCCGTCGTCGAGCCACTGCTGCCGCACATCTCGGTCGACGAGATCCGCGGCGAGATCACCGCGGCGCAGCGGGCGGCGGAGGAGGAAGCCACGGAGGTCGACGAGGGCGACGCCTACCCGGACTACGCCGAGGACGAGCCGGAGGAGGAGACGCTGGACCACGTCCACCTCGAACCGTCCGCCCCGCCGACCCCGGACGAGGTGCGGGCCGGGCTCGCCCGGATCGCGGAGAAGCTCACCCAGCCGCGTTGACCACGGACGATGCCGGGGTCCCCGGGATCGTCTCCCGGGGACCCCGGCACCACCTTCTCCCCCCACCACAAGGGGTCCGGCCGTCGTACTTCCCACCCAGACGCCCAGTCGCCCGTCGGCGCGAGGCACAACGGACGACCAGGGACGACCCTCTGTTACCCCGCCATCGGCGGTTCGAACCATGCCGCCGCGTCGATCGGCAGAAAAATCTCTCCGCCCCGCTCGATCAGGGGTTCGCTGGCGACGAGCGCCCGGCCATACCCGCTGACCGGTGCGGGCGCGTCGCTGAAGTTGACCGCGCAGACCAGGCCCGTCGACGACCCGGAGCCCGGCCGCACGAAGGCGAGCACCCCCGGCTCCCCATCGAGCCAGGTCAGCTCGGGCCCATCGACCTCGCCGGCGGCGGCGCCGAGGGCGGAGTGGGTGGCCCGGACACCCAACGCCGCCCGGTAGAGCTCCAGAGTGGAGGTCGGGTCGCCGGCCTGGGCGGCCACGGAGAGCGCGCCCCAGGTCGCCGGCGCCGGCAGCCAGGAGAGCGCGCAACCGTCGGGCCCGAAGCCGTACGGCGGGAGGTCGCCGCTCCACGGCAGCGGCACCCGGCAGCCGTCGCGGCTCTCGCCGGTGCGCAGGAACGCCGGGTCCTGGCGCAGTTCGTCCGGGAGGTCCAGCACCTCCGGCAGCCCCAGTTCCTCGCCCTGGTACAGGTAGACGCAGCCGGGCAGCGCGAACATCAGCAGCGCGGCCGCCCTGGCCCGACGTAGCCCGACCGGCCCGTCGCCGTAGCGGGTGACGTGCCGCTGCTTGTCATGGTTGGAGAGAACCCAGGTGGTGGGCGCGCCGACGATCGTCGCCTCGGCGAGCGCGGTATCGATGACTTTGTGGAACGAGTCCGCCGACCAGGTGGCGTCGAGGAAGTCGAAGCTGAAGGCCTGGTGCAGCTCGTCCGGGCCGATGTAGCGGGCGAGGCGTTGCGGCGTCTCCGCCCACGCCTCGGCGACCGCCATCCGCCCACCCGGGTAGCTGTCGAGGATGGGTCGCCAGGCCCGGTAGATGTCGTGCACCTCGTCCTGGTCGAAGTAGGGGAGCCGCCCCTTACCGAGCAGCTCGACCTGGCGTCGGCCGGTCGCGGAGCTGTGGCCGACGTCCGGCAGCCCTTCCTCCTTGATCATCCCGTGTGCGACGTCG
This sequence comes from Micromonospora sp. NPDC049679, assembly GCF_040659735.1. Taxonomy (NCBI): domain Bacteria; kingdom Bacillati; phylum Actinomycetota; class Actinomycetes; order Micromonosporales; family Micromonosporaceae; genus Micromonospora; species Micromonospora sp. NPDC049679. Next base: position 145,301 of record NZ_JBFANZ010000009.1, read on the forward strand.
ATGCGGAAGCCGTCCACCCCCCGGTCGAGCCAGAAGCGGAGCACGTCCTCGAACTCGGCGCGCACCTCCGGGTGGCGCCAGTTGAGATCCGGCTGTGACGGGTCGAAGAGGTGCAGGTACCACTCGCCGTCGGGGAGACGGGTCCAGGCCGGACCGCCGAAGATGGACTCCCAGTCGTTCGGGGGCAGTTCGCCGCCGGCGCCGCGCCCCTCCCGGAAGAGGTAGCGGTCACGCTCCGGTGATCCCGGGGCGGCGGCCAGTGCCGCGACGAACCACGGGTGGGCGCTGGACGTGTGGTTGGGCACGATGTCCACGATGATCCGCAGGCCCAGGGCGTGCGCATCGGTGATCATGGCGTCGAAGTCGGCGAGCGTGCCGAACATCGGATCGACGTCGCGGTAGTCCGAGACGTCGTAGCCGCCATCGATCATGGGGGAGCGGTAGAACGGGGTGAGCCAGAGCGCGTCCACCCCAAGTTCCCGCAGGTAGGGCAGGCGCTGCCGGACGCCCGGCAGGTCGCCGATGCCGTCGCCGTTGCCGTCCGCGAAGCTGCGCACGTAGACCTGGTAGACGACCGCCGAGCGCCACCAGTCGTCGTCGGTCGTCGTCGGTGTGGCGGCGAAGGTCGTCACGGGCTCCCCGTTCATGATCTGGCGCGCGGTCATACGTCGAGTGGTCATGCGTTAAGCAGAAGGATGCCGGCGCACGTCTGAAAGAGTCAAGCAAAGCTTGCGCAAGAAACGGCGGTCACGGCCGTTGCGTGGGCAGCGCTTCGGCGAGACCGCGCGGCGCGGGTGCGATCCCGGTCGATCCGCGGACCACCAGTTCGGGACGGAACACATATTCGGAATGCGGCGCGGCGTGCCCGTTGATCTCATCGACGAGCGCGCGGACGGCCGCGACCGCCATCGCCCGGACCGGCTGGCGCACGGTGGTCAGCGGCGGGTCGGTGAACGCGATCAGCGGCGAGTCGTCGTAGCCCACCACGGAGAGATCCCCGGGCACCGACAGGCCGCGCTGACGTCCGGCCCGGATCGCGCCGAGCGCCATCAGGTCCGAGCCGCAGACCAACCCGGTGACGCCGCGGTCGATCAGCCGGCCGGCCGCCGCCTCGCCCCCCTCGACGCCGAAGAACGACAGCGAGGTGAGCTCGTCGAGTTCGGGCTCGGTGGACCCGACCAGGCGGGTCATCGCGGCCCGGTAGCCGGCGAGCTTGCGGCGCACCGGGATGAACCGGTCGGGCCCGGTGATCAGCCCGATCCGACGGTGGCCGAGAGCTACCAGATGCGAGACGGCGAGTTCGCCGGCGACCCGGTCGTCGCAGGAGACGAAGGGCGCCTCGACGTCCTTGGCGAACCCGTTGACGAGGACGATCGGGAGCGGGCGGCCGATCAGCTTGCGGTAGCGGTCATGGTCGGCCGCGGTGTCGGCGTGCAGGCCCGACACGAAGACGATGCCGGAGACCTGGCGGTCGAGGAGCATCTCGACGTACTCGTCCTCGGTGACGCCGCCGGGCGTCTGGGTGCAGAGCACCGGGGTGTAGCCGGACTGGGCGAGGCTCGATTCGATGATCTGCGCGAAGGCCGGGAATATCGGGTTCTCCAGCTCCGGCACGACGAGACCGACCAGACCGGCGCTGCGCTTGCGCAGCCGCGCGGGACGCTCGTAGCCGAGCACGTCGAGCGCGGTCAGCACGGCCTGCCGGGTCTCGGGTGAGACGCCGGGCCGGTCGTTGAGGACGCGCGACACCGTCGCCTCGCTCACTTCGGCCTGCTGGGCGATGTCGGACAGTCGTGCGCGCATGGCGGCACTTTAGCCTACAAGCAAGATCTTGCGGGCTGGCCTGCAAGCTCTTCCATTACCTGCAACGTCTTGCTAACGTCCCGGCAACACGCGACAGGAGCGGCGCCCACGCGCCGGTTGACACACCTTACGAAGATCCCCACCTGGCCGGTCCGCCTCGCGGCGCGCGGCCATGATCGACAGGAGTTCCGATGCGCATCCGTACCGCGGGTGTGGTCGCCGTCTTCGCCCTCGCCCTCGCCGCCTCCGGCTGCGGCGACGACAAGCCGGCCGCCTCCGACTCCGCCGCCCTTAAGGGCAACGGCGGCAAGCTGGTGATCTGGGCCGACGACAAGCGGACCGCCGCGCTGAAGGCCTTCGCCGACAAGTTCGGCCAGGAGAACGGGGTCACCGTCGAGGTCAACGCCGTCTCCAAGGACCTGCAGACCAACTTCGTCACCGCCTCGCAGCAGGGCAGCGGCCCGGACGTGGTCGTCGGGGCGCACGACTGGATCGGCAACCTGGTGCAGAACGGCGCGATCGACCCGGTGCAACTCGCCGACGGTCAGAAGGGCGCGTTCAACGAGGTCGCCGTCAAGGCCACCACGTTCAACGGCCAGCTCTACGGGGTGCCGTACGCGATGGAGAACATCGCCCTGATCCGGAACACCCAGCTCGCCCCGGCCGCGCCGAAGACCATCGAGGAGCTTGTCGCGTCGGGCAAGAAGCTGCAGGCCGAGAAGAAGGCGAGCGAGATCCTCTGCCTGCAGGTGGGGCAGAACGGCGACGCGTACCACCTCTACCCGCTCTACACCTCGGCCGGTGGATCGCTCTTCGGCACCACCGCCAACGGCGACTATGACCCGAAGCAGCTCGGCGTCGGCAAGCCCGAGTCGATCGCGGCTTTCGAGAAGATCAAGACGCTCGGTGAGAAGGGATCCGGGGCGCTGAAGCGCTCGATCAGCGACACCAACTCGATCGCGACCTTCACCAGCAAGAAGTGCGCCTACCTGGTCTCCGGGCCGTGGGCGGTCGCGGACGCCAAGAAGGCCGGAATCTCCTACGACATCTCGCCGGTCCCCGGCTTCGCCGGCGGCAAGGAAGCGCAGCCGTTCGTCGGGGTGCAGGCGTTCTACGTCGCGGCCAAGGGCAAGAACAAGGCGCTGGCGCAGGAGTTCGTGGCGAACTACACCACGAAGCCCGAGCTGGCCGTGGCGCTCTACAACGCCGAGCCGCGCCCGCCGGCGCTGACCGCGGCGCTCGACCAGGTCAAGGGGAGCGACGCCGACCTGGCCAAGTTCCAGGAGGCCGGTAAGAACGGCCAGGTCCTGCCGGCGATTCCGGCGATGGCCGCCATCTGGGACCCGTTCGGCAAGGCCGAGGCCGCCATCGTCGGTGGTGCCGACGTGACGACCACGGTCACCGCGGCCGGCAAGACCATCGCCGGACAGATCAAGTAACAGCGATGAGCAACCAGCTCTCCGGCGCGGGGGGGGGGGGGGGGCCCCCCCCCCCCCCCCCGGGCCCCCCCCCCCCGGGAAAGAAAACAACAAGACACAACAGAGTG
>NZ_JBFANZ010000010.1:0-145840 GCF_040659735.1 Micromonospora sp. NPDC049679
ATGCTGATGGACCCGGATTCCGCGCTGAGCGACATCAGCGAGGCCAGCGCCAACAACTGACCTGCCGACGCTTTCGGGCCTGCCGACGCCTCGGCATGTGAACACGTCCTTGATCGACCGCCGCCGCCGCGGCCGCGTCAGCGCGCGGCGGCGGCGCGGTCAGCTGCGGGTGGGGGAGGGCGTCGGGGTGCCGCTCGGCGACACCGGATTCTTGTCGTTGATCACGTGCCGCTCCAACGTGACCTGTGACTGCCCGGTGCCCCCCACCTGGATGTCGTCGTACGCCTGCAGCGTCCGCTCCTTGCTGAAATAGAGCACCGACATCGACAGCGGTGTCGGCGCCTCGCCCTCCAGGCCCCGCAGCCCCGCCCCGCCGGTCGAACCCTCGACCAGCAGCCGCGTCGGTGGCGCCCCCGGCACCTGCTTCAGCGTCCGCACCTCGCGTTTGTGGACGTGCCCCGCGAGGACCAGCGGGCAGACGCCGGAGAGCGCCCCGGCCGATTCGGGGTCGTGCACCAGCGCGATGTCCACCGGCTGTCCGGAGGCGCGGATGGTGTTCGCCAGCCGCTCGCCGGTCCCCATCACCTGCTCGGCGGCCGACTTGCTGAGCCCGGAGCCGGCCGGAGAGGTCTCCTTGTCCGGCGTGAACCGGGGGTCGCCGATGCCGGCGATGGTCAGCCCCGCCACGGTGGTCATGGAGTTGTCCAGGACGATCGCGTTGCGCTGACCGGCGACGGTCGCCGCCGTGCGGGCCGAGTCGTGGTTGCCACGAATGAAGATGTAGGGCACCTTCAGCGCTCCGATGGCGCTGACGAATGACCCTTCCGGCTCACTGCCCCAGTCGGTGATGTCGCCGGTGTCGATGACCGCGTCGATGTTGAACTGCTCGACCACGGTGCGGATCATCTGCCAGGCGGTCGGGTTGAGGTGCAGGTCGGAGACCTGCAGCACGCGCTTGGTGCCGGGTGCCGGGTCGTAGAGCGGCAGTGTGGAGACCGTGGTGTAGATCCGGCTGACGTTTCCCACCAACTGCTGCAACTGTTCCGAGTACATGTTGTAGTCGTTGGCGATCCGCCGCGCGTCGCCGACCACCGCCGGCGCGTTGACCAGCAGCCCTTCGTACCGTGGCTCTTCGATCGACTGGGTGCGCAGGGTCAGTCCGGCGATCCCGAGGCTGCCACCGGTGATGATCAGCGCCAGCAACCCCGACCACGCCACCCGGCGGACGTTGCGGAACACGAGCGCGGCAAGGAGCAGAGCGCAGAGTACGGAGACGGCGAGCGTGCGTACGCCGAGCCGGATGATGCCGCGGGTCACGTCCTGCACCGCTGTCTCGCTGGCCCGGGCGATGCCGGCCGGATCGTCGATCAACGCTCTCGTCCGCAGCTGGTCGAGCGTGCCGAGCTGCACGGAAAGATGGACCGGTCCGTCGTGGCTGTCGAGCAGCAGTGAGCCCAGTGGCGGGATGACGACGTCGGTTCCGCCGCTGAGCGACGGTCGGATCGTCATCTCGGCGTTGAACGGGCCGATGTTGGCCTTGGTGTTCGCGCCGAGGAGCACGCCGATGACGACTCCGATGAGGGCGACGGTGAGCACGCTCAGCGCGATCCCGGCCCGGCGGCCGGCTACGGAGCGGCCGGCACGGTTGAGGACGCCGAGGGTGGCGTCGAGCCACTGCCTGGCGGATCTCCGCACGTCAGGGGTCTGTTCAGCTCCGGCGGGGGTCCGCTCTTCGTCTTTGCGTTCCTCCATGTCGAGATCATGCCTGCCCACCGTTGCCGGTGGGCAAACCTGACGCGCCTACGGCGTTTCCGGTCGCCCGCGCCGCGGCCCGGGTGGGGCGGCTCGCCGTGCACGCGGTGCTAGCTCTTGCCGGCCGCCCCGCCGGCGAAGACGAGCCGGATGATCCGGTCGTCGGTGGGGGCGGGCTTGCCGCGGCCGTCGTGGTTCGACGTGGTGATCCAGAGAGAACCGTCGGGCGCGACGACGGCGCTGCGCAGCCTGCCGTACTGGTTGTTGAGGAGCGCGCGGGGCTGTCCCAGGATGCCGCCGGCGGTGGTGAGCTCCATCAGCCAGATCCGCTGGCCGCGCAGGCAGGCGGCGGCGAGCAGGGGGCCGACGATCGCGGCGCCCGAGCAGGAGGATTCGGTGGTACGCCAGACGACGAGCGGGCCGACGAAGCGGTTGTCGGAGCTCTGCCCCTCGACGTCGGGCCAGCCGTAGTTCTTGCCGGGCTCGATCCGGTTGATCTCGTCCCAGCTGTTCTGCCCGAACTCGGTCGCGTAGAGCCGCTTGCTGGCGTCCCACGCGATGCCCTGGACATTGCGATGTCCGAGTGACCAGACCAGCGAGTTGCCGAAGGGGTTGCCCGGGGCGGGCTTCCCGTCGGCGGTCATTCGGAGGATCTTGCCGCCGAGACTCGCCTTGTCCTGGGCGAGGCCGCGCCGGGAGGCGTCGCCGGTGGTGGCGTAGAGGAAGCCGTCCGGGCCGAAGGCCAGCCGGCCGCCGTTATGGATGCCGGAGAGGGGGATGCCGGTGACGATCGGCGTCGGTTCGGCGCCGAGGGTCAGTTTGGAGATCCGGTTGTCCGTGGCCGTCGAGTAGTAGACGAAGACGGTCTTGTCGTCGGCGTACCTCGGTGAGACCGCGATGCCCATCAGGCCTCCCTCGCCGGCCGCGTCGACCTCATCGAGCGTCTGGACGGTGGTGACCTTGAGGCCGTTCGGGCCGGACTCCGGCCCCACCTTGAGGAGCTTGGCGGTGTCGCGCTCGGTCACCAGGGCCGCGCCGTCGGGGAGGAAGGCGACTCCCCATGGCACCCGCAGGCCGGTGGCGAGGACGGTCGCGGCGACCTGCTGGTCGGTGCCGCCACTGCCCTGGCCGGGGCTCGCGGACGGGGTGGCGAAGCGGGGCGGCTCGCCGGCGACGTCGGGGGCGGGGTCGCCGAAGCTGCAGCCGGCGGTCGCGAGAAGCAGCGCCGCGCTGGCGGCGGCGAACGCGCGGATGCGGCTCACGCGACGGTACGGGGGGCGGGCGTTCACCTGACCCAGCCTAACCGCCGCCGCGGTCCCGTCCCGCCCGCGGATGGCGGGAGCGACGCCCCGTCGAGGTGGATCGCGGCGAGGGGTCCGGGTTGACGGAGAAGCCGTATTCGCGCCGCCTGCGGGGAATAGTCTGTCTCCGACGGTGAGCCGTCGACGCTGCGGCACCCGGAGGTGACGGGGTGGTATCGGTAGGCCTGCTCCTGAGGCTGAGGGCGAAGCCCGGTCGGGAGGGCGAGCTGGCGGACCTTCTCCGCGGAGCCCTGCCGCTCGCGATGCAGGAACCGGAGACGACCGTGTGGTTCGCGGTGAAGCTCGACGACTCGACGTACGGCGTCTTCGACGCGTTCCCCACCGAGGATGGCCGGCGGGCGCACCTGGACGGCGCGATCGCGGCGGCGCTGACCGACAAGGCGGGGGACCTGCTGGCGGCGCCACCGGAGATCACGCCCTTCGATGTGCTCGCGGCGAAACTCCCCGACTGACGCGCGGCGACGGCCACCGGGTCGGGTGTGGGCGCGTGGTCGGGCGGGGGCCGGGTCCGCGCGGTCGGCGGAGAGAGCGACAGGAAGCCCGCGTACACTCCCGCTCGTGTCCGGCGTCCACATCGCCGGTCGTGCCCTGTGCAGGGAGTCCCCAGGAGGTCTACTCGTGTCTACGCCCGTGACCACGCTGGCCCTCGGCCCCGACTTCCTGGATCCGACGTGGCTGATCTCGACATTCGGTCTGCTCGGCATCCTCGCGATCGTCTTCGCCGAGTCCGGGCTGCTGATCGGGTTCTTCCTGCCCGGTGACTCGCTGCTCTTCACCGCCGGCCTGCTGACGGCGGACGGGCAGTACATCACGTACCCGCTCTGGCTGGTCTGCCTGTTGATCACGATCGCCGCGATCGCCGGTGACCAGGTCGGCTACCTCTTCGGCCGGCGCGTCGGACCTTCGCTGTTCCGCCGCCCCAACTCGCGGTTGTTCAAGCAGGAAAACCTGATCAAGGCGAACGAGTTCTTCGAGAAGTACGGCGCGCGCTCGATCGTGCTGGCCCGCTTCGTCCCCATCGTGCGGACGTTCACGCCGATCGTCGCCGGGGTCAGCAACATGCGCTACCGGACCTTCGTGATCTACAACGTCATCGGCGGCGTCCTCTGGGGCTGTGGCGTCACGATCCTCGGTTACTTCCTCGGTCAGATCGCCTTCGTCAAGGAGCACATCGAGCTCATCCTCATCGGCATCGTCGTGGTTTCCGTGGTGCCGATCGCCATCGAGTTGCTCCGGGCGCGCTCGAACAGCCGCAAGGACAGCGCCTCCGCATAGCCGGCGGCGAAGATTCTGCCGAATCGTTCCGGGAGTAAGAGGACCTCACCGAGGCGCAGACGGCCGAGGTGGTCGGTGCGCATCGGCACGGTGAACCCCGCGAGTCCCTGATCGCCAGGGGCGCGGTTCGTCAGGGCTGTGTCGTGCGGATGGCGAGCAGCGCGATGTCGTCCTCGCGGCTGTCGGCCTGCCGCAGGAGCGCGTCGCAGAGCTCCCCGGTCGGCAGTTCGGCCGCCGCGCGGAGCCGGTCGCGCAGTTCGGCGATCCCGTCGTCGAGATGGCTCCCGCGCCGCTCCACCAGGCCGTCCGTGTAGAGCAGCAGGGTCGCCCCGGGCTCCAGGACGGTCTCGTGCGTGGTGCGCCGGGTGGCCCCCCAGGTCAGACCGAGCAGCGACTCCGGCTGCCGGTGCAACACCTCGACCTCGCCGTCGGCCCGCAGCACCATCGGCGGGGGATGACCCGCGTTGGTCCAGGAGAGCTGACGCACGCCGCCGTTGTGGTGCACGCGGGCCAGGATCGCGGTGGCCGGCTTGGGGATCCGCAGCCCCCGGATCGTCGCGTCCAGGTGGGCCATGAGCTCACCGACACGGTCCGACCGGCCGTACGCGTTGCCGCGGATCAGGTTGCGCAGCTGACCCATCGCCGCGGCCGCTTCGATGTCGTGTCCCGCCGCGTCGCCGATCGTCGCGATCAGATCGCCGTCGGGTTGCACGAAGGCGTCGTACCAGTCGCCCCCGACCTCGGCGCCCGACGCGGCCGGCTGGTAGCGCGCGTGCAGCTCGAGGTGGGGCGACGTGGGCAGGTCGGTCAGCAGGCTCTGCTGCAGGACCTCCGCGACGTGCCGCTGTTCGCCGTACATCCGGGTGTTGTCGACCGCGAGGCCCGCGCGGCGGCCGATGTCGAGCGCCGTGCGCACGTCCGCGTCGGTGAAAGCCTCCCGGTCGGCGCCCTTGACCAGGCTGATCGTGCCGAGCACGGTGCCGCGCACGGGCGCGGTGATCGGCACCGTGACGTGGGAGGCGTAGCCCATCCTGGCGGCGAGCTCGGGCATCTCCGGACCGAGGGTGCGGTTCCGCATGCCGCGGAGTTCGGCGTTGCGGTCCAGCACCGGCTGGCCGGTGCGGAGCACCGTGCGGGTGATCGCGGACTGGTCCAGTTGGCTGCGCATCAGCGTGGAGAACCGGGACACGTCCTCGGCACGTCGCGGATCGTGGTGCGCGGAGGCCACGTGCCGCAGGGTGCCGCGCGGGCCGACGATGTTGACCACGCACCAGTCGGCGAGGCGGGGGACGACGGCGGCGGCGAGCCGGGCGAGCGCGTCCTCGATGTCGAGGGTGCCGACGAGCGTCTCAGTGAGATCGGCGAGCATGCTGAGCTGCGCGTGCGCCTCCTCGGCCCGCCGCCGCGCGGCCTCCGCCTGGTCGAGCGTGATGCGCAGCCGGAGTTCGGACGAGCAGGCCGCGGCGAGGTCGGCGAGGGTCGTCAGCTCTGCTGACGTCCACTCGCGCGGTCGGCCGTCCACGGCGGCAAGCGCCCCGAGGGTGCGTCCTTCGAGGTCGGTCAGGGGCATGCCGGCGTACGCCACGATGCCGAGCCCGCCCACCGGCTGCTCGTCGGGGATCTCCGTGTCGAGCCGGATATCGGAGAGCACGACCGGTTGCCCGCGCTCGACCACATGCCGGCACGGTGAGTGCGACAGCGGCCGCTGCCGCAGCCGGTCCGACGGCGCCGGCAGCCCGGCCGCGCCGGGGAAGAACTGTCGGTCGTGGGCGACCAGCGAGACGAGGGCGACGGGCACATCGAGCACGTCGCGCACGAGCCGGGCGAACCGCTCCAGTGCCTCGTCGGTGCCGCCGCCCGTGTCCAGCCCGGTCTGGCGGAGCGCACGCAGCCGGGCAGGATCGCTGAGCGCGTCCGAGTTCACCGCCATCGAGCACCTTGTTTCGCCGAACGCCAGGGGGAGGGTGTGAGTCGCATCGTCAGGCTACCCGTCGGGGCGACGCGGGTGACGTGCGGCGATCTGCCCTTTTCGTACCGCCTTCGGGACTCGCTCTGCGCCACCCGGTCCGACTATCGTCGGCTTTCGTGAAGGTGTGGATTCCGCACGAGCAGGGGCTCCCGCTGCTCGGCGCGCTGCCGGACGGCGTGACGATCGAGGTCGTGCCCCGCCCGGACCTGCTCGACGTCGACCCGACCGGGGTGCGGTTCTGGGTGCCGCCGTTCCTGACCCAGGCCGAGTCGGTGCACGTGGCCGGCAAGCTCCCGGACCTGGCGGTGGTGCAGCTGCTCTCCGCCGGCGCCGACGTGTGGACGGGGCGCCTGCCCGAGGGCGTGCTGCTGTGTGACGCACGCGGAGTGCACGACTCACCCACCGCCGAGTGGGTGGTCGCGGCGGTCCTGTCCCACCTGCGGGCCTTCCCCGGGTTCATCCGGGCCCAGGCCCGGCGCGAGTGGTCGTACGGCGACTTCGCGCCGACCGATGAACTCGCCGGCAAACGGGTGCTGATCGTCGGCGCCGGCTCGATCGGCGCGGCGCTGCGTGCCCGACTGACGCCGTTCGAGGTCGAGTTGACGCTGGTGGCCCGCACCGCCCGGCCGGCGGAGGGCGTGCACGGCGTCGACGACCTCCCGGCGCTGCTGCCGTCGGCCGACATCGTCGTGCTGATCGTGCCGCTGACCGGCGAGACGCGCGGGATGGTCGACCGTGGCTTCCTGGCCGCGATGCCGGACGGGGCGCTCCTGGTCAACGCGGCCCGCGGCCCGGTGGTCGACACGGCGGCGCTGGTCGCCGAGGTCTCGACCGGGCGGCTCGGCGCGGCGCTCGACGTGACCGACCCGGAGCCACTCCCCGGTGACCATCCGCTGTGGACGTTGCCCAATGTGCTGATCACGCCGCATGTGGGCGGCTCGGTGCGCGGACTGTTGCCGCGGGCGTACCGGCTCGCCGGCGAACAGTTGCGACGGTTCGCCGCGGGGCGGCCGCTGATCAACCAGGTCGTCAACGGCTACTGAGCATCGGGGGTGTCGCTGATGTGCTGGCCGGCCGCCCCGATGAGCCGCGGCAGGTCGGTGGCGCGGACGGCCGGCAGCACGATGGCGCGTCCGTCGGTGAGGCGCGCGACCGCCCGGCCGCGGGCGTCGGGACCGAGTTCGGCGACCTCGGGCCACGGGATCCGGTGCGAGCCGGCCAACGCCCGCAGGCGTAGGCCCTCGCTGTCGGCATCGGTGCCGGCGCGCCAGGCCCAGACCGCCACGGTGAGCGGGATGAGCAGCACCGGCAGGAGGTACCAGCGCGCGGAGGCGAGCGGAAGCGCGCCGATCAGGGCGACGATGGCGGCGACCAGAATCGCCTGGGGGGGACGGAACCGGACAACGCGCGTGGTGCTCACCGGGTCATCCTTCCATCCGGGCCGGTTCGGATGGTCGCCGCCCTTACAGACTGAATCCGCCGTCCGGCAAGAGCACTTTTGGGCGAATGTTCACCGTAACCCGCGTAGCGTACTGTTCGTTGAGTCTTCACAGGCGTGGTCTCGTCCCTGCCTCGTCGTCCCGTACCGCCCTCTGTCCCCTCCTCCGCGAAGGTGACCACCGGCTGTGTCAGCGGCAGTTCCTGATCGCGATCAAGCCCGGGATACCGCCTCCCGGGCCGTAGACATCGCGGCATCGACATCGGCGGGCGCGATTCTTCTTGCCGGTTTCCTCGGCTTCCTGCCGCCCGTCGTCGCGACCGCCGTCGCATCCGGGATCGTGGCGTTGCTGGTCGGCGTACGACTGATCCGACTCGCCGTCACCATTCGACGGGTCTACGGCACCCGCTACGGCACGTGCCGCGGCGCCGGGCTCCTCGGGATCGGTGTGCTGGTCGGCGGCCTTGCCGTCGCCGCCCTGCCGCTGGCCGTCCCGACGGCCCGGGCGTTGGTCGCCGTGGTCGGGCTGGCCGGCGCCGTGCTCGCCTTCCTGATGGGCATCCTGCTGCTGCCCGGCGCCGCGACCACCGTCGCGACCCGGGTTCGGCGCGGCTTCGACGGCCTCAGCATCGGCATCACGCTCGCCTTCGCCGCCTGGTTGGTGCCGCCGACCGGTCCGATGCCGCCCGAGGCCCTGGCCGCCGGTCTGCTGGTCGCGGCCGGGCTCTCCGTGGTCACCGTCACCGCCCTGCGGGCCGCGCGCTACCGCCCGGCGGTGCTGCTCTCCGGGTCGGGTTCGGGCATCGCGATGCTCGGGCTCACCGCGATGGCCATGCTCCTCGCCTACGGCGTCGCGTCGTGGACATTGCTCGTCGCCGCGGTCCCGCTCGTGGTCGGGCCGTTGCTCATCTCGACGGGCGCGCACCGCGCCCCCGCCGGCCCGCCCCCGCCGTCGACGATCGAGGCTGAGTCGCGCCTCTCCGCCTACCCGTTGCTCAGCGTCCCCGCGATGGTCGCCACGCTGGCCGCGCTCTACCACCTGCTGACGGTCGGCGAGTTCGACCACACCTCGATCGTGCTGGGACTGGCGGGGATTCCGGCGATGGTGGTGCGTGAGGTGCTGTCCGCGATGGACATCCGGAGCTACGCCCGGCGGCTGGCGCAGCAGGAGGCGCACTTCCGCTCGATGGTCTCCGGCGGCAACGACCTGACGATGGTGGTCGGCGATGATCTGCTGGTGCGTTGGCAGTCGCCGGCCGCGGCCCGGCTGTTCGGGCTCGCGGACGCCGATGTGATCGGGCGCTCGTTCGGCGAGCTGATGCACCCCGACGACGCGGCCGACGTGACCACGCTGCTCACCGGGGTGCTGGCTCAGCGGGAGCAGGTCTCGGACGGGCGCACGCAACTCGTGGCGGCGCGGCTGCGCGACGGACACGGAGCCTGGCGTGACACCGAGTCCACCATCAGCGACCAGCGTGCCGTGCCGGAGGTGGGCGCCCTGGTCGTGCACATGCGCGACGTGGGGGAGCGCCGGCGGCTGGAGCGAACCCTGCATCAGCTGGCCTTCACCGACCAGCTCACCGGCCTGGCCAACCGGCGTGAGCTGATGCGCACGGTCGTCACCCAGCGGGCGGTGCCCGGCCACGGTGGCGCCCTGCTCGTCATCGATCTGCACGGGATGGCCGGGATCAACGACGTCCGCGGACGGGAGGTCGGCGACGCGGTGCTGATCGAGGTCGGCCGTCGGCTGCGCACCACGGTCGGCTCCGACGACGTCGCCGCCCGCCTCTCCGGTGACGAGTTCGCCATCATCACGGTGGAGGGACCGGTGATGGCGTACGCCCTGGCCACCAAGCTGCTCACCGCGCTCACCGAGCCCTATCAGCTGCCCGGCGCGATCGTTCATCTGCACGTCAGCATCGGGTTGGCCGAGGTCGCCGGCGGGGACAGCGTCGACGACGTGCTGCGCCGCGCCGACCTCGCCCGCCGCCGTGCCCGGCAGCTGGGGCGCAACCGCGTCGAGTGGTACGACGCCTACATGGAAGAGCAGCTCATCCGGCGGATGGATCTCGAACGGGAGCTTCCCGGCGCGGCCGAGCGGGGCGAGCTCGATCTGGTCTACCAGCCGGTGCTCGGGTTGGACGACGGTCGGCCGGTGGGCGTCGAGGCGTTGCTGCGCTGGCGCAGCCCGATGCTGGGCACCGTCCTTCCCAACGAACTGCTGCCGGTCGCCGAGGACCTCGCGCTGATCGACGAGGTCGGCAAGTGGGTGCGGCAGCGGGCCTGCCGGCAGCTCGCCGCCTGGTCGCACAGCGGGCACGACCTCTGGATGGCGGTCAACGTCTCGCAGCGGGAGTTGGCCGCCCCCGACTTCGTCAGCGCCGTGGCCGCCACGCTCGCCGCGCACCGGATCGCCCCCGAGCGGTTGGTCGTGGAGATCGCCGAGTCGCGGGTCGCCGCCGACGTGCCGTCGGTGGTCACCCAGCTCGCGGGGCTGCGGGCCCTGGGCGTACGGACGGCGCTGGACGACTTCGGCGCGGGTCAGGCCTCGCTGGCCCAGCTCCGGCGCCTGCCCGTCGACATTCTCAAGATTGACCGGGCGCTGGTCGCCGATCCCGCCGACCGGCGCGGGCCCAGCAAACCGTTGATCGACGTGGTGGTCAGCCTCGGCCGTCGCCTCGGTCTGGAGATCCTCGCCGAAGGGCTGGAGTCGACCGCCCAGGTCGACCAGGCACGGGAAGCGGGGTGCCGGTTCGCGCAGGGCTTCGCGCTCGCCCGCCCGGCGCCCGCGGAGCGGATCGAGGCGTTCCTGGCGGATTTCCAGACGCCCTCGGTCTGAACGCCGTCCGGTGTGGACGGTGGCGGTGGCGGGATGTCCCGGCGTTCAGTCAGGACCCGGCCACCGCCAAGGGTTTTCTCACCCCCGGCGGCGGCCGCGTCGCTGGTAAACCGATCATCGCCCCTACCGGCGGACGATCGTCGGGATGTCAGGCCCCGGCGTACCCCGGCATGGGATAGCCGGCGAGCAGGTCGCTCACCTCGCCGGCGATGCGGGTCAGCGCCGCCTCGTCGTCCTTGACGGCGGCGGTCACCGCGTCGTCCATCCACGCCGCCACCTGTGGCATCTGCTCCTCGGTGAGGCCACGCGTGGTCAGGGCCGCCGTGCCGAGGCGGATGCCCGACGGGTCGAACGGCTTGCGGGTGTCGTACGGGACGGTGTTGTAGTTGAGCTCGATGCCCGCCCGGTCCAGCGCCTGCGCCGCCGGCTTGCCGGCGACACCCTTGCTGCTGAGGTCGGCGAGGATGAGGTGGTTGTCGGTGCCGCCGGAGGAAAGCTCGAAGCCGCGCTCCAGCAGTGCCGCGGCCAGCGCCTTGGCGTTGGCGACCACCTGGTGCGCGTAGCGGCGGAAGTCGGCGGTCGCCGCCTCCTTGAGCGCCACGGCGATGGCGGCGGTGGTGTGGTTGTGCGGGCCGCCCTGCAGGCCCGGGAAGACCGCCTTGTCGATCGCGTTGGCGTGCTGCGCCGTACTCATGATCATGGCGCCGCGCGGGCCGCGGAGGGTCTTGTGGGTCGTGGTCGTGATGACGTCGGCGTACCCGACCGGCGAGGGGTGCGCGCCGCCGGCGATCAGACCGGCGATGTGCGCGATGTCGGCGACCAGCACGGCGTCGATCTCCTCGGCGATCTGCGCGAAGCCGGGGAAGTCGATGGTGCGCGGTACGGCGGTGCCGCCGCAGAAGATCACCTTCGGCCGCTCGCGCAGCGCGATCTCACGCACCTCGTCGAGGTCGATCCGGCCGGTCTCCCTGGCCACGTTGTAGCGGACCGGGTTGAACCACTTGCCGGTCGCCGAGACCGACCAGCCGTGGGTGAGGTGCCCGCCCATCGGCAGCGCCATCCCCATCACGGTGTCGCCCGGGGAGAGGAACGCCAGGTAGACGGCGAGGTTGGCGGGGGAGCCGGAGTAGGGCTGGACGTTGGCGTGGTCCACCCCGAAGACCGCCCGCGCGCGCTCGATGGCGAGCGTCTCGATCGGGTCGATGAACTGCTGCCCCTCGTAGTAGCGCTTGCCCGCGTAGCCCTCGGAGTATTTGTTGGTCAGCACCGTGCTGCTCGCCTCGAGCACCGCGGTGGAGACGTAGTTTTCCGACGCGATCATCCGCAGCTTGTCGTGCTGCCGCCGCGCTTCCTGCTCGATGAGGCCGGCCACCTGCGGGTCCGCGGCGGTCAGGCTGGGGATCGGGGGTACGTGCACGAGCGTCCTCCTGGCATGTCGGCGTTTGCCGGCCGGGAACCTGGCCGGGCAAGACGGCCCTGTCGACGTGCACCCAGGCGCGCGGTGCACGATCTGTGGTCGCTCCCCGGTGGTCTGTTCCACCTCGCTGCGCCAGTCGCGTAACCGTCCTGATCGTAGCGGTCCCGTCGGCGGCGGTCGGCACTCCGTCCGGGCCCGCCGGACCGGGCGCCTGCGCGGAACGGGTCAGCGGGGCGGCCCCGTGCTGCCGCGCGGCTTCAGGTGAGCGGTGTCATCCTGATACGCGCCGATGGGCTCGCCCGCGATGGCGGCGAGGAGTTGGCGGGCGGCGTGCGCACCGTACGCGGGGATGTCGCGACCGAGCGCGGTCAGCGGCGGGTGGACCAGCTGGCACAGCGGTGAGTCGTCCCAGGCGACGATCGACAGGTCGCCGGGGACGGCCAGCCCCATCTCCTGGGCCACGGCCAGGCCGGCGATCGCCATCACGTCGTTGTCGTAGATCACCGCCGTGGGCCGCGCGGCGGAGCTGAGCAGCCGGCGGGTGGCCCGCGCCCCCTGCTCGCCGGTGTAGTCCGAGGGGACCGTGACCGACTCGACCAGGTCGAGGCGTTCGCAGATCCCGGCGAAGGCGTGGGTGCGGATCTGGGTGTGCAGCAACTCGGGCAGGCCGCCGACCCGGGCGATCCGCCGGTGGCCGAGGGTGAACAGGTATTCGACGGTCTCGACGAGCGCCGCGGCGTCGTCGGACCAGACGCTGGCGAGCCCGCCGGTGTGCCCCGGTCCGCCGATCACCACGGCGGGGAGTTGCAACTCCTCCAGCACCGCGACCCGCTGGTCGTCGATGCGCAGGTCGCAGAGGAACACCCCGTCGACCCGGTGCTCGCCCCACCAGCGGCGGTAGACCGCGATCTCCGCCGTCGGGTCCGCGACGACCTGCAGCGTCAGCGCGTACGACCGCGCGGAGAGCTCGGCCTCGACGCCGCTGATCAGCTCCATGAAGAACGGTTCGATGCCGAGGATGCGGGCCGGGCGGCAGAGCGCCAGCCCCACGGCGTTGGCGCTCGCGCCGGAGAGGGCGCGGGCGGCGCTGTTGGGGTTGAAGCCGATTTCCTCGGCGATGGCCAGGATGCGCTGCCGGGTCGCCTCGGAGACGCCGGGCTGACCGTTGAGGGCGTACGAGACGGCGCCCTTGGAGACGCCGGCGCGGAGTGCGATGTCCGCGATCGTCGGCCGTTTCACCGGCGCTCCTTTGCGTTGACTGGACCGGGACGCGATCCGGGGCCTTCACGCTACCCCCGGGCGCGCGGGCCACCCGTTACGCGGCGCGCCCGGTCGGAGTTGTCTTGCTCGGTTAAGTAGATCGTCTGGAGCCTGTGGGCTCCGGTCACGAACCGGCCCAGCGACCTCGTCGACCCGCCATTGACACCCCGATGACCCGCCCGTACGGTGGCCCCACTTATCCGGTTCAGTCGATTCTCCTCGATGTTGGGAGCGATTCGAATCCTCCGGAGGTGGCGATCTTCGATCTGGCCAGTGGCAACTACGTGCTCTACCGCAGAGTCCTCGCCGGTGCCCTGGTGGCGACGTTGCCGCTGCTCATCATGCTCTTCGTCGGCGGCCGCCAGATCGTCCGCGGAATCATGGAAGGCGCGGTGAAGTCGTGATCGACCGGAGACCCCTGCACGACGGCTGGCAACTGCGCGCCCTGCCCGGGCCGCAGCTCCCCGCCCGGCTCGCGGGCGCCGTGGTCCCGGCGACCGTGCCGGGCTGCGTCCACACCGACCTGCTCGCCGCCGGGCTCATCCCCGACCCCTACCTCGACGACAACGAGCTGGGGCTGGCCTGGATCGGGCGCACCGACTGGTGCTACGAGACCACCTTCCGGTGGGACGGCTCCGACGACCCCCGGGTCGACCTGGTCTGCGCCGGGCTCGACACGATCGCCACCGTCACGCTCAACGACGTGCCGCTCGGCAGCACCGCCAACATGCACCGCGGTTACCGGTTCGACGTCCGGGCGGCGCTCCGCGGCGGCGACAACGTGCTGCGGGTCCGGTTCGACTCCGCCTACCGCTACGCCGAAGAGCTGCGGGACCGGCTGGGGGAGCGCCCCAACGCCTACCCGGACCAGCCGTTCAACTTCATCCGGAAGATGGCCTGCAACTTCGGCTGGGACTGGGGACCGACCCTGGTCAGCGCGGGCATCTGGCAGGAGATCGGGCTGGAGAGCTGGCGCGGTGGGCGCCTCGCCACCGTCCGCCCCCTGGTCACGGTCGCCGACGGCGAGGGGCGGGTCGAGGTGCACGTCGAGGTCGAGCGGGAGAGCGACGAGCCGCTCACCGTCGCCGCCGCCGTCGCCGGCGTCCACGCCGAAGCGGTCATCGCGCCGGGGCAACGCACGGCCGTCGTCGCGCTCACCGTCCGCGACCCCGCGCTGTGGTGGCCGCGGGGGTACGGCGACCAGCCACGCCACCCGCTCGACGTGACGCTGCGCGGGGCCGACGGTGGCGCGCTCGACGCGTGGCGGCGGCGGATCGGCTTCCGCTCCGTGCGGCTGGACACCACACCCGACGAGGCCGGGACGCCGTTCACGGTGGTCGTCAACGACGTGCCGGTCTTCGTCCGCGGGGTCAACTGGATTCCCGACGACGTCTTCGTCACCCGGGTCGACCGGTCGCGCTACGCCGAGCGGCTCGCCCAGGCGTGCGAGGCCAACGTCAACCTGCTGCGGATCTGGGGCGGCGGGCGCTACGAGTCGGCGGACTTCTACGAACTCGCCGACGAGCTGGGGCTGATGGTGCAGCAGGACTTCCTCTTCGCCTGCGCGGCCTACCCGGAGGAGGAGCCGCTCGCCGGTGAGGTGGCGGCGGAGGCACGCGAACAGGTCGTACGGCTCGCCAGCCATCCCAGCCTCGTGCTGTGGACCGGCAACAACGAGAACATCTGGGGCTGGCACGACTGGCGTTGGCAGGAGCGGTTGGTCGACCGGTCCTGGGGCGCCGGCTACTACTTCGACCTGCTGCCGGGGATCGTCGGCGAGTTGGACCCGACCCGACCGTACTGGCCGGGCAGCCCCTGGTCCGGCCGGGACGACGTGCACCCCAACGATCCCGCGCACGGCAGCACGCACATCTGGGACGTCTGGAACGCGGACGACTACCTGCGCTACCGCGAACACGTGCCGCGCTTCGTCGCCGAGTTCGGCTACCAGGCGCCCCCGGCGTACGCGACGCTGCGCCGGGCGTTGCGTGACGAGCCGCTGGCGTCGGACTCGCCGGGCATGCGCCACCACCAGAAGGCGATCGACGGCGACCTCAAGCTCCAGCGTGGACTCGACGCCCACCTGTCGGCGCCGGCCGACTTCGACGACTGGCACTACCTCACCCAGCTCAACCAGGCGCGGGCGGTCGCGGTGGGGATCGAGCACTTCCGCTCGCACCGCCCGGTCTGCATGGGCACGATCATGTGGCAGCTCAACGACTGCTGGCCGGTGACGTCCTGGGCCGCGGTCGACGGCGACGGGCGACGAAAGCCCCTCTGGTACGCGCTGCGCCGGGTCTACGCCGACCGGCTGCTCACCATCCAACCCCGCGACGGCGGCCTCGCCCTCGTCGTCGTGAACGACGGCGGTTCGCCGTGGCGGGACGAGGCGGCGGTGACCCGGCTGACGCTCGACGGCTCGCCGCGGGCCAAGGCGGCGTTCGAGCTGGACGTCGCGCCGCACTCCACCGTCACCCTGCCGCTCCCCGCGGACGTCGTGCTCGCCGACGAGCCGCGACGCGAGCTGTTGCTCGCCGAGGGCGGAACCGAACGGGCCTGGTGGTTCTTCGCCGAGGACCGGGGGATCGCCTACCCGCCGGCGGAGTACGACGCGACCGTCGAGCCGGCTCCCGGAGGACTCCGGGTGACGGTCACCGCCCGCACCGTACTGCGGGATCTGACCCTCTTCGCCGACCGGCTCGACCCGGCGGCGCTGGTCGACCAGGCGTTGGTCACGCTCCTGCCCGGCGAGTCGACCACCTTCACCGTCCGCACCGCCGCGCCGCTCGACCACGGGGCGCTGACCACGAAGCCGGTGCTCCGCTGCGTCAACGACCTCCGCCCCGCCGGCTGAGGGTGAGCGGTCGGCGTCATGGCGACAGGTGGTGCTAGGGGAAATCGGGGTTCCGCATGTTGGCGTGGCGCTTGTCGCGCAGGGCATGCAGCGCCTGGGCGTAGGTGGGGTGGTCCGCGCATTGCAGGCAGCGCAGCGTGGAGGCGCAGCGCGGGCGCCAGTGTGTGGAGCGCTTGAACGTCAGCAGCCCGATCGCGCTTGCATTCCTTGAACCCGCGAGGATGGGGAACACGCGACTGGGCGAGTAACAGAATGAGTGACGGTCGAGACGCCGATCTGGCGATCAACGCGGTAGGTCGGACGTCGCGCGTCAGCGTTTCGGCGGCACGAGGTAACGGGTCAGGTTGGTGACCTTGGCGCACGCCGTCGCGTACCTCGTGCCCTTGCCGTGCAGCGTAAAGAGCGCGACGACGAACCGGTTGTTCCGTCCCGTCGTGCCGGTCGTGTGCAGGGCGTCGCTCCGCAGGTCCAGCCCGGGGATCTTCGCCCGGGACGGCGGGTTGCCGCCGAACCCCGACCAGCCCTGTTTGACCGCCCGCGGCGCGGCGAAGGTCAGCAGCCCGAACTTCTGATTGAACCCGTCGCCCGCTCTGGTGGTGGCCTGGCTCAGGTTCCCCATGATGAAATCCCGGACCGGCCTGCGCGCCGAGTCCAGGATGAACCGGTAGATGCGGACGACGTCCTCGGCGCTGATGCCCACGTACCCCCACCATCCGCGCAGCGACGACGGTGGCGGCACCGTGTTCCGCAGTTTCAGCCGCTTCGCCATGCGCAGCGCCACGTTGCGGTTCCCGCCGCGGTTCCAGAAGTAGGTCGCGGCGCCGTCGTTGCTGCTGCGCAGCATCGACGTCAGCCGGCTGCGGTCCTTCGCGCTCAACCTGCCGGGGTCGCGGGTCCACAGTTGGTCGAGCGCGATGAGCAGTTTCACCACGGACGCGGAGCGGAATCGTGTCGTGCTGTTGCGTCGCTCGGTGAACCTGCCGGTCTGGCGGTCGAAGACCGCGTAGCCGACCGTCATTCCGGCGGTCGCGCTGCGCGGCGGGGCGGCGGCTGTGGGACGGGCCGGGGCGAACAACGCGATGGCGGCGCCCATGACGAGCGTCAGCGTTATCCGGAGGCAGACATCGCGACGCGGACGGGGCGCGGTCATCACACTCCACCCCCGATTGTTCAGGTCGCCTGCCGTCCATAGCGGTCGGCAGTCGGCGTACCTGAGAAGAACTCGCGATTGCCGATGCGCTGCCGCTCCCGGTGTCTCTTCCGGTTCGAACCGCAGCAGGTTCCGCTGACAGCCGAAATCCTCAGGCTGCCTTCGCTCCATGCCGATCCAGGACATTGCGCGGACGGTCATGGACGGCTGGGTCTCGATCCGTTACCCCGACGGTTCGTGGCGTTCCCGCGCACGACGTTCGCCCCCGAACTACGCAATGGAAGGAACCCTGATGGGATCTCCCGTCCCGTACGGTCGTGTTCTGGCCCCTGCGATCGCTGTCCTCACCGCGCTTGTCGTCCTGGTCGGTACTCCATCGCAGGCGTCCGCCGCGATGAGCTACAAGCAGATGCAGAACCGCGCGCAGAGCGCGATGAACTCGGCCGTGCCGTACGCCTGGCGCAAGGCTCTGCCGAACGTGAAGGTCGTCAGCGTCATCGGCGGATACTCGTCGTACTCCACCCGCTACCGCGGCATCAAGATCGGCACCTATCACGCGCAGCGTCCGTGGTCGAACCTGAAGTCGGTGATGGCGCACGAGTTCGCGCACCACATCGCGTTCCACTACGGCTCGCGGCGCTCCTACGGCGCGCCGCCGACCGGCTTCCCGCAGGCGACCCGCTCCACCGTCGAGACCTGGGCGGACTGCGTGGCGACCGCGCTCACGGGTACCAGATACAGGTACGGCAACGTGCCGCCCTGCAAC
Organism: Micromonospora sp. NPDC049679; assembly: GCF_040659735.1. NCBI lineage: Bacteria > Bacillati > Actinomycetota > Actinomycetes > Micromonosporales > Micromonosporaceae > Micromonospora > Micromonospora sp. NPDC049679. Next base: position 18,043 of record NZ_JBFANZ010000010.1, read on the forward strand.
GCCAGGGCGCTGGCCTGGACCAAGGCATGGCTGAAGAAGGGCCCGAGTGGGCACCGGCGCACTCTGCGTTGACGCGTGAGCAGCGGCACCCCGACAGGTTCGGGGTGCCGCTGTCGCATGGTGGTTACTCCGGGACGCGGCGGTAGGCGCCGTCGCTGGCCGAGGTCGCCATCGAGGCGTACGCGCGCAGCGCGGCGGAGACCGGACGCTGCCGGTCGACCGGGGTGTACGGCCGGTCCCGCTTCTCCTGCGCGATCCGGCGCGCCTGGAGCACCTCGTCGGAGACGTTGAGCTGGATCGAGCGGGTCGGGATGTCGATGACGATCTCGTCGCCCTCTTCGACCAGCGCGATCGTGCCGCCGGAGGCCGCCTCCGGTGAGACGTGCCCGATCGACAGGCCGGACGTGCCGCCGGAGAAGCGCCCGTCGGTGATCAGGGCGCAGGCCCGACCGAGCCCGCGCCCCTTGAGGTACGAGGTCGGGTAGAGCATCTCCTGCATGCCGGGGCCGCCCTTGGGTCCCTCGTAGCGGATCACCACGACATCCCCGGCGACGATCCGCTTACCGAGGATCGCCTCGACCGCCGCGTCCTGCGACTCGAAGACCTTGGCCGGGCCACGGAAGGACAGGCACTCCTCGGGAACGCCGGCGGTCTTCACGACGGAGCCCTCGGGCGCGAGGTTGCCGGAGAGGATGGCGAGCCCCCCGTCGGCGGAGTAGGCGTGGGCGATGTCGCGGATGCAGCCGCCCGCGGCGTCGGTGTCCAGCGTCGACCAGCGGTTGGTGGTGGAGAAGGGCTGGGTGGTGCGCACCCCGCCGGGCGCGGCGTGGAAGAGTTCGACGGCCTCGGGCGTGGGCGAGCCGCCGCGCACGTCCCAGTCGGCCAGCCACTGCGTCAGCGTCGGCGAGTGCACCGAGTGCACGTCGCGGTGGAGCGCGCCGGCCCGGTCGAGCTCGCCGAGCAGCGCGGGAATGCCGCCGGCCCGGTGCACGTCCTCCATGTGGAATATCTGGGTGGCAGACGCGCTGTTCGGGGCCACCTTCGCCAGGCAGGGCACCCGGCGGGAGATCGCGTCGATGTCGGCCACGTTGAAGTCCAGTTCGGCCTCGCGGGCCGCGGCGAGCAGGTGCAGCACGGTGTTGGTGGAGCCGCCCATCGCCACGTCGAGCGCGACGGCGTTCTCGAACGCCGACTTGGAGGCGATGGAGCGGGGCAGCACGGAGGCGTCGTCCTCGTCGTACCAGCGCTTGGCGATCCGCACCGCGGTCCGCCCGGCCTCCTCGAACAGCGCCCGGCGCGCGGCGTGGGTCGCCAGGACCGAGCCGTTGCCCGGCAGGGCGAGACCGATCGCCTCGGTGAGGCAGTTCATCGAGTTGGCGGTGAACATGCCGGAACACGACCCGCAGGTCGGGCAGGCCGAGCGCTCGATCTCGCTGAGCTGCTCGTCCGTGACCGACTCGTTCGAGGAGGCGATCATCGCGTCGATCAGGTCGAGCTTGGCGTGCACGACGCCCTCGATGGCGACGGTCTTGCCGGCCTCCATCGGGCCGCCGGAGACGAAGACGGTCGGGATGTTGAGCCGCAGCGCGGCGAGGAGCATCCCGGGCGTGATCTTGTCGCAGTTGGAGATGCAGACCAGGACGTCCGCGCAGTGCGCGTTGACCATGTATTCGACCGCGTCGGCGATCAGCTCACGGCTGGGCAGCGAGTAGAGCATGCCGCCGTGGCCCATGGCGATGCCGTCGTCGACCGCGATGGTGTTGAACTCCCGGCCGACGCCGCCGGCCTCGGCCACGGCGTCGGCGACCAGGCCGCCCATGTCCTTGAGATGCACATGCCCCGGTACGAACTGGGTGAAGCTGTTGGCGATGGCGACGATCGGCTTGCCGAAATCGTCGTCGGTCATCCCGGTGGCCCGCCACAGGGCCCGGGCGCCGGCCATCATCCGGCCGTGCGTGGAGGTCTTCGACCGCAGTTCAGGCATACGCTCAGTGTTGCACCGACCGCCCTGGTACGGCTGGCGTGACAGGTGTCCCGTCCACCACTCGGGACGCCGGTCGATGCGTGGTTCCTGCCCGTCACGGCCACCCCGTTCCCCATGTGCGGTTCCGATCCGGCAGAGTTGACCCGTGCAGCTCATCTCGGGCCCGGGTGTCGTCGCCGTGGAAACTGCGGTCGCGGCTGTGCTCGGCACCCTGATGTTGATCCTCTCGGCCCGGCGCCGGCCGCCCGGCCGGGGCGTCCCGCACCGGCTCTTCGCCGTCGGCGCGCTGATCGCGACCGTCAGCGCGATCGCCGCGCTGGCCGGAGTCGTCGTGCTGGCGCCGCGCTGGGCGGCGACCCAGCCCGACCGGATGATGCTCGCCTCGGTGGTCGCCGTCGGGTTCACGCTGAGCGCCGTCGTGCTCTGCGCGGGGCTGCTCGCGCTCCCCGGAGTGTCGGAAACCGGCGGTTGCGTGCTGCGGCACGTACTCGACGCTCTGGTGATCGCCGCCGCGCTCTGGTTCGTCGGCTCGGTGCTGATCTCGCCGCCGACCCGGATCCTCGGTGACTGGAGCCCGACCGCCTGCCCGGCGATCCTGCTGCCGGCTGCCGCGGCCGCCCTGGCGATCGGGGTCGCGGCCATCGTGGGCATGCGCTGGTCCGGCCCGCGCCGCGAACTCCTGCTCGTCGGTGGCGGCGTGGTCTGGGCGGCGCTCTGCGGCACGGGTCTCGCCGCCGGCATCTGCCAGCGTGGCGCCGGGCTGGCCCTGGTCTCCGCCGCCGGACTCCCGGTGGGGCTCCTGCTCGTCGCGGTCGCGCGCCGCACGCCCCACGTGCCGGGACCGCGCGACGGAGACGTCATCCGGCGCGGGACCGGCTACGCGTTCGTGCCGATGATCGCGATGGCGGTCGTCGCCATGTACCACGTGCTCGTGCGGGGAGAGTTCACCGCGATGGGCATCGCCGCGGGCAGCGTCGAGGGATTGACGCTGGTCGCCCGGCAGTACCTCGCCCTGCTCGACGTGCGCGGCTACGCCCTGCGTCTCGCCGACCGCGAGGCGCACTTCCGCGAGCTGGCGCACACCGATCCGCTCACCGGCGTGGCCAACCGTCGGGCGCTTCTGCAGGAGCTGCACCACGAGGTCGCGTCGGGCCGGCCGTGCGTGCTGGTCGCCCTCGACCTGGACGGCTTCAAGATCATCAACGACATGCGGGGGCACGACGTCGGCGACGCGGTGCTCGTCGAGGTGGGCCAGCGGTTGCGCGCTCAACTGCGGCCGGGTGACGTGACGTCGCGGTTGGGCGGGGACGAGTTCGCCGTCCTGCTCACCGCCACCGGACCGGACGAGGCGCGCCGGATCGCCGAGCGGCTGCTCACGGTGCTCAACCTGCCGTACGAACGGGTGGAGGGGCCCGTGGTCCGGCTCTCGGTGAGCATCGGGATGGCCGGCTCGGCCGCGGCGCCGGACGTGCCGGCGTTGCTGCGCAACGCCGATCTCGCGCTGCGCTACGCCAAGCAGCGCGGCAAGAACCGGGTCGAGCAGTACGACAGCGACTACGACCAGCAGCTGCGTCGGCGCACCGCGGTGGAGCACGAGATGCGGGGCGCGATCGAGCGCGGCGAGTTGCACCTGGCGTACCAGCCGGTGGCGGCGGTGCCCTCGGTGCGGCCGGTGGGCGCCGAGGCGCTGCTCCGCTGGCACCACCCCCAGCTCGGCAACGTGCGCCCGGACGAGTTCATCCCGCTCGCGGAGGAGTGCGGCCAGATCGGCAAGCTCGGCGCCTGGGTGCTCGATCAGGCGTGTCGCCAGCTCGCCCGTTGGCTCGTCGACGGGCACGACGTGTGGGTCTCGGTCAACGTGTCACCGCTCGAGCTGCACGCCCCGGAGTACGCCCTCCAGGTCGCCGAGGCGCTCCGGGCCCACCAGGTCCCGCCGCAGCGGCTCGTGCTCGAGGTCACCGAGCACGCCGTCGCGACCGACCTCGACGAGCTGATCCGGCGGTTGCGGGCGCTGCGCGCCACCGGCGTGCGCATCGCGCTGGACGACTTCGGCGCCGGCTACTCGTCGTTGGCGCAGCTCCGTAACCTGCCGATCGACATTCTCAAGATCGATCACAGCCTCGTCGCGGAGCAGGGGCCGGCGCAGCCGGCGGTGCCCGGGCGGCGGGCCTTCGCCCCGATGGTCGACATCGTCATGCGGCTCGGCCACCAGTTGGGACTGGAGGTGATCGCGGAGGGGGTGACCAACCAGGCGGAGCTCGCGGTGGTGGTCGAGGCGGGCTGCCGGTTCGGCCAGGGCGCGCTCTTCGGCTGGGGTGTGCCGGCGGAGCACCTGGAGGCGATGTTGGACGCGGCGACATCGCAGGGCTCGCGCGCGTTGCCCGCGCCCCGCCCGGCCCCGGATGGGCGACTCGCGCTGCCGCCGGCGCCGTCGTCGCCCGCCACGCCGGTCTCGCCGGCCGGCGCTGGACCGCAGGTCGAGGGGGATCTGCCGACACGGGGCGTCCAAGATCTGGGATCAGTTGACTCAGCGCGTGAGATCCGTCAGGCTTAGCCCCATGTCGCCGACTAGGTCGTCTCGAGTACTTATCTGAGCGCACTCTCCTGCTGCGAGAGTGCGCTGGCCCCGTGCATCTGCACGAGGGCCGTTTTTATTGCCAGCTTCGGAGTCCACCGGGTGGGCACAGCCCCGCCCGACGCCGACATCAACGAGACCACCGACCGAGCCGAAGGCCTGAATCGCTATGACGAGACCAACGCCAGAGACCCTCGCCCACCGTGCCCACGCCGCCGCAGCGCCCGCCGTCACCCCCGTAGCGTCGGCCGGGCCGACCCAGATCTCCGGGGCGGGCTCGCTCGTCAGGTCTCTTGAGGCGCTCGGCGTCGACGTCGTGTTCGGCATTCCCGGCGGGGCGATCCTGCCGGCGTACGACCCGCTCTACGACTCGAAGGTGCGGCACATCCTGGTCCGCCACGAGCAGGGCGCGGGGCACGCCGCGACGGGCTACGCGCAGGCCACCGGCAAGGTCGGTGTCTGTATCGCCACCTCCGGCCCCGGCGCCACCAACCTGGTCACGCCGATCGCCGACGCGTACATGGACTCGGTCGCCATGGTGGCGATCACCGGGCAGGTGGCGAGCCCGTCGATCGGCACGGACGCCTTCCAGGAGGCCGACATCCAGGGGATCACCCTGCCGATCACCAAGCACAACTACCTCGTGCAGACGGCCGAGGAGATCCCGCGGGTGCTCGCCGAGGCGTTCCACCTCGCCTCCACCGGCCGTCCCGGTCCGGTGCTGGTCGACATCCCCAAGGATCTGCTGCAGGCGCAGACCACGTTCAGCTGGCCGCCGACGCTCGACCTCCCCGGCTACCGGCCGACCCTGCACCCCCACGGCAAGCAGATCCGCGAGGCGGCCCGGTTGATGACCACCGCCCGCCGCCCGGTGCTCTACGTCGGCGGCGGCGTGCTCAAGGCCGGCGCCACCGAGGGGCTGCGCAAGCTGGCCGAGCTCACCGGCATCCCGGTGGTGACCACGCTGATGGCGCGCGGGGCGTTCCCCGACTCCCACGAGCAGCACCTGGGCATGCCCGGCATGCACGGCACCGTCGCCGCCGTCTACGGCCTGCAGCGGGCCGACCTGATCGTGGCGCTCGGCGCGCGCTTCGATGACCGGGTGACCGGCAAGCTCGACTCGTTCGCCCCCGGCGCGGCGATCGTGCACGCCGACATCGACCCGGCGGAGATCGGCAAGAACCGCGCGGCGGACGTGCCGATCGTCGGCGACGCCAAGTACGTCATCGACGAGCTGATCTCGGCCGTCGAGGCGGTCAGCGACGGCGCGGAGCGGCCGGCGGGGGGCGGCGTCGACCGGACCGAGTGGTGGTTGCAGCTCAACGACCTGCGGGAGCGTTACCCGCTCGGCTACGACGAGCCGACCGACGGCACGCTCGCCCCGCAGTACGTCATCGAGCGGCTCGGCAAGATCGCCGGCCCGGACGCGATCTACGTCGCGGGGGTGGGCCAGCACCAGATGTGGGCCTCCCAGTTCGTCTCGTACGAGAAGCCGTACACCTGGCTCAACTCCGGTGGCCTCGGCACCATGGGCTACGCGGTGCCGGCGGCGATGGGCGCCAAGGCGGGCAAGCCCGACGCGACCGTGTGGGCGGTCGACGGGGACGGCTGCTTCCAGATGACCAACCAGGAGCTCGCCACCTGCGCCCTGGAGGGCATCCCGATCAAGGTGGCCCTGATCAACAACGGCAACCTCGGCATGGTGCGGCAGTGGCAGACCCTCTTCTACGGGGAGCGCTACTCCAACACCGACCTCGGCACCCACAAGCACCGCATCCCCGATTTCGTGAAGCTGGCCGAGGCGCTGGGCTGCGTCGGACTGCGCTGCGAGAGCGCCGCCGACGTCGACAAGACGATCGAGGCCGCGATGGCCATCAACGACAGGCCGGTGGTGGTGGAGTTCGTGGTCGGCAAGGACGCGATGGTGTGGCCGATGGTGGCCGCCGGCACTGGCAACGACGAGATCATGTTCGCCCGGGGTGTCCGCCCGGCCTTTGACGAGGATGACATCTGATGACGACCCACACTTTGTCCGTGCTGGTGGAGAATAAGCCCGGTGTCCTGGCCCGGGTGTCGGGTCTCTTCTCCCGGCGCGGGTTCAACATCGACTCGCTCGCCGTCGGCGAGACGGAGAATCCGGAGGTCTCCCGGATCACCATCGTCGTCAACGCCGACGAGTCGCCGTTGGAGCAGGTCACCAAGCAGCTCAACAAGCTGGTCAACGTGCTCAAGATCGTCGAGCTGGATCAGGGTGTCTCGGTGTCGCGGGAGTTGCTGCTGGTCAAGGTGCGGGCCGACCGTGCGATGCGGTCGCAGGTGCTGGAGACCGTGGGCCTCTTCCGGGCCCGCATCGTCGACGTCGCGCCGGACACGTTGACCATCGAGGCGACGGGCACGCCCGACAAGCTCGACGCGCTGCTGCGCGACCTCGAACCGTACGGAATCAAGGAAATGGTGCAGTCCGGCCTGGTCGCGATCGGTCGCGGCTCGCGCTCCATCACGACGGGTCCGGCACTGCGTGCCGCATAAGCACGGCGGCCGGGGTGGCCGCCGCAGGAAAGGGAAGTCATGACCGCTGAGGTGTTCTACGACGACGACGCCGACCTGGGCATCATCCAGGGCAAGAAGGTCGCGGTGCTCGGCTACGGCAGCCAGGGCCACGCCCACTCGCTCTCGCTGCGCGACTCCGGCGTCGAGGTCGTGATCGGCCTGCCCGAGGGCTCGAAGAGCCGCGCGAAGGCGGAGGAGCAGGGGCTGCGGGTGCTGACCCCGGCCGAGGCGTCCGCCTGGGCCGACGTGATCATGGTGCTGGCGCCGGACACCGCGCAGCGCAAGCTCTACACCGAGGCGATCGCGCCGAACCTCACCGCCGGCAAGGCGCTCTTCTTCGGCCACGGCCTCAACATCCGGTACGGCCTCATCGAGCCCCCGGCCGACGTCGACGTCGCGATGGTGGCGCCGAAGGGTCCGGGTCACCTGGTGCGCCGCCAGTACGTCGACGGCAAGGGCGTGCCCGCGCTCGTCGCGGTGGAGCAGAACGCGAGCGGCAACGCGCTCGCCCTGGCGCTGTCGTACGCCAAGGCGATCGGCGGCACCCGTGCCGGCGTCATCAAGACGACGTTCAAGGAAGAGACCGAGACGGACCTCTTCGGCGAGCAGGCCGTGCTCTGCGGCGGTGCCGCGGCGCTGGTGCAGACCGGGTTCGAGGTGCTCACCGAGGCGGGTTACGCCCCGGAGATCGCCTACTTCGAGTGTCTGCACGAGCTGAAGCTGATCGTGGACCTGATGTACGAGGGCGGCATCCAGCGGATGCGCTACAGCATCTCCGACACCGCCGAGTTCGGCGACTACACCCGCGGCCCGCGCGTCGTTGACGCCCGGACCAAGGACGAGATGCGCAAGATCCTGGCCGAGATCCAGTCGGGCCAGTTCACCCGCGAGCTGATCGAGGACGACGAGGCGGGCCGGCCGGCCCTGACCAAGTTCCGCGAGCAGGGCGCCGCACACCCGATCGAGCAGACCGGCAAGAAGCTGCGCGACATGATGAGCTGGGTGGACCGCCCGCTCACCGAGACGGCCTGACCCAGGCGTCTGCCGAGCCCGGCGTCCGGGGTGTGTCACCTGCACCCCTGACGCCGGGCTCTTCGCTGTTCGCGACGCCTTCACCGACGCGGCCGACGCTGTCCCACCGACCGGGAAGCACGGCGGTCAGCGCGGGCCGGCCGGGCATGACGCCGCTCACCCAGGCGCTCGTGGTGGGCGTTAGATCCCGTCTTGTGAGGGCCCTCACGCGGGGCCGCGAGGCGTGGTCCGGGCGGGGGCGAATACGATCGGCGGTAGGCCGCATCCGCATCTCCGGGTCACCCGGGTGGGGGAGCATAGGGCGCAGCGCGGCGCCCGTCCGCGCCGCAGACACTCGCCACTGATTACTGCGAGGACCAATGAATCCTGTCGTACTGATCGCCGAAGAGCTCGCCCCCGCCGCCATCGACGTGCTCGCGCACGACTTTGACGTCCGTCACGTCGACGGCACCGACCGGCCGGCGCTGCTCGCTGCCCTGGCCGAGGCCGACGCGGTGATCGTGCGCAGCGCCACCCAGATCGACGCTGAGGCCGTCGCCGCCGCCCCGCGGCTGAAGGTCGTCGCCCGTGCCGGCGTCGGCCTCGACAACGTCGAGGTGCCCGCCGCCACCGCGCGCGGCGTCATGGTCGTCAACGCCCCGACCTCCAACATCGTCTCCGCCGCGGAGCAGGCGCTCGCCCTGCTGCTCGCGGTCGCGCGCAACACCGCCAGCGCGAGCGCCGCACTCAAGGCCGGCGAGTGGAAGCGCTCCAAGTACACCGGGGTGGAGATCCAGGGCAAGACCGTCGGCGTGGTCGGCCTCGGCCGGATCGGCGTGCTCTTCGCGCAGCGCATCGCCGCCTTCGGCACCCGCCTCATCGCGTACGACCCCTACATCCAGCCGGCCCGCGCCGCCCAGCTCGGCGTCCGCCTCGTCGGCCTGGAGGAGCTGCTGCGGGAGAGCGACTTCATCTCGATCCACCTGCCGAAGACGCCGGAGACCGTCGGCCTGATCGGTGAGAAGGAGCTGGCGATCGTCAAGCCCGGCGTCCGGATCATCAACGCCGCACGCGGTGGGCTCGTCGACGAGCAGGCCCTGGCCAACGCGATCGCCGAGGGCCGGGTCGCCGGCGCCGGCATCGACGTCTACGTCAAGGAGCCCTGCACCTCCTCGCCGCTCTTCGCGTTCGACAACGTGGTGGCCACCCCGCACCTGGGCGCCTCCACGAACGAAGCGCAGGACAAGGCCGGCCTGGCCGTCGCCAGGAGCGTGAAGCTGGCGCTGCAGGGCGAGTTCGTGCCGGACGCGGTCAACGTGCAGGCGGGTGGCGTGGTCGCCGAGGACGTACGGCCGCTGTTGCCGCTCGCGGAGAAGCTCGGCAAGGTGTTCACCGCCGTCGCCGGCGGAGTCGCCGCGAGCGTCACCGTCGAGGTGCGTGGCGAGATCGTCGCCAACGACGTCTCCGTGCTCAAGCTCGCCGCGACCAAGGGGCTCTTCGCCTCGGTCGTCGAGGAGCAGGTCACCTACGTCAACGCGCCGCACCTCGCGGCCGACCGGGGCGTCGAGGTGGAGCTGAGCACGCACGCCGAGACGATCGACCACCCCAACCTGGTCACCCTGCGCGGGGCGCTCCCCGACGGGCGTACGGTCACCGTCTCCGGCACGGTCGTGACCACCGGCACCCGCGAGGTCGTCCGGCTCACCGAGGTCGACGGCTTCGACCTTGAGCTCGGCGCCGAAGGGATCCTGCTGTTCTTCCGCTACGCCGACCGTCCGGGCGTCGTCGGCACCGTCGGCTCGATCCTCGGCGAGAGCGGCGTCAACATCGCGGCGATGCAGGTCGCCCGTCGCGAGGCCGGCGGTGAGGCGCTGATGACCCTGACCGTCGACTCGGCGATCGCGGTGGAGTTGCTGGCCTCGGCGGCCGAGGCCATCGGCGCGGGCACGGCGAGCGCGGCGGACCTGCGCGACGAGTAGTCGCCCCGGCTCCCGAAGGGCTCCCCTTGATCCGCGCAGGCGGGTGGAGGGGGGCCCTTTTCGTTGGCGGCGGCGGAGCAGCCCTCAGACGCGGGTCGGTGGGGGGTAGACCGAGCCGTCCTGCGGGTCCAGCAGCAGCAGGTTGTGCTCCCCGGCGAGCCGTTCGATCGTGAGCAGCACCTCGTCGGCGCAGGCCGGGCGGAGATGCATCTCGACGTGGTCCGTCGCGACGTGCAGCGGGGCGGCCGCCCACGGCGACTGTTCGCTCTGCATGGCGGGGCCACGGTCGGGGTAGCGGCCGGCCAGATCCGCGTAGAACGCGGCGATCCGCCGATCAGGTTGCCCCTCGACATGTTCACCCTGACGGCACAGTTCATGGGCCGCCCGCACATCCGCTGAGGTGGACCCGCTGTCCATGGACCACACGACCAGATCGAAACTCACGGGCGACAGATTGCCATCCGGGACGTGTCCAACTCCACTTGCCCCGGCCGACACGCGGCGAAGCTCGCTCTTGCACCGTGCCGCACGGAATCGATAGCGTGTTCGACGGGTTACTCAGTGAGTTGTCCGGTGTGGACACGTCTTCGGGTGACGTCGTTCCCTGCCGGGTGGGTGGCCCACACCCCCCGTGTGTGCGAGCCACGCGCACTCGTCTTTGGTCGGCCCCCGCGATCCGTTGCCGAGTTCGCGGGGGCCGATCGTGCGTGGAGCACCGCAAGTCGTTACATGACAGGCTTTCGCGGGCCGGTGCCGCCGAAGAGCGCGCGGTAACCGTCCACGGTGGGGAACCAGTCCAGGCCGGCCGGGCCGGCGGCGCAGAGCCCGGTCGCGTAGGCGTCGGCCACCGCGAGGTCGGGTCCGGTCACGATGGCGCGGCGGTGCTGCTCGACGGCGGCGCCGGTGTGCGGGTCCACCACGTGCCCGCGCCGTCCCGCCATCCCTGATGTGCCGACCGCGCCCTCCGTCAGATGCAGCATGGTCGGCTGCGGGTTGCCGCACTCCGGATCGTGTACGGCGATGCGCCACGGACCGCCGTGCGGCGCGTGCCCGCGTACCGTCAGATCCCCACCGCTGACCACCGCGTGGTCCTCGATGCCCGCGGCGCGCAACCGCGCGGCCGCCCGCTCCATCGCCCATCCCTTGAGCAGGCCGCTCGGGTCGAAGCCGCCCGGCACGGCCCACGCGTCGAACCAGCCGTCCGTGGCGGCGCGCATCGCGTCGCACCGCGCCACGATGTCGGCGAGCGGGGGGTACGCCTCCGGCGAGACCTCGCCGCGGCGCAGCAGCGAGACGAGGCTGGTCCGGCGCAACGGGCTGTACGTCACGTCGATCGCCCGCAGTTCGGCCACCGCGTCGGCGATCGCCTCGCCGAGAGCGCGCCGGGTCATCCACTCCGGCGCGATCAGCATCATCAGGTAGTCGGCGGTCGAGGTGTTGACGGTGTGCCGGGCGACCACCCGGTCGCCGAAGCCGACGGCGAGCGGCGCCCCGGTCCGCTCCGCGGGACCGGTGCCGATCCGCACGTCGGGACGGGCCCAGCTGTCGACGGCTACCGGCGTGTGTGCGGTGCGTCGAGTCCGGGTCGTCCGGTGTGCCAGCATCTCCTTGACCTTCCTGCCTGCCCCCGTGCCGGTCGCTACATACGGTAGGGGCTGGAGATGATCCCCTTATGAAGGTTCGCTGCGAAGCCGCTGTGAGCTGGGTAACCGCTGCCCGTTATCGCGCCGGTCCGTATCCTGGGATTCGTGTACCGGAACTCGGGACAATCGCCTAACGTTGCCCCCGACATCAGGTCGTAGCGGAGGAGTTGACGTGACGGTGGCGCGGATCGCGGTGGTGGCCGGCGACGGCATCGGCTCCGAGGTGACCGCGCAGGCCCGCAAGGTCATCGATGCCGTCCTCCCCGGTGTCGAGGCGACCGAATACGACCTCGGCGCCGCCCGCTACCACCGCACCGGCGAGGTGCTTCCCGACTCCGTGCTCGCCGAGTTGGCCGGGCACGACGCCATCCTGCTCGGCGCGGTCGGCGACCCCACGGTGCCGCCGGGCGTGCTCGAGCGCGGGCTCCTGCTCAAGCTCCGCTTCGCCTTCGACCAGTACGTCAACCTCCGCCCGTCCCGCCTGTGGCCCGGCACGACCGGCCCGCTCGCCAACGTCAAGCCCGGCGAGATCGACTTCGTCGTGGTCCGCGAGGGGACCGAGGGGCTCTACGCGGGCGCCGGCGGCACGCTGCACCGGGGCACCCCCGCCGAGGTCGCCACCGAGGAGAGCCTCAACACCCGGCACGGCGTCGAGCGGGTGATCCGGGACGCCTTCGCGCGTGCCCAGCGGCGCGAGCGGCGCAAGGTCACCCTCGTGCACAAGACCAACGTGCTGACCCACGCCGGCTCGCTGTGGGCGCGCGCCTTCGACGCCGTCAAGGCCGAGTTCCCCGACGTGGCGACCGAATACCAGCACGTCGACGCGGCCGCCATGTTCATGGTGACCCAGCCGCAGCGCTACGACGTCGTCGTCACCGACAACCTCTTCGGCGACATCCTCACCGACATCGCCGCCGCCGTCACGGGCGGCATCGGCCTCGCCGCCAGCGCCTGCATCAACCCCGAGCGCGCCTACCCGTCGATGTTCGAGCCGGTGCACGGCTCCGCCCCGGACATCGCCGGCAAGGGGCTGGCCGACCCGGCCGCCGCCGTGCTCTCCGCCGCCCTCCTGCTCGACCACCTCGGCCACGGCGACGCGGCCCAGCGAGTATCCGAGGCGGTCGCGGCCGAGCTCGCCACCCGTACGCCGGGAGCGCCGCTGCGCACCGCCGAGGTCGGCGACCGGCTCGCCGCGCACGCGGCGCGCTGACCGCGACTCACCTCCTCCCGTCACTCGCCGTCGATCCAGTGCCTGCGTCTGGCATCGTCGTCGCGGCGGCCGCCCTCCGCCCCGCGTGTGCGGACTCCCTCTGAACGAACGTTCGGGGTAAGTTTCAGGGCACCACTCTTTCGTTCACGTAACCGGAGGTCAGCGCAATGAGCGGTGGTGACAAGCTCGACTTCGAGATTCGTCCGAATCTCCAGCCCGTATCCGCCGCCGAGCGCGCCGCGCTGCTGGCCGACCCGGGATTCGGTCGGATCTTCACCGACCACATGGTCACCATCCGCTACGCCGAGGGCAAGGGCTGGTACGACGCCCGCGTCGAGGCGCGCGCCCCGATTCCGATGGACCCGGCGACCGCGGTTCTGCACTACGCGCAGGAGATCTTCGAAGGGCTCAAGGCGTACCACGCCGCCGACGGCGGGATCACGATGTTCCGGCCGCAGGCCAACGCCGCCCGGTTCGCCGCCTCCGCCGAACGGATGGCGATGGCGCAGCTGCCCGAAGCCGCGTTCCTCGACTCGCTGCGACACCTCATCACGATCGACCGCGACTGGATCCCGACCGGCGAGGACGGCAGCCTCTACCTGCGCCCGTTCATGTACGCCAGCGAGGTCTTCCTCGGCGTGCGCCCGGCCGCCGAATACCTCTACGTCGTGATCGCCTCTCCCGTCGGCGCGTACTTCTCCGGTGGCGTCAAGCCCGTCAACGTCTGGGTCTCGCCCCGGTACACGCGGGCCGCGCCCGGCGGCACCGGGGCGGCCAAGTGCGGCGGCAACTACGCCACCTCGCTGGTGGCCCAGGCCGAGGCGATGGAGCACGGCTGCGACCAGGTGGTCTTCCTCGACGCGGTGGAGCGCCGCTACGTCGACGAACTCGGCGGCATGAACGTCTTCTTCGTCTATGACGACGGCACCCTCGTCACCCCGCCGCTCACCGGCACGATCCTGCCCGGCATCACCCGCGACTCGGTCATCACGCTGGCCCGCCAGGCCGGTCGGACGGTCGTGGAGCGGCCGGTCAGCTTCGACGAGTGGCGGGCGGACGCGGAGAGCGGGCGGCTTCGGGAGGCGTTCGCCTGCGGCACGGCGGCGGTCCTCACGCCGATCGGGCAGGTGCGCTTCCCGGAGGGTTCGTTCACGATCGGGGACGGCGGTCCCGGCGAGGTGACGCTCGGACTGCGGCAGGTCCTCGTCGACCTGCAGCGTGGGCGCGGCGAAGACCCCAACGGCTGGACGCACCGCGTCTCCTGACGTCCCCGCGCAGCGCCGTCGCCGCGTCGGCGCGTTGATCGACGGAGAACTCCTTGATCGACGTGGCGGGCCGTCAGGGCGTCGGGTCGGTGAGCAGGTGCGCGCGCAGCGCCGCCACCTGCTCCCTGCCCAGCCCTGCCCCGGTCACATAACGCTCGATCGAGCCGTGCCGCTGGCGTAGCTCGCCGAGAAACGTCTGCATCGCCTCCGCCGGGCTGGAGAAGAACGGCGTGGGAACCGTGCGATAGGGATCCTGCTTGTCCAGCCACGCCGTGAAGCGGTCCGCTGCCGCCGTGCTCAGCGCGTAGTCCTCGGCGATCACCTCGTCGGGGACACCGAGCAGCGACAACGTCAGCGCGCACACCACGCCGGTGCGGTCCTTGCCGGCGGCGCAGTGCACCACGGCCGGGGCGCTCGCCTCGTCCGCGATGAGCGTCAGCGCGTCCACGACGCCGCCGGCCGCCTGCTCGGCGAGGTCGTGGTAGCGGTCGGCGAGATAGCGCGCCGGCCCCACCTCCTCCTCGTACGGGATCTCGATCCACTCCTGGTGCTCGAGGTGAACGTGCTGGTAGTCCAGCCCGTCATAGGCCGGCACCCGGCCGTACCGGCTCACCTCGTGCGGGCGGCGCAGGTCGATGACGGTGCGCACGCCGAGCGCGGCGAACGCCGCCCGGTCGCTGTCGTCGATGCGGTGCAGCGAGTCCGAGCGGTAGACACGACGCCACCGCACCGTGCGACCGTCGAGCCCGGCGTACCCGCCGACGTCCCGAAAGTTGAACAGGGTCGAGAAGGTCAGCGTGCGGGTCGCGGGGGAGACATCCATGCCGACACGGTAACGGCCGCCGTATCGCGGTCGCTGTGGCGCGCGTCGCCGGAAAATCACGCGACGATGTCGGGGGCCCGTGGTCCCATGGCAGCGTGCACAGCTACCGCCGCGACCTCCAACTCCTGCGTGATCGTCGCTTCGCCCTGCTCTTCGCCGCCCGCACCGTCTCCGTGCTGGGCGCCGCCTTCGCCCCGGTGGCCCTGGCGTTCGGTGTGTTGGGGCTCGAGGATGCCACGGCCGCGACCCTGTCGGTGGTGCTCGCCGCGCAGGCCATCCCGGAGATTGTCTTCATGCTCGTCGGTGGCGTGCTCGCCGACCGGTTCCCGCGCTACCGGGTGATGGTCGCGGGTGAAGTCCTCAGCACGCTCGCCTACGGACTGCTCGCCGCGATGCTGATCAGCGGTACGGCGCCGGTGCCGGCGCTCGCCGCCGGAGCGGCTGTCGCCGGCATCGGTCTGGCGGTCTTCTTTCCCGCGCTGATCGGCATCGTCCCGGAAGTCGTGGCGGATGAGCGGCTGCAGGCGGCGAACGGGCTGCTCCGTGTCGGCACCAACATCGCCCGCATCGCCGGCTACGCGCTCGCCGGGGCCACTGTCGTGCTGGTGGGTGGTGGCGTGGCGCTGGCGGTCAGCGCCGGTCTGTTCGCCGTCTCCGCGCTCCTCATCGCGGCGCTGCGGCTGCCCGCGGTGGCGGCGCGGGCAGCCGGCCCCGGTCGCACTGCGATCGCCGATCTGCGCGACGGCTGGCGTGAGTTCGTCGCGCGGCAGTGGTTGTGGGTGATCGTGCTGCAGTTCGCCTTCATCGTGGCGGCGCTGCAGGCCGCCCACGGGGTGTTGGGGCCGTTGGTGGCGAAGCAGGAGCTCGGCGGAGCCGGCGCGTGGTCGGCGGTGCTCGCCGGTGAGGCCGTCGGCATGCTGCTCGGCGTGGCCATCGCGATTCGGATCCGGCCCACCCGGCCGATGCTGGTGTGTGTCCTGATGACCCTGCCGACCGCTGCGCCCTACCTGCTGCTCGGAGTGTCGGCCCCACTGTGGATGGTGGTCTGCGGCGCCGCGGTGATGGGGATCTGCTTCGACATCTTCGGGGTGCTGTGGGAGACGACGCTCCAGCGGGAGATCCCGCCGGCCGTACTGTCCAGGGTCAGCTCGTACGACGCCCTCGGCTCGTTCATGTTCGGCCCGATCGGGCTGCTGCTGGCCGGTCCCGCGGCGCTCGCTTTCGGCGCCCGGCCATCCCTCATCGTCTGCGGCGGTGTGATCGTCGTGGCCACGCTCGCCACGCTCTGCTCGCCCAGCGTGCGCGGGATGCGGGTGCCGGCCGCGGAGCCCGCCGCCCATGGGCTCGCGGTCCCCACCGTCGCGAACGCGGTGGCGACGCCGGCGCTGGCGGCGGACGGCCCGGCGGCGGCTCCGGACGTTGCGCGGCAGCCCACCGGCGTCGTGCCGTCCTGACCGCTGGGCGCGCCGACGGCCGGCGGGGGATTCCCGCCGGCTGTCGTGACTCCCTCTCCGCCTAGGCGGTCGGGGGGAGCGTCGAGCCCGGTGCGCCGTACGTTCCGCCGTAGTAGCCACCGAGCTTGTCCCGGTACGTCGGATCGCCGTAGGTCGTCTCGTCGAATTCCGGAGCAGCCTTGATCTGGCCCTTGCTCCGGTCGAGGTAGACCTTCCGATCCTCGTGGTCGACGTGGTTGATCACGCCGGCCGGCAGCATCACCTTCTTGCCGAAGATCCACGGCCCGGTGTCGACCACCAGGTAACTGGCGTTGACGTCGTGGCTGGCACTGTCGATCTTGCCAATGCCGCCATCGGTCGCCTCCACCTTGTAGCCCACCACGTCGCCGCCGGTCACGTCGGCATCCTCGCGGTAGCTCCACGGATCGAAGGCGTGGGCCGGGGTCGCCCCGGCGAAGGCGCCCCCGCCGTCGTGCGCCAGGGGGTCCGACGTCTGGTTCGGGGTCGTCTGAGGGTCGAGCCTGTCCACGGGCTTTCACTCCTCTTCTCGACATCGACTGCTCTGTCATCCCTCGCCATACCCGGTGCCCGGATCGGCTACACGCGTAGATCGAAGATCCTTGGTGAATGGGTGAATGGGTGAATGGCCGGGTCAGGTCGGTGGTCGGGGCACCTGTCCGCGTCGACTTCCCAAATTGTGGACTTTTCTTCCCGGAGATCGGTCGGGATGGCAAAGTACTCTGCGTGACGCAGCTCGTACTCATTATTGGCACCTAGCGCGCCGGCCCCCCTCACGCCGAGCGCGCAGACCTCCCGCATCCGCCGGGGGGTCTTTTTGTTGGTCGCCACGAGCCGGTCGCAGGTCGAGAGAGGAATTTCGATGACATTCCAGGTGTACGACACGACGCTGCGCGACGGGGCACAGCGTGAGGGGATCAGCTATTCGGTCGTCGACAAGCTGGCCATCGCGCGACTGCTGGACGACTTCGGCGTCGGCTTCATCGAAGGCGGCTGGCCGGGCGCGATGCCGAAGGACACCGAGTTCTTCCGCCGGGCCCGCACCGAACTCGACCTGCGGCACGCGCTCCTCGTCGCGTTCGGCGCCACCCGCAAGGCCGGCGTCGCGGTCGCCGACGACCCCCAGGTGCGCGCCCTGCTCGACGCCGAGACGGCGGCGGTGTGTCTGGTCGCCAAGTCCGACATCCGGCACGTCGAGCGGGCGCTGCGCACCACCGGAGCCGAGAACCTGGCCATGGTCCGCGACACGGTCGCGCACTTCGTCGCCGAGGGCCGTCGCGTCTTCCTCGACTGCGAGCACTTCTTCGACGGCTACCGCTTCGACCCGGCGTACACCAGCGAGGTCACCGCGACCGCGCTCGAAGCCGGCGCCGAGGTGGTCGTCATGTGCGACACCAACGGCGGGATGCTGCCGTCGCAGGTGACCGCGGCGATCGGCCAGCTCGTCGACCGGCTCGGGGTCCGTCCGGACCGGCTCGGCATCCACTGCCAGAACGACACCTCGTGCGCGGTGGCCAACACCGTCGCCGCCGTCGAGGCGGGGGTGAAGCACTTCCAGGGCACCGCCAACGGCTACGGCGAGCGGCCCGGCAATGCCGACATCTTCGCCGTCGTCGGCAACCTGCAACTCAAGCTCGGGCTGCCCGTCCTACCGGAGGGGTGCCTCGAACAGATGGTGCGCGTCTCGCACGCCATCGCCGAGATCGCCAACATCGCCCCCGACACCCACCAGGCCTACGTCGGGGCCGCCGCCTTCGCCCACAAGGCGGGGTTGCACGCGAGCGCGATCAAAGTGGATCCGGTGCTCTACAACCACGTCGACCCGGCCGTGGTGGGCAACGACATGCGGATCCTCGTCACCGAGATGGCCGGTCGGGCCAGCATCGAGCTCAAGAGCCGTGAACTCGGTCTGGACCTGGCCGGCCATCCCGACGCGCTGTCGCGGGTCACCAAGCGGGTCAAGGAACTGGAGGCCGAGGGCTGGTCGTTCGAGGCGGCCGACGCCTCGTTCGAGCTGCTGGTCCGCGCCGAGCTCGCCGCCGAGACCGGCGCGGCGACCGTGCGGCCGTTCACGCTGGAGTCCTACCGGGTGATCGTCGAGCACCGCGAGGACGACGCGGTGGTCTCCGAGGCGACCGTCAAGATCCGGGTACGCGGCGAGCGGGTGATCGCCACGGCGGAGGGGAACGGTCCGGTCAACGCCCTCGACGAGGCGCTCCGGGTGGCGCTCTCCCGGCACTACCCCGAGCTGCGCGGCTTCGAATTGGCCGACTACAAGGTGCGCATCCTGGAGGGGAGCCACGGCACCGGCGCCGTCACGCGGGTGCTCGTGGAGACCGACGCGGAGGGTGGGCGCGACTGGACCACGGTGGGCGTCCACGAAAACGTGGTCGAGGCCAGCTGGCACGCGCTGGTGGACGCGCTCGCGTACGGGCTGGTGAAGGCCGGCGTGACCGCATGAGGCGGATCGGAAGGGCCCTGCCCTGTGCGGAAAGGGCCCTCCCGCCGAATCAGGACCGCGGAAGGGTGAGCTCGGCGAGCACGGGGCGGTGGTCGCTGCCGGGCAGTGGGTGCACCGAGACGCCGCTCACCCCGATCCGCCGGTCGACGAGCACGTGATCGATGGTGACCGGCGGAATGAGATCCCCGTCGTACGGGCCCCACGTGCCGACCAGGCCCTGACCGACCGCGGCCGCGGCGTCGACGTACCCCGTGCCGAGCAGGCGGCGCAGGACCGCGTGGTCCAGCGTCGAGTTGAAATCGCCGGCGAGGATGCGCAGCCCCCCGTGCGGCGTCGCGGCCGGCTGCGCGCGTAGGTCGGCCCACCAGTCCGGCAGGGTGGAGAGCGCGTGCGGGGCCATCGGGTGCGCCGATTCGACGCGCACCGGCGGGGCGCCCGGCACGGCGAGCGTCCCGTACGCCTGGGTGAATCCGCCGGCATTGCGACGGATACCGGTGTCGGTGAGCGGAAAGCGTGTGTAGAGCGCCGACCCCGTGGTGCCCACCTCCGCGTTGAGCTGCCGGTGCGGCAGCAACTCCGCCAGGCCCAGCCGGTCCAGCTCCGCCTGCGTCTGCGGCGTGAACTCCTGCAGTGCCAGCACGTCCACCCGGTGCGTGCGGACCAGCCCGACCACGGTCGCCGCGTCGCCCTCTCCGGCGAGCATGTTGGCGGTGGCGACCCGCAGTGGCGGACCGCCCGTGGCGGCACTGTCGGGCAGCGCCCGGGGCGCGACCGCGCCGATCAGCGTCAGCGCGACGACGCCGGCTGTCACCGCGGGCCACCGGCGGCGCAGCGCGACCGCGAGCACCAGCGGCGCGAGCGCCCAGCCGGCGACGTACGGCGTGAAGGCCACCAGTTGTACCAGCGGACCGCGTTCGAGCCCCGGCAGGCGGATCAGCGCCCACAGCAGTCCCGGGGCGGCGAGCAGCCAGCAAAGCCAGGTCAGTGCCGGGGACCGCCGGCGTGCGACCGGTGCCGTGCTCTTCTCTGTCGTCTCCACGCTCATCCGGGCACGTTAACCACCCCGTGTCGGCGTCGGGAACGCGCCGTCGTCCTGCCCGGCCACGCGCTCCGACCGGCCGGCGCGTTAATCGGGCCGTTTAGCGGGCAACCCCGACGGGTGCCCGACCCCGCCGGGCACGGACGTCCACCGCCAGTCATCCGCGCGCTCGACCGAGGGGAACCCACATGGTCACGCCCACACCGGCCACGACGGTCGCGACCGCGAGCGACCTGGAGCAGACGCTGTTCGAGGTCAAGAAGGTGATCGTCGGGCAGGACCGCCTGGTGGAACGCCTCCTCACGGCGCTGCTGGCCGATGGGCACTGCCTGCTGGAAGGGGTGCCCGGAATCGCGAAGACGCTCGCCGCGCAGACCCTGGCCACCGCGGTCGGCGGCGATTTCTCCCGGATCCAGTTCACCCCCGACCTGGTCCCGTCGGACATCGTCGGCACCCGGATCTACCGGGCGTCGACGGAGAGCTTCGACGTGGAACTCGGCCCCGTGATGGCCAACCTGGTGCTCGCCGACGAGATCAACCGCGCCCCCGCGAAGGTGCAGTCGGCGTTGCTGGAGGCGATGGCCGAGCGGCAGGTGTCGATCGGCGGGCGCAGCTATCCGGTGCCCGACCCGTTCCTGGTGCTCGCCACGCAGAACCCGATCGAGTCCGAAGGGGTCTACCAGCTGCCGGAGGCGCAGCGCGACCGGTTCCTGATGAAGGTCGTCGTCGACTATCCGAGCGACGAGGAGGAGCTGGGGATCCTCTACCGGATGGGGGCCAGGCGACCGCACGCCACACGGGTGCTCGACCCGGAGCGGCTGCGCGCCCTGCAGGCGCGGGCGCGCACCGTCTTCGTGCACCACGCCCTCGCCGAGTACGTCGTCCGGCTGGTGCTCGCCACCCGCCGTCCCGAACGGTTCGGCCTCGCGCCACTCGCGCCGCAACTCGCGTACGGGGCGAGTCCGCGCGCCACGCTGGGCCTGGTCGCCGCGGCCCGCGCGCTGGCGCTGCTGCGCGGACGCGACTACGTGCTCCCCGACGACGTGCAGGAGCTTGCCGTGGACGTGCTCGCCCATCGGCTGGTGCTCTCCTTCGACGCGGTGGCGGAAGGGGTTTCGGCGGAGTCCATCGTGCGCCGGCTGCTCCAGGCGGTTCCCCCGCCGCGGATCGCGCCGGCCCGCGAGGAGTCCACCGTCGGCCTGGCCGCGGCATGACGCGTGGGACGCGCGACGTCGACCACGCCAGCCTCCCGCAGTTGGCGCCCGAGGCGCGGCTGCGCCGGCTGGAACTGACCGTCACCCGGCGACTCGACGGACTCCTGCACGGACAGCACATCGGTCTGCTGCCCGGGGCGGGAAGCGAGCTCGCCGGTAGCCGCGAGTACCGGCCGGGGGAGGACGAGGTGCGCCGGATGGACTGGGCGGTCACCGCGCGGACGGCGGTGCCGCACGTGCGCGAGGTCGACGCCGACCGGGAACTGAGCACCTGGGTGCTGGTCGACTCGACGCCGAGCATGGACTTCGGCACGGCCGAGGTGGAGAAGCGGGAGTTGGCGGTCGCCGCGCTCGCCGCGGTCGGGTTCCTCACCGCCGGCGTGGGCAACCGGCTCGGCGTCCACGTGCTCGGCGCGGAGACGGTGCGCCGATTCCCGGACCGCACCGGCCGCACCCATCTGCTGGGGTTGCTGCGTACGCTGCTGGCCGCGCCGCGTGGCGCGGACGGCGCCCGGCCACCGTCGCTCGCCTCCGCGATCGACGGGTTGCGCCGATCGGCGCCCCGGCGCGGTCTGATCGTCGTGGTGTCCGATTTTCTGGACGGGCTCCCCGACGCCGAGGGCGGCGAGCCGACGTGGGAGAAGCCGTTGCGGCGGCTCCGCGTGCGCCATCAGGTGCTCGCGGTCGAGGTGACGGACCCACGCGAGCTGGAGCTGCCGGACGTCGGCCTCATCACGCTGATGGACCCGGAGACCGGGCAGCGCCGCGAGGTGTCGACCGGCAGTGCGCGGCTGCGCGAGCGCTTCGCCGCGGCCGCCGCCGGGCAGCGGCGGACGGTCGCGCAGGCGTTGCGTCGGGCGGGGGCGGCGCACCTGTCGCTGCGGACGGACCGGGACTGGGTCGCCGACATCGTCCGGCACGTCCACGTCCAGCGCCGGCTTTCGGTCGCCGGGCCGGCGGCGGGCTTCCGCGGAGGTGTCGCATGAGCATGAACTGGGAGTCCCCGCACCGGCTCTGGCTGCTGGCCGGAGTGGTCGGCCTGCTGGCCGGGTACCTGTTCCTGCAGCGGCGGCGGAGCCGCTACGCGGTGCGCTTCACCAACCTGCGCCTGCTGGACCGGGTCGCGCCGAACCGGCCGGCCTGGCGTCGGCACGTACCGGCCGGGTTGTTCCTGGCCATGCTGTCGCTGTTGGTGGTCGGCTTCGCGCGTCCCAACGCCGACGTGCGGGTCCCGCGCGAGCGGGCCACCGTCATGGTCGCGGTGGACGTGTCGACGTCGATGCTCGCCACCGATGTGGCGCCGAACCGGCTGGCGGCGGCGAAGTCCGCGGCGCACGGGTTCGTCGCCGACCTGCCCAAGCAGTTCAACGTCGGGCTGGTCGCCTTCGCCGGAAACGCCTCGGTGCTGGTCGCCCCGGACACCAACCGAAAGGCGTTGGACGCCGGCATCGACCGGCTCGCGGAGGGTGTGACCGGCACCCAGGGCACCGCCATCGGCGAGGCGATCAACACGTCGTTGGAGGGGATCCGTTCGCTGGACGCCAAGGCGGCCGAGACCCCGCCGCCCTCCCGGATCGTGCTCCTCTCCGACGGCGCGAACACGTCGGGTCGGGACCCGGAGACCGCGGCGAACGAGGCGATCGAAGCGGGCGTTCCGGTCGACACCATCTCCTTCGGCACCGTCGACGGCACCATCAACCAGGGGGGTGGCCAGCCGCTGCGCGTCCCGGTGGACGGAGACAGCCTGCGAGCCGTGGCCGGGGTGACCGGCGGCGCCTACCACGAGGCGGAAAGCAGCGACGAGCTGCGGAAGGTCTACGACAACATCGGTACGTCGGTGGGCTACCGCACCGAGCGGCAGGACGTCTCCGCCCGCTTCATCGGGGTGGGGTTGCTGCTGGGCCTGGCCGCCGCCGGCGGCTCGATGCTGTGGTTCTCCCGCCTGCCCTGACGTCTCTCAGGAGTGTGCGATGACTACCAGCCCTACCGGCCTCGGCGAACCGCGCGGACCGTGGTTCGTCTCGCCCGAGCTGAACCCCGCCGACCGTCCCGGTTACGGCGTGCCGGAGGCCGCGCCGCGCGGGGGTGGAGCCGGTGCGTGGCGGCGCGGCCTCCTCGCCGCCCTCGCCGTGGTGGCGCTCTCCACGGCGTCCGGCGGGCTCGCCGGCGGCTACGTCGCGAGCCGCGACCCCGCCCAGGGCAAGGTCGCGGCGAGCCCGCCGAGCTCCCCGGGCGGCGCGTCCGGCGTCCCCGCGGATCTGGTCAACGCGGCGGCGCAGGCGCTGCCGGGGGTCGTCTCCGTGCAGGTGGGCACCGGCAGCGGCATGGCCGGCGGCTCCGGTTTCGCCGTCGACGACGGACAACACATCATCACCAACGACCACATCCTCGACGCCGGGGGTTCGGGCGGGGTGACCGGCAGCGCGGCGGGCGGCAACGGAACAGGCGTCACCGTCGTGGGGCCGGACGGCCGGCGGTTGCCGGCCCAGGTGGTCGGCCGCGATCCGGGCAGCGACATCGCGGTGTTGCGGGTGTCGCGGTCGGCGGGTCTGCGGCCGCTGCCCCTCGCCCAGCCGAAGAGCACCCGGGTGGGGGAGCCGGTCCTCGCGGTCGGCTCGCCACTGGGCCTCTCGGGCACCGTCACCGCCGGCATCGTGAGCGCTCTGGACCGGCAGGTGCGGCTCGGCCACGCGGGCCGGCAGTCGGCGGTGCAGACGGACGCCTCCATCAACCCGGGGAACTCCGGCGGACCGCTGGTCAACGCCCGCGGTGAGGTGATCGGGGTGAACACGGCGATCGCCACACTGGAGGGAAGCGGCTCGATCGGGATCGGGTTCGCGATCCCCATCCAGCGGGCGGAGCAGGTGGCCGACCGCCTCATCCGGCGGGGCGGCTGACACGTCAGCGGCGGGAATGCGCGCGCGTGCCGGCCGGTGCGACCACTAGCCTCAAGGGATGGCCGAGGATCTGCGCGTGAGTGAGCGGCTGGTCATTCCGGCCAGCGAGTTGCGCGAACGCTTTTCCCGGTCGTCAGGTCCGGGCGGGCAAGGGGTAAACACCACGGATTCCCGCGTCGAGCTCACCTTCGACGTCGGAGCCTCCGCGGCGCTGCCGGAGTGGTTGCGCGGTCGGATCAGTGAGCGGCTCGCCGGGCGGCTCGTCGACGGCTCGCTCACCGTGACGGCCAGTGAGCACCGCGCGCAGCTCGCCAATCGCGAGGCCGCCCGTGCCCGGCTCGCCGCCCTGCTGCGCGAGGCGTCGGCGCCGCCGGCGCCGCCCCGTCGCGCCACCAAACCGAGTCGCCGGGCGAAGGAGCGGCGGCTCGACGCCAAGCGTCGGCAGTCGCAGTTGAAGAAGGGCCGACGGGCCCAGGAGGATTAGGCGTCCAGCGCGTCGATCGCGTCGATCAGACGGGCGCGCAGCGGCGCCGCCCGCTCGGCGAATCCGCGCTGTGCGGCGGCGTACTCGGCGCGTCCCTCCGGGGTTTCCACCGACACCGGCGGATAACCGAGCGCCGCCAGGTCGTACGGACTGGCCCGCATGTCGAGCGTGCGGATGTCCCGCGCCAGCGCGAACGCCTCGGCCACCAACTCGCTGCAAACCAGCGGCGACAGCTTGTATGCCCACTTGTAGAGGTCCATGTTGGCGTGTAGACAGCCCGGCTGCTCGTTGTCGAGTTGCCTCTCCCGCGTCGGCGAAAGCAGGTTCAGCGGCCGGGCGGGCGCGGTGAAGAAGCGGTAGGCGTCGAAGTGGCTGCAGCGGATTCGGTTCTGTTCCACGGTCTGCGCGGTCTGTTCCGGGGAAAGCCGCAGCGGCCACGCGTTGTGCCGGACCTCGTCCTGGGTCTGCCGGTAGACCATCGCCCACTCGTGCATCCCGAAGCACCCGAAGTGCGCGCTCCGCCCCGCCGTCGCCACGAGCAGCGTGCGGACCCAGGCCGCCGATTCGCCGCGGCGAGCCAGGAGCGCCGGGGTGTCCAGGGTGATCCCGCCGTCGACCGTCCGGTAGTCACGGCCGAATTCGTTCGGATCCGCGCCCGCCAGCACGACTCCGGCTCCGGGGTGCCAACGGCGCAGTTGAGCCGGGCGGTGCGAATAGTAGGTGAAGAGGAAGTCCTCGACCGGATGCTTACGGCCGGTGCGCCGCCGCTCCAGGTGCCCGCTCAGCCACCCGTCGACGATGTTCTCGTGCGCCGCCCGCCGGGCCCGCCAGGTCGCCGGCGCCAGTGCGCCGCGGCCGGCGCCGGTGGCGGCGGCGTCCGTCGGGGTGGTCGCGGTCATCCGTCCAGGGTACGGGCGGCGCGGCTCAGACCGAGGTCACGGTGACGCCGGCGTTGAAGACGCCGCTGCGTAGCTCGATCCGGTTGGGCAGCAGGTCGCTGGTGACGGTGAACACGAGCGGGAAGAGCAGGCGCTGGCCGGAGGCGACGGGCTCCGCGAAAAAATCCCGACCCCCGTTGACCTCCCGCGTGGCCGCCTCGTCGGTGCTGACCCAGTTGCCCGTGGGGAGGTAGGCCCGCTGCAGCGGCGCGTACCAGAGCTGTTTGTTGTTGCTGACGTTGTGCAAGCCGATCGTGGCGAGGCAGCGTCGGGCCGCTCGTCCGGACTCCTGGCACGCGATCCGGTAGACGGTGACCTCGAAGGCCGCCTCGTGCAGCACGGCGCCGACCGGGCCGGCGGCCGGCTCGCCGATCCAGCCTCCGTTGCGCTGTTTGCCGACGATCCCCGTGGCGTGGGCGCCGAGGACCGTCGCCTGCGTGCCGATCGCCGATCCGGCGGCCAACAGCACGATGCCCAGGGCGAACACGAGGAAGGCAGGGGGGCGGCGTCGGCGCGGCGCCGGTGGCGGTGCCAGGGCCCGAGCCGGATTCCGGGTCGTCGGGCCGATCGGGGGCCGGCCGGCCGCGCGCCGTCGGCGCCGGCGCAGCGACCGGGCGAACGACCAGATCAGGACGACGCCGAAGAGCAGGGACAGCCCGGCGATGGTGAGATTCCGTGGTTGCTGCCACCACACTCTGGCGTTGGCGGGCACGATCGGTGGTGGGGGAGTCCAGGAGGCGGCCGAGCAGTCGTACGGCCGGTTGCCGCCGTTTTCGTACGCGCAGGCGGGGGAGAGCAGCGGGGTGACGCCGCCGGACTGGGTGAGCGAGGTCGTCAGCGCGGTGGTGCTCCGGGGCGGGGCCTGGACCTGCCAGGTCACCTCGGTCTCGCCGACCCGACCGCCGGAGCTGGTGGTCGTCACGCCGGTGCCCCGCGGTAGCTCCTGCCGCACCGTGACGTCGATCGGCTTGGTGGTGGAGTTGCGCAGTTCGAGCCGGTAGTTCGGCGAGAGCTGACCGCTGCTGTTGATCGTCAGACTGACCGTATGGGGGTCGGCGCTGGCCGGTTGCGGCGCCGCGAGGGCCGACGACATCGCGACGATGATGAGGATTGCAGCGCGCTGCCACGAGGTAAACATGAGCTTCCTTCGCCTCCCATCCGAAGATAGGCCGCGTCGGTCCGGTCGGCTGGCGAAAGCCCCGATCCCATGTCCGCGCCGGTCCCCACCGGTACGGTGCCGCACCCACCGGCCGCGCCGCGACGACGAGTGTGTCGCCTCCCCGGCTCAGGAGTTCGCCCGCCGGATAGATTGAGCCCGTGCGAATCGCTCGTTTTGCTCATGCCAGTGGAATGTCATTCGGTGTCGTCGAGGGAGAGCCGGGGGCGGGGTTGGCAGGGCTGACCGTCGCCGAGATCGATGGTCATCCGTTCGGCCGCATCTCCTTCACCAAACAGCGCTGGGCCCTCGCGGACGTCCGGCTGCTCTCGCCGATCCTGCCGAGCAAGGTGGTGTGCGTCGGCCGCAACTACGCCGAGCACGCCGCGGAGCACGGTGCGGAGGTGCCGACCGAGCCGCTGATCTTCCTGAAGCCCTCGACCTCGGTGATCGGTCCGCGCGACGCGATCCGGTTGCCGGCCCAGTCCAAGCAGGTCGAGCACGAGGCCGAGCTCGCGGTGATCATCGGTCCGCCGGGGGCGCGCCGCGCTGACCGGGCGGACGCCGAGAAGGCGATCTTCGGGTACGCCTGCGGGAACGACGTCACCGCCCGCGACCTCCAGCGCTCCGACGGCCAGTGGACCCGCGCGAAGGGCTTCGACTCGTTCTGTCCGCTCGGCCCCTGGATCGTCACGGGCGCCGACGTGCGGGACCTCGAGGTGCGTTGTGAGGTGGGCCGCGACCCGGAGCAGATGGAGGTCCGTCAGCTGGGGCGGACGAAGGACATGGTGTTCGACGTGCCGACCCTCGTGTCGTACATCTCACACGTGATGACGCTGCTCCCCGGCGACGTGATCCTGACCGGCACGCCGGCCGGGGTGAGCCCGGTGACCGCCGGCGATACGGTGACTGTGCGTATCGAGGGGATCGGCGAGCTGTCGAATCCCGTGGTCGCGTTCGAGTAATCGGTGCTTCGCCGCGTCCGGGAAACGCCGTCATGGAACCCGATTTGGCGCGGACCATGGGGTCAGGTAAAGTTCTGTCCCGGTGCGGCAAGCACCGATGGGGTATGGGGTAATTGGCAGCCCAACTGATTCTGGTTCAGTTAGTCTAGGTTCGAGTCCTGGTACCCCAGCCACCGATGTGAATATGCATCGGTTGCTGGTCTCTGATAGAGTTCAGCACCGTTGTCCGGAAGGATAACGAAAAGTTCTGGCCCCGTCGTCTAGCGGCCTAGGACGCCGCCCTCTCAAGGCGGTAGCGCCGGTTCGAATCCGGTCGGGGCTACAGATTAGCCGAGGCGCCCTCCATCTGGAGGGCGCCTCGGCTTTTTGGTGGTCCGATCCGTGCGAGACCAGGCGGATCGCGGCAGGGCCACGTGGGTCCCTGCGGGGCCACGTGGGTCAGCGCGGGAACATCGTGCCCCGCCGCCCGCCGCCCGCCGCCCGCCGCCCGCAACTGCGTCGAGGTCGCGGCCAGTTCGCCGGCGGCGTGCTGCGCGCCGAGGTGGCGCCGGAGCGCGGCGTGCTGGCTCCGCTGACCACGTCCTCCACGCCGTTGGCGCGCCGGGTCGTCCCCGACGCCGCGGTACCCAGCTCCGCCGCCGTGCTGCTCGTGGTGGCGCTCTGTTCCTCGGGACCTACAGACCGGAGAGGCGTTGGCCGGCACGGACCACGGCCATCGCGTGCCGGTCGCCCGGACGTCGGCCGAGTCGCTCGATCGGGCCGGAGATGCTGATCGACGCGATGACGCGCCCCGTGCGGTCGCGGATCGGCGCTGAGACGCTCGCCACTCCGGCCTCCCGTTCGGCGACGCTCTGCGCCCAGCCCCGGCGGCGCACCTCGGCCAGCGTGCGACCGGTGAACTTGCAGCGCGGCAGCAGTGGCATCACGGCCTCCGGGGGCTCCCACGCGAGCAGGATCTGCGCGGCCGACCCGGCGACCATCGGCAGCACGGAGCCGACCGGGACGGTGTCCCGTAGCCCGCTGGCCCGTTCGGCGGCGGCGACGCAGATCCGCTCGTCGGCACGGCGCAGGTAGAGCTGTGCGCTCTCCCCGGTGGCGTCGCGCAATGCGGCGAGCAACGGCTCTGCCGCGGTCAGCAGCACGTCCGGCGCCGCGTTGGCGAGTTCGCCCAGGCGTGGCCCCGGGCGCCACCGCCCCTGGGTGTCCCGGACCAACATCCGGTGGATCTCCAGCGCCTGCGCCAACCGGTGGGCGGTGGCCCTCGGCAGCTTGGTGCGATCAACGAGTTCGGCCAGGCTGGCGCCGTCCACGCAGGCGGCAAGAATGACGACCGCCTTGTCGAGAACGCCGACACCGCTCATACTGTGTCCCACAAGCCGAAACATACCTCCCAGAATTTAGGATGTCCAGATGGTGGGAGTCACTCCGAAACCGACAGCGCCCCGGACCCTGGCCGAGAAGGTCTGGGATGCGCACGTGGTCCGGTCCGCCGACGGTGAGCCGGATCTCCTCTTCATCGATCTTCACCTCCTGCACGAGGTGACCAGCCCGCAGGCGTTCGACGGACTGCGCGTGGCCGGTCGGTCCGTCCGCCGCACGGACCTCACGCTCGCCACTGAGGACCACAACACCCCGACCGGGTACGCGGACCCCGCGTTCAACACCCGCCGCGGCGACCTGCTGACCATCGCCGACCCCACGTCGCGTACGCAGATCGAGACGCTGCGCCGCAACTGCGCAGAGTTCGGCGTGAAGCTGCACGCGCTCGGTGACGACAACCAGGGCATCGTGCACGTGATCGGGCCGCAGCTCGGCCTGACGCAGCCCGGTACGACGATCGTGTGTGGTGACTCGCACACCGCGACCCACGGCGCCTTCGGCGCCCTGGCGTTCGGCATCGGTACCAGTGAGGTTGAGCACGTCCTGGCGACCCAGACGCTCCCGCAGACCCGGCCCCGGACGATGGCCGTCACGGTCACCGGCGAACTCGGACCGGGGGTCACCGCGAAGGACCTCGTGCTCGCCCTCATCACGCAGGTCGGCACGGGCGGCGGACGCGGCCACATCGTGGAATACCGGGGCGAGGCGATCCGCAAACTCTCCATGGAGGGGCGGATGACGATCGCCAACATGTCCATCGAGTGGGGCGCGAAGGCCGGCATGATCGCGCCGGACGAGACCACCTTCGCCTACCTCAAGGGCCGTCCCAACGCCCCGCAGGGCGCCGACTGGGACGCCGCTCTCGCCTACTGGCGCACCCTGCCGACCGACGAGGATGCCACCTTCGACACCGAGGTGATCCTGGACGCCAGCCGGATCAGTCCCTTCGTCACGTGGGGCACCAACCCCGGCCAGGGCGCGTCGCTCAGCGCGAGCGTCCCCGACCCGGTCGACTTCGCCACTGAGGCGGAGCGCGTCGCGGCGCAGCGGGCGCTGGAATACATGGACCTCACGCCCGGCACGCCGCTGCGCGACGTCGCGGTCGACGTGGTCTTCGTCGGCTCATGCACGAACGGCCGACTGGAAGACCTGCGCGCCGCCGCCGATGTGTTGCGCGGGCGCACCGTCGCCGAGGGCGTACGGATGCTGGTCGTGCCGGGTTCCGCCGCCGTGCGGGAGGCCGCGGAGAGCGAAGGGCTGCACAAGGTCTTCCTCGACGCCGGCGCCGAGTGGCGCTTCGCCGGGTGCTCGATGTGTCTGGGCATGAACCCGGACACGCTCAAGCCGGGCGAGCGTTCCGCCTCCACCTCCAACCGCAACTTCGAGGGCCGGCAGGGCCGCGGCGGGCGTACCCATCTGGTCTCGCCGCCGGTCGCCGCCGCCACCGCCGTGGTCGGCCGGCTGGCCGCCCCCGCCGACCTGTGAAGGGCTGACACGACATGGACAAGTTCACCGAGCACACCGGCACCGCGGTTCCGCTGCGCCGTTCCAATGTGGATACCGATCAGATCATCCCGGCCGTGTATCTCAAGCGGGTCACCCGCACCGGATTCGCCGATGGTCTCTTCAACGCCTGGCGGGAAGATCCGGCATTCGTCCTCAACGATGCCTCATATGCGGGTGCGTCGATTCTTCTGGCCGGGCCGGAGTTCGGCACCGGCTCGTCACGGGAGCACGCCGTGTGGGCATTGCGCGACTGGGGCTTCCGCGCCGTCATCGCCCCCCGCTTCGGTGACATCTTCCGCGGAAACGCACTCAAGGAAGGGCTGCTGCCGGTCGAGCTCGAATTGAGCGTCGTCGAATCATTGTGGGAGCTGACGGAGCGCGACCCGAGTGCGCAGATCACTGTCGACCTCACCGCGCGGGAGGTGCGGGCGGCCGGCTCCGCCTGGCCCTTCCCCCTCGATGACTTCAGCCGTTGGCGGCTTATGGAGGGGTTGGACGACATTGGACTGACGCTGCGCCACGAGTCCGTGATCGCGGAGTACGAACAGCGCCGGCTTCCCTTCCTGCCCGTCGTGGCATAGGCCGATCCTCGGCCGCGCAGTCGTTTTCGCCCCCATCGGTTCAGCCGATGGGGGCGAATCCGTTACGACACAACGACTTTTTTCGAGCAGATGTTTGTGTACTGGGGGCGTAGGGCATACGGTGCGCGCAGAATGGCTCGCGATGAGTCTAGTTGCACAAACGGGAGGGAAGTCGTGAACAAGGCCGAGCTCATCGAAGCGCTCAGTGCTCGCCTGGGGGATCGTAAGGCGGCGACCGCAGCGCTCGACGCGGTTCTCGCCGAGATCCAGGTCGCGGTCACCAAGGGCGACCGGGTTGCGATCACGGGTTTCGGAGTTTTCGAAAAGCGTGCACGCGGTGCCCGAACAGCGCGGAACCCGCGCACCGGCGAAGCGGTGAAGGTGAAGAAGACATCCGTTCCGGCATTCCGTGCCGGCGCGGGATTCAAGGAGATGGTCGCCAGCGGCAAGGTGCCGAAGGTTGCCACGGTGAAGAAGGCCGCCACCGCCAAGGCGACGACGGCCCGCAAGGCCACCGTCGACAAGGCGACGGCGCCCCGGGTGACCACCCCGAAGGTGCCGCCGACCAAGGCGACCGCGGTCAAGAAGACCGCCGCCACCAAGGCGACCGCCACCAAGGCGACCGCCACGAAGGCGACCGCCACCAGGGCCACCCCCGCGACCAAGAAGGTCGCGGCGGCCAAGAAGACCGCCACCAAGGCGACCGCCACGAAGGCGACCGCCACGAAGGCGACCGCCACGAAGGCGACCGCCACGAAGGCGACCGCCACGAAGGCGACCGCCACCAAGGCCACCGCCACGAAGGCCACCGCCACCAAGGCGACGGCGGCCAAGAAGGCTCCGGCCAAGAAGGCCGCGACCCGGCGCTGACCCGAGGAAGTCCATCGAAGGGTGCCCACCATCCCGGTGGGCACCCTTCGTCCGTCCAGCGCGCCCGGCACATGCCGAACCGAACCGCCGGACCGGCCGCAGACGGCACACATAGGACAATGTGCGGCGTGCCCGCGCTGCCCGCCGGCCTACAGCCGGTCCGCGGCCGCCAACCGTCCGTCCGTGAAGGCGAGCAGCCAGCCGCCGCCCTTCGGCGTCGCGTACCGCTCCGGCCTGTCGTCGCCGGCCAGCCGCGCCAGCGCCGCCGGAATGACCTTGCCCTGACTGCACACCGCGGCGGGGATGCCGGCGGCCGCCAGTTCAGTGAGGCGCGCGGCCGCGACCAGCGCGTTCTCCACCGCGTCCTGGCCCGGCACCGGCTCATCGAAGGACGAGTCGATCTCGACCGGCAGATCCAGCAGCTCGGCCAGCGGATCGAGCGTCTGCAGGCACCGTCGCGCGCTCGCCGACAGCAACCGCCGCGGCGCGGTGAGCGCCTGCAACGCGGCCACCGCCCGGGCCTGCGCCAGCCCCTCCTCATCCAACGGCCGGCCCTGATCCGGCCCCGGCCAGGTGCCGCGCCTACCGGCATGCGCATGCCGAACGAGGGTGAGCACCGTCGTGACGGTCGGCAGCGCCGCGAAGTCTCCCAGCACCCGCACGTCATGGTCGTACGTCATCCGCCGGACCGCGGCCGGGACGGGCAGCCAGCACATCCCGTCGACCTCGCCCGCGACGCCCAGCCCCTCGCCCTCGTACCCGCGCATCGACCAGTAGTCGACGGTCTTCGGCAGACCGTCACGGATGTAGGAGACGGAAGGGAGGCGGATCTGCGGTACGCCACGCAGGTCGGTCTCCTCGCCGACCTCGCGCACCGCGGCGGCCAGCGGATGCTCTCCCGGCTCCAACTTGCCTTTCGGCAGCGTCCAGTCGTCGTACCGCGGGCGGTGGATCAGACAGATCTCCACCCCGTTGCCCGCCGGCCGCCAGACCACGCCGCCCGCGGCCCGCACCGGTGTCACGACAACCAATCGGTTCGGCGACCGCCGGTCGCGCGCCGCCACACCCGCGGGAAGTCCGCCCGGACCGCGCGGACCACCGTCCGTTCCCGCTCGAAGAGTCGCCCGGCGGTCAACGCCAGGGCGTGGTCGTCGGGATGAGCCCGCGCGATGTCCCGCCACGTTTCCGCGGCCACCACCGCGTCCTGGTGCTCGCCGAGGAGATCCTGCACGCCGGCGAGGGCCTTGGCGAGCTTCTTCGCCGCGCCGCCGGCGACGGGCACGACCGCGTCGACCGCGTACCGCGCCTTCTTGCCGTTGAGGCGGACCGCGTGCCAGCGGCCGTCGGGGGCGTCGGGGTCGAGATCGCCGGCGCCGTCGACGCCCTTGCCGCCGTACGCCAGCCTGCGCCAGCGCCGCGACACCAGCCGCGGCAGCAGGCGGTCCGCGCGGGACCCGGCCCGCGGCGTGAGCAGCGGGTCACGGGTCGCCTGGACGAGGGCCTCGACCAGCGTCAGGTAGCGCTGCGAGCGGAGCACCTCGTCGAGGCCGGTGAGCGCCCGCTCGTGCCGCGCCGCCAGTTGGGCGTCGAGCCGGGCCACCACGGGGGCGTCCGGCGGGCAGAGCGGATCGGCGTCGGCGGTACGGCGCAGCCGATCGCGGAGCACCTCCGCGTCGCGGGCCGCGCCGAGGGCATCGGCCAACCACTTCAACTCGGCACGCAGGGACCGGCTCCAGTCGGCCCGCACGAGCGGCGCGAAGGTGCGTAGGTCGCTGCGGAGCCGGCGGGTGGCGGCCCGCATCCGGTGCACGGCGGTCTTGCCGTCCGCCGGGGCGCGCAACCGCACCAGCGGGTCGTAGCTGAGCATCCGCCCCACGCTGCGGCGGATCGCGGCGGACACCACGTCACCGCCGGTCGGGCGGCGCGGCAGGTCGGCCGGCGGCACGAGGTCGGCAGGCGCGGACGCGGCCTCGCCCAGGGCGCGGACGTGCTTGGGGGTGAATCCGGTGACCGTCGCCCCGCCCTGGCGCAGCGGCGCCTCGATCTCGTCGAGCAGCCGGCGCGGCCCGTCCTTGCGCTCCACCTCGATTTCGCGGAACGTCGAGGGCGCCGTTGCACCGTCGAGCACCGTCACCGTGTCGTCGGCGAGCTCGGCGAGCACCCGGTCGTCGCCGTCGCGCAGCTCGTACGCCTGCCGCGCCGTGCGGATCACGACGACCGGTCGCAGCCGCGCGCCCCGGGAATACGCCGAAACCAACGCGACGAGGTCGGCGGGCGGCTCCCCCGCACTGCCCGCGCGGGAGATCTCGTGCCGCACGCCGGGCAGCTCGGCAGGGAGCTTCACCGTCCACGGCTCCCGGTCGCCGTCACGGTGCCGCAACGAGACCCCGGCGCGGGCCAGGCGCAGATCGGGGGCGTCGAAGTAGGTCGCGGTGAGGGTGACGGGCGGCAGCCGCACCACCCGGCCGCCGGGGGGCAGGCATTCGCCGAGCGCGGGGAGCGCGAAGTCGCCCCTGACCTCGTATTTGCGCTCCTCCTCCAGCATGTCGGTCAGCCTATCCGCGCCGGCGCGCCCGCCGGTGCCGATCACGTGCCGGGCCCGACGGTGCGACGCAGCAGCAGCTCCTGCAGGTGCAGCAGGGGCGCCTCCGGGGTGGAGACCCGACGACGCCAGCCGCCGTCCGCCGCGAGTTCGAACGCCTCGCACTCCGGGCCCATCGCGGCGGTCAGCACCTGGTCCAGCTCGGCGCGGGCAGCCGCGTCCGTCACCTGCACCAACGCCTCCACCCTGCGGTCGAGGTTGCGGTGCATCAGGTCGGCGGAGCCGATCCAGAACTCGGTCGAACCGTTGTTGCCGAAGCGGAAGACGCGGGAGTGCTCCAGGAAGCGACCGAGGATCGAGCGGACGCGGATGCTCTCCGACAGCCCCGGCACTCCCGGGCGCAGCGTGCACATGCCGCGGATCAGCAGGTCGACCCGGACGCCGGCCCGGGACGCCCGGTAGAGCGAGTCCACGATCTCCTCGTCGACCAGCGAGTTCACCTTGATCTGCACCAGGCCGGGGCCGCCCGCGCGGACGTGGTCGATCTCCCGGTCGATCCGTTCGATGATGCCGGTGCGGACGCCGTGCGGGGCGACCAGCAGCCGTCGGTACGCCGTCTGACGGCTGTATCCGGTGAGCACGTTGAACAGGTCGGTCAGGTCGGCGCCGACCTCGGGGTCGGCGGTGAGCATGCCGAAGTCCTCGTAGAGGCGCGCGGTCTTGGGGTGGTAGTTGCCGGTGCCGATGTGGCAGTAGCGGCGCAGCTGGTTTCCCTCCTGGCGTACCACCAGCGCCGTCTTGCAGTGCGTCTTGAGCCCCACCAGGCCGTAGACGACGTGGCAGCCGGCGTGCTCGAGCATCCGCGCCCAGCCGATGTTGGCCTGCTCGTCGAAGCGGGCCTTCAGCTCGACCAGAACCACCACCTGCTTGCCGGCGGCCGCCGCGTCGATCAGCGCGTCGACGATCGGGGAGTCGCCGCTGGTGCGGTAGAGGGTCTGTTTGATGGCGAGCACCTGCGGGTCCGCCGCGGCCTGCTCGATGAAGCGCTGCACGCTCGTCGAGAAGGAGTGGTACGGGTGGTGGACCAGGATGTCGCCCTCGCGCAGCGTCGCGAAGACGCTGCGCGGAATCTCGCCCTCCACCAGCCGCGGGTGCGTCGCCGGCACGAAGGGCCGGTCCTTGAGCTCCGGTCGGTCGCACTCCTCGTAGACCTGCCACAACGCCGACAGGTCGATCAGCCCCGGCACCCGCAGCACGTCCTGGCTGTCCATGTCCAGCTCGCGCACGAGCAGGTCGAGCACGTGCTCGGAGATGGAGGCGGCGACCTCCAGCCGTACGGAGGGGCCGAAGCGACGCCGCGCGAGCTCGCGTTCGAGGGCCTGCAACAGATCCTCGTCGCGGTCCTCGTCGACCTCCACGTCGGCGTTGCGGGTGACCCGGAAAAGGTGGCACTCGACCACCTGCCGACCGGAGAAGAGCTCACCGAGGTGGGCGGCGATCAGGTCCTCGACGGGCAGGAAGCGGGTGAGCCGGGCCTCCCGCGTGACCACGACGAAACGCGGCACGTTGTTGGGGACCTTGACCCGGGCGAAGAGCTCGGGGCCCCCGTCGGGGTCCCGCACCACGACCGCGAGGTTGAGTGACCGGCTGGAGATGTAGGGGAACGGGTGCGCCGGGTCGACCGCGAGCGGGGTGAGCACCGGGAAGATGTGCTCACGGAAGTAGCCGTGCAGCTTCTCCCGTTCCGCCGACTGCAGATCGGCCCAATGGACCAGGTGGACGTCCCGTGCCGCCAGCCCCGGCCGCACGTCCTCCATGAAGCAGCGCGCGTGCCGGGCGACCAGGTCGGCGCTCTTCTCCGCGATCAGCTCCAGCTGGGTGCGCAGGGGAATCCGGTCGCCGCCACGTACGGGGAGGCCGGCCTGGAGCCGACGCTTCAGGCCGGCGACCCGGACCATGTAGAACTCGTCGAGGTTCCGGGCGAAGATCGCCAGGAACTTCGCCCGCTCCAGGAGCGGAGTGTTCGGGTCCTCGGCCAGCGCCAGCACCCGGGCGTTGAAGTCCAGCCAGGACAGCTCCCGGTTGATGAACCGGTCCTCGGGGAGCGGCTCCGGTAGCGGTGGCGGGTCGTCGTCCGGCGGCGGGGCGTGGCCCGCGTCGCGGGCGGCGTGGGGCGCGGGCGCCACGGCGGCCGGGCCGGGCTCGCCGGGCTCGGCGGGACGCTCGGCGGGGCTGCCCGATCGGGGGCCGGCGTGCTCGGCGTCGGCCTGCGGCGGGGCGACGGTGGGCTGGGCGCGGTCGGAAGCGGTGGGCATCTCGGCGGGGTGCGTGGCGGCCGGGTGGGACGCGGCGGCGGTCGCCGGGTCCGGATCCGGGCCGACGGGTGCCCGGCGCGGACGGGAGGGGCGTCGTGCGGGGGCGGTAGTCATGTCGCTCATCATGACCCGATTCGGGTTAACGCAAAACGAACATCCTCCGATTTGATCAGTCGAAGGTGGGGAGCGTAACGCGGCGCACCTCGCCCGACTCGTCACGCTCGATCCGTACCCGCTGACCGAGGCGGAGCAGCCGGAGACCGGAGGCGTCGAAGGCGGCGGTCGGGAACGGCACCTCGGCGCCGTCGTCGAGAAGCAGCGTGCCGGAGCGGGTCTGCGCGTCGAAGGTCGCCACCGTGCCCTGCATGCCAGCAACCTAACGCATGCCGGCGGCGTGCAGCACAGGTCAGGAGTCGGCCGGCGCCAGCGAGGGGAGCAGGGCGGCGGTGTGCCGGCCCAACCCGAAGGAGGCCGCCGCGGCCAGATCGGCGGCGGTGTCGACATCGCGACGCAGGGTGGGCCACGCGCCGGCGAGCGCCAGCGCACCGGAGCCGCCGTGCGCGGCGGCCGACCCGACGCCGAACCGTGGATCGAGCGGCACTCCGGGGGGCGCGGTGAGCAGGACAGTTCCGGTGGTCGGCGCGTCCACGACGAAATGACGTACGTCGGCCGGCCCGTGCGCCGCGGCGCGCAA
Source organism: Micromonospora sp. NPDC049679 (assembly GCF_040659735.1). Taxonomy (NCBI): domain Bacteria; kingdom Bacillati; phylum Actinomycetota; class Actinomycetes; order Micromonosporales; family Micromonosporaceae; genus Micromonospora; species Micromonospora sp. NPDC049679. The sequence goes on from NZ_JBFANZ010000010.1 coordinate 55,597, forward strand.
CGCCCCCGCCAGATCGGCGGGTCGCAGTGCCGGGAGATCGGCGGTGAGCGCGGCGACCCATCGGTCCGAACCGCTGACCAGCTCCGCTCCGGCGGCGAAGGCGGGGTTGAGCCCGGGGTACGGCGGATCCGGCACGACCCGGGCGCCGAGCGCCCCGAGCACGGCGGTCGCCGCCGGGTCGGACGTCACCACCAGCACCTCTGTGACCGGCGGACAGGCCAGCGCGGCGGCCACCGTGTCCTGGGCCAGGGCGAGCGCCAGCCGTTCGTGCGGCACGCCGGGCAGTGCCCCGCGCAGCCGGCTCTTGGCCGCGGGGAGCCGCTTCACCGGCAGCACGACTGTCCAGGTCAAATCGCCCACACCGCAATCCTGCCAGCAAGGTGAGCATCCCCTCGCTGGCCGTGCCCGGGGCCGAGCAGGCATGATTTCGCTTCAGACGTCAGGTGGCGTCGTACGGCGCCGGTGGGGTGGGCGGCGCCGGCGGGGAGGGCACGACGAGGAGGAACCGTGACACGGCGCAGGGTGGGGTTCTGGCGGCGTTTCGCGGTGGCGGTGGTCAAGCCCGTGATGACGGTGTGGACCCGGCGCGACTGGAGCGGGATGGAGCACCTCCGCGCCGAGGGAGGCATGATCATCGTGCCCAACCACATCTCGCATGCCGATCCACTCGTGTCGGCGCACTTCATCTACGACGCGGGACGCTGGCCGCAGTACCTTGGCAAGGCCAGCGTGTTCAAGGTGCCGGGAGTGGGCTGGCTGCTCCACAAGGTGAAGCAGATCCCGGTGGAGCGGGGCTCGGTCGACGCGGCGAAGTCGTTGGACGCGCTGGTCGCGGCCATCAGAGAGGGCGGCGCCGTCGTGATCTACCCGGAGGGCACGACGACCCGCGAGCCGGGCCTGTGGCCGATGCGCGGCAAGACCGGGGCCGCCCGGCTGGCGCTGACCACCGGGGCGCCGGTGATTCCGCTGGTCATGTGGGGCCCGGAGAAGCTGTTCGACCCGCGCACGGCGAGGCCCGGTCTGCGGCCGCGCATCCCGGTCACGGTCGTGGCCGGGCCGCCGATCGACCTGAGCCGCTGGGCCGGCGCCAACCCGACGAAAGCCACGCTCGACGAGATGACCGATGTGATCATGCTGCGGCTCCGGGACATGTTGGCCGAGATCCGCGGCGGCACCCCGCCGCCGCTCTGGTCGCGCCCGGCCCGGCAGCCCGCCCACGAAGGGGAGGCCGGAGCATGAGCGCGCTCAGCCACGTGGCCGTGCTCGGCGGCGGTTCCTGGGGCACGGCGTTCGCCAAGATCCTCGCGGATGCGGGCAGCGAGGTGACCATCTGGGCACGCCGGGATTCGGTCGCCGAGGCGATCCGGACGACCGGCATGAACCCCGACTACCTGCCCGGTGTGCGGCTGCCGGAGCGGGTCACCGCCACCAGCGACGCCCCCAAGGCGATCGCCGGGGCCGGGCTGGTCGTGCTCGCCGTACCGTCGCAGACCCTGCGGGGCAACCTCGCGGAATGGGCCGGCGTCCTCGACCCCGACGCCACGTTGGTCTCCCTGATGAAGGGGATCGAGCTCGGCACCACCAAGCGGATGAGCGAGGTGATCGTGGAGACCGCCGGGGTCGCCCCGGACCGGGTGGTCGTGGTCTCCGGTCCCAATCTCGCCCCCGAGATCGCCGCCGAACAGCCGGCGGCGACGGTGGTCGCCGGTACGGACATCGACCGCGCCACCGTCGTGCAACGGGCCATCACCACGCCCTACTTCCGGCCCTACACGAACGACGACGTGATCGGCGCCGAGCTGGGCGGCGCGGTGAAGAACGTGATCGCGCTGGCGTACGGCATCGCCACGGCGATGGGGCTGGGCGACAACACCCGGGCGATGCTGATCACCCGGGGGCTGGCCGAGACGGCGCGGCTCGGAGTGGCGCTCGGCGCCGACCCGCTCACCTTCGCCGGCCTGGCCGGCATGGGTGACCTGGTCGCCAGCTGCTCCTCGCCGTTGGCCCGGAACCGGATGTTCGGCGAGCACCTGGGGCGGGGGGAGACTCTGGAACAGGCGCAGGCGGCGACCCGGCAGACCGCCGAGGGGGTCAAGAGCTGCCTCGCGATCCGGGACCTGTCCCGGGCGCACGGTGTGGAGATGCCGATCACCGAGCAGGTCGAACGGGTCTGCCACGAGGGGGTGAACCCGCGTACCGCCGTGATCGCCCTGATGAGCCGGACCACCAAGCCCGAGTGACGACCACGGGGCCCGGGTGGTGGTGATGGTGGCGGTCGGCGAGGATGGGCCGGTGACTGAGATCCCCGCAGTGGGCCGCCCGACCGTGGCCGATGGCGAATACGGCGACGGGACGCGCTGCGTGCACGCGGGCCTGCCCGAGCCGGTGCCCGGTCAGCCGTTCCTGCCGGGTCCGGTCTTCGCCGCGCCGTACCACCTCGACCCGACCGTCGGGCCGGCCGCCGCCGTGAACGGCTACGGGCGACCCGACAACCCGACCCGCCGCAACCTCGAGACGGCGATCGGCGAGCTGGAGGGGGGCGAGTGCCTCACCTTCGCCAGCGGCCAGGCGGCGATCACCGCGCTGCTGCTGTCCGTGCTGCGCCCGGGTGACGCGGTCGTGCTCCCCGCCGACGGGTACTTCCCGGTCCGGGCCTTCGCCACCTCGACGCTGGAGGCGGTCGGCGTGCGGGTGACGCTCGTGCCGACCGCCGGACCGTACCCGCCGCTCGACGGCGTACGCCTGCTCCTGCTCGAGACGCCGGCCAACCCCGGCCTGGACGTCTGTGACGTGGCCGCCCTGGCGGCCCGGGCCCGGGCCGCCGGGGCGCTGGTCGCGGTCGACAACACCACCGCGACCCCGCTCGGACAGCGGCCGCTGGAGCTGGGCGCGGACCTCGTCGTGGCGTCCGGCACCAAGGCCCTGACCGGCCATTCCGACCTGCTCCTCGGCTATCTGGCGACGCGTTCACCCGAGCTGCTGGACGCCGTGCGGGCCTGGCGGACCACGACCGGTTCCGTTCCCGGCGCCTTCGACGCGTGGCTCGCGCACCGGTCGCTGTTCACCCTGGATCTGCGGCTCGCCCGTCAGTCGGCCAATGCGGCGGCGGTGGCGACGACGCTGCGGGGACGCTCCGATGTGGAGGCGCTGCGCTGGCCGGGGCTGACCGACGACCCCGCGTACGCGGTGGCGAGCGCGCAGATGCGGCGGATCCCGGGAATCGTCTCGTTCGATCTGGGCAGCGCGGACCGGGTCGCACGCTTCCTCGACGCGTCGACGTTGGTCCTCGCGGCGACCTCCTTCGGTGGCCTGCACACCACGGCGGACCGGCGGGCGCAGTGGGGTGACGACACGACCCCCGGGTTCGTCCGGCTGTCGTGCGGCATCGAGGACCCCGCCGACCTGGTCGCCGACATCACCGCGGCGCTGGACCGGGCCGCCTGAGGGCCGGTCCGCCCCGGACGCGGGACGTGACGCGCGGCGCTCAGTGCCGTTGCGACACCAACGCCGCCGCGGGCTCGGCGGGCACCGGGCGGGAGAGCAGGTAACCCTGCCCGTACGTGCATTCCAGGCGGAGCAGGTGTTCGCGCTGCGCCGGGTTCTCGATCCCCTCGCCGATCAGGTCCAGACCCAGGTTGCGCCCCATCAGCACGATCGTCCGGACCAGTTCCCCGCTCCGCGGGTCGGTGCCCAGGCCGGAGACGAACGACCGGTCGATCTTGAGTGCGTCGATCGGTAGCCGGTGCAGCGCCTCGAGCGAGGAATAGCCGGTGCCGAAGTCGTCGATGTGCAGTTGGCAGCCGAGGCCGTGCAGGTCTTCGAGCAGCTTCCGGGCCAGCCCGACGTTGTGCATGATCACGCCTTCGGTGATCTCCAACGACAGCGTGTGCGGCGCGAGCCGCGTCCGGCGCAGGCACTCCTGCACGTCGTCGACCAGGCCGCCGTGCCAGAACTGCCGGTTCGACACGTTGAGGCTCATGCTGAGATCGGGTCGCCCGCTCGCGTGCTGCCACGCGGCGAGCCGGCCGCAGGCCTCGTCGAGGATCCGCCGTCCGATCGGGATGATCAGGCCGGTCTCCTCGGCGATGGGCAGGAACTCGTCGGGCTGAACGAGCCCACGTTCGGGGTGCCGCCAGCGCACGAGCGCCTCGAAGGCCTGCGTCTGCCCGCTCGGCAGGTCCACGATCGGCTGGTAGTGCACCTCGAACTCGTCCCGATCGATGGCCCGGCGCAGCTCCGTTTCGGTCTGCAGCCGGGTCACCGCCTTGGCGTGCATCGCCACGTTGAAGATCGCGTGTGAGCCCTTCCGGCGGGACTTCGCCCAGTACATCGCGATGTCGGCGTCGCGCACCAGGTCCTCGGCGCGGTCGTAGCGCGCGCTGCCCGGCGCGATCCCGATGCTGGTGCTGACGACCACCTGCTGCCCCTGCAGGTAGAACGGGCGGGCGAGGGCGGCGTGCAGCCGTTCGGCGACCCGGCTCGGCAGCTCGATGTCGTGAGCCCCGTCGAGCAGGATCAGAAATTCGTCGCCGCCGAAACGGGCGGGAAGGTCAGACTCCCGCAGGCACGCCTTGATCCTCTCGGCCACCTGCACCAGCAGTCGGTCACCGGCCGAGTGGCCCATGCTGTCGCTGACCACCTTGAACCCGTCCAGGTCCAGGAAGAGCACCGCGAAACCGCGGTCCCGATCCTGGCGGATCCCTTCGATGGCGGCGTCCACGTGGCAGAGGAAGAGGCTGCGGTTGGCCAGCCCGGTGAGGTGGTCGTACCGGGCGGCGATCCGGAGCTGCTCCTCCTGCGAGCGCAGCTCCCGCAGCACGGCCTGGTGGTCGAGGGCGACGGTGAGCAGGGCGGCCGACTGGTTGAGCTGTTCCCGGCCCGTCGCCCCGTGCGTCTCGACGGTGTCGACGACGGCCAGCAGCCCCCAGTCGCTGCTGTTGACCTTCACCGGTACGACCAGCACGAGGTCGTCGGGGTGCTCGCCGGCCAACGCCAGCAGCTCGGCCGGCGGGAACAACGCGGTGGTGGTCGGTTGGGTGCTCACCGCGGCATGCCCGTCGCGCACGAACGTTCCGGCGATGTCGAGCGCCGCGTCGCCGTGCGCGCCGGAACGCCCCTCGGCCCAGAGCCCGAGGCAGCCGGCGCGCGCCGAGGTACGGGCGAGCCAGCCGAGCTGCCGCGGATCCTCGTGGGCGCGGAGCATGGTGAGACTCACCTCGTGCTGCGTGCTCAACGTCTGTTGCAGGTAGCTGCGTTCGGTGAACTGCGCCCGCCCCTGCGCCTCCACCAGCGTGAGGATCATCAGGTGGACCGCCTCGGTCATCCGGGCCGCGGCCGGCGGGTCGTCGGCGGGGATGCTCTCCCGGCCGAACTGCGACACGACGCGGCTCAGCTCCGTCAGGCTCTCGACCCGCCGGCCCCCCAGCCGGAACAGCTCGCCGACCGCTCCGGTCAGCGCAGTCGACGGGGGCGGCACGGAGGCCCGGATCGCTGCCTCGACCCGGCTGGCGATGCTGTCGACCGCGCGGGACAGGACGGCCGCCGCGGGCCCGGGACGGCCCGGATCCGGCAACAGGACGCCGGCAAGTCGCTCCGCGAGCCGGCGGCGGGCGCCCGCCGATGGCCCGGACTCCGTCGGGTACGCGGCGAGCCGGTCGCGGCCGCAGCCGCACGAGTCCCGGACGACGAAGGTGGTCGGCACCCGGTGCTGCGCCGTGGACGCGGTCCCGGCGGCCAGTTCGGTGAGGAGCACGGCGACGGCGGTCCTGCCCAGCATGTCCACCGGTTGCTGCACGGTGGAGAGATGCGGCACGGCGTATGTCGCGGCCTGCATGTCGTCGAAGCCGACGATGGCCTGCTCGTCGGGGAGGTGGTGCCCGGCGTCGGTGAGAACGCGCATGATCCCGATCGCGTTGGTGTCGGTGCCCGCCACCACGGCGGTCGACGGCATGCCCGCGGCGAGCAGGGCGCGCCCGGCCTGCTCGCCCCCGGGCTCCTGATTGTCGTCGCACGAGAAGACGAGCGCCGGATCGTCAACGAGGCCGTGCGCGCGCAGTGTGTCGCGGTAGGCGGCGTACCGCTGCCGGACATCCTCGGCGCCGAGGTGGCCGGCGAACGCGATCCGTCGGTGCCCCTCTTCGATGAGGTGCCGCACGGCGTCCCGTACGCCCGCGCTGTTGTCCGCCAGCACCGCCGGACACTTCAGCTCCGCAAGCTCGTGGCTCACCGTGACGATCGACTTCCCCGCCTCCTTCAGCGCGGCCAGGTAGCGGGGGCTCACCGCATCGTTGATCACGATGAGGCCGGTGACGTGCTCCCAGGCGACCGGATAGCCCAGCTCGGGTGCTTCGGTGACCTCGGTCTGGTCCTGACCGGCGTCGAGCGTCTGGATGGCGACCACCGTCGCGTTCGCGTCCGCGGCCGCACGGGTGATGCCGGCGAGCAGGCCACCGTGGAACCGGCCGCCGAGATGCGGCGAGAGGACCCCGAGCGTCAGTTCTCTCGGCACCGCGCCTCCCATGGTGAGCTCGGCCTGGGTTCAGCGGTGGCTGGCAGGCTCGGTTTTCCGAATTGTGGGTCAGTATGCCCGCTGTGATCATCGTTGTGGCCGGCCACTTCGTTACCGCCCCGGCCTCCCCGGACGATCCGCGTGACCTGCGCGACCGGATGTCGCCGCGCTGGTGAGCCTTTCGCCATGACCCTTCAGGCGGGGTTCGGCCCGGTCGAACGCGGCCGCCGCGCGCAACTACGCGGCCAGCCCCTTGTCCGGACGGTCGGGCCAGCTCTGCGGCGCGATGTCATCGCGGGCGAGGGCGGCGCGGTGAAGCGCTCGCCGTACGAATGCGTTATCGATGCCCGGCGATTCTGTGAAGACGCGCTGGCTCTGCACGGGATCGCGACAGTCTCAGCAGGATCACCCGAACGGGTGGACCCTCTCGCGCCCGCCCGAAGCTTGTTGATCATGAAGTCATCGCTGCGGATGCCCGCGATTTTCGCGGTAACTTCATGATCAACGGGGGAGGAGTGGGGTACGGGCGTCCTTTTTCGTCACGTTCAGTGGCGCTCTTGGCTACCCGTCGTCCGGTCAGCTGCGCTCCCGGCGGTCACGGCACGGCGGACGGCCACGCAGAGTAGGGTCTCCCCGGTGAGCGCGAGGAGTGTGCCCGGCGCGCTCCGCAGTCGGGAACGAAAGGCATGTCTGTGACGAGTCCCCGGAAGACCCGCGTCGCCATCGTCTTCGGCGGGCGCAGCCCCGAACACGGCATCTCCTGCGTGAGCGCCGGCAGCGTGCTGAGCGCTCTCGACCCGGACGAGTTCGAGGTCGTTCCGGTCGGCATCACCCGTGAGGGCGGCTGGGTCCTCGCCGGCGGCGACCCCGCACAGCTCGCGATCACCGAGCGGAAGCTGCCGGAGATCACCGCCGGGATCGGCAACGCCGTCATACTCCCCGGCGACCCGACCGGCCACGGTTTGATGGTGCTCGACCCGGCCGAGGGTCCGCGGGCGCTGGCCGACGTCGATGTGGTCTTCCCGGTGTTGCATGGCGCCTACGGCGAGGACGGCACGATCCAAGGGCTGCTGGAGATGGCCGGCATCCCCTACGTCGGCGCCAACGTCTTCGCCTCCGCCGCCGCCATGGACAAGGAGTTCACCAAGAAGCTCGCCACGGTCGAGGGGATCCCGGTGGGCCCCTACGCGGTGCTGCGGGCCGGGATGACGCTGTCGGAGGCCGACAAGGAGCGGCTCGGCCTGCCGGTGTTCGTCAAGCCGTCCCGCGCCGGCTCCTCGTTCGGCATCACGAAGGTCTCCGACTGGGACGACCTGGACGCGGCCGTCACCATGGCCCGCGAGATCGACCCGAAGGTGCTCGTCGAGGGGGCGATCATCGGTCGGGAGATCGAGTGCGGCGTGCTGGAGGGCGAGGCCGGCGGCGCGCCGGAGGCGTCGCTCCTGGCCGAGGTGCGGGTCGTCTCGGCCAACGACTTCTACGACTTCGAGGCCAAGTACCTCGATGACGCGTGTGAATACGAGATCCCGGCGCCACTGCCGGAGCACGTGACGCGGCAGATCCAGGAGTACGCCTGCCGCACGTTCACCGCGCTGGACTGCGCCGGTCTCGCCCGGGTCGACTTCTTCGTCACCCCCGAGCTGGACATCTACCTCAACGAGATCAACACGATGCCCGGCTTCACCTCGACGTCGATGTTCCCGCGGATGTGGGCGGCGACCGGCCTCGAATACCCGAAGCTGGTCAACCGGCTGATCCGCACCGCGCTGCGCCGCGGCACCGGCCTGCACTGAGGTGCACGCCGATGGCTCGCCGTGGCGGGCCGTCCCTGCCGATCACCCGCCGCAGCCGGTCGGGATGGTCTTCGCCGACGGCACCGCCGCGATCACCGGGGCGGAGAACGGGATCACCCACTGCCCCGGCTCGTCGTACGTCTTCGGCACCGTCACCTGCACCGGCACCTCCCGGTCGACCGTCGTCCAGACCGTTGCGTCCGGACGGTCCCCGGCATGCCAGCAGACCCGGTCGAGCGGGTAGACGATGTCGGTCGGCGGGAACGAGGGGAGGGGTATGCCACACGCCATGGTGATCGCCGGATCGCCGTACGCCGCGTTCTGCTCGTGCCCCCCGGTGACGGTTCGCTGCGGCAGATCGCGAAGCTGCGCCGGCAGCCGTGACAACAACGCCCGGCAGACGGTCGCCGCCCGCTCGTCCAGCGGCGGAGCGGCCATCGAGACCGGCGAGGTCGACTGCGGCCGGGGCGTCGCCGACGTCGACGGCGCGGCGGGCTCGGCCGGGTTGAGCCGGCTGAAGGCGACGACCGCGATCAGTGCGGTGAGCGGCACGGCCACGACGGTGGCCCAGATCGCCGCCTGCCGGGTGGTGCGGTCGGAGCGCCGGGCCTTGACGGAGTCGTCCATTTACAGGTGGACCACGGAACAGGTGAGGGTGCGCGTGATGCCGGGCACCATCTGCACCTTGCTCACGATCAGCTTGCCGAGCTCGTCGACGGTGCGCGCCTCGGTGAGCACCACCACGTCGTACGGGCCGGTCACCGCGTCGACCCGGACCACGCCCGAGATATCCGCGATCGATCCGGCCACGTCACGTGCCCTTCCGACCTCGGTCTGGATGAGGATGTACGCCTGGACCACGAGCCCACTCCTATCCGCCGCCGGGAGCGGCTCGCCCGTGAAACTACCGTACGGAGCAGGGCGGATTCATGACGGTGCCCGAGGGAGGCAAGCGATGACCGAGCGCGACGCGGCATGAGCGTGCGGATCGGCCAGTTCGATGCGGTGCCGGCGCATGCAGCGGGGGTACGGCCGACGGCCCGCCGCCGGGTGCGGTGGTCCGTATTCTCCTTACCGGCGGTCGACATGCGAGACGGGGCGGGTGCATGAGCCTGGCGAGAACGGGCGAGTTCGGTCTCATCGCCCGGGTCACCGCACGCCTTCCGGTGGGGCCGACGTGTCTGCTGGGGCCCGGCGACGACGCCGCTGTGGTGGCCGCCTCCGACGGCCGGGTGGTCGCCTCGACCGACGTGCTGGTCGAGGGGCGGCACTTCCGACGCGACTGGTCCAGTGCCGTCGACGTCGGGCACCGCGCGGCCGCCGCCAACCTGGCCGACATCGTCGCGATGGGCGCCGTCCCGACGGCGCTTCTCGTCGCGCTCTGCGCCCCGCCCGGACTCGATGTCCGCTGGGCCGAGGACCTCGCCGACGGACTCGCCGGGGAGGCGGCCAAGGTGGGCGCGAGCGTGGTCGGGGGCGACATGTCCGCCAGCCCCACGCTCACCATCGCCGTCACGGCGCTCGGCGATCTGCACGGCGCCGCCCCCGTGCTGCGCAGCGGCGCCCGCGCCGGTGACGTGGTCGCGCTCGCCGGTCGGCTCGGGTACGCCGCCGCCGGCTACACCGTGCTGTCGCGCGGCTTCCGTACGCCCAAGCTGCTCGTCGAGGCGTACCGCCGTCCGGAGGTCCCGTACGCGGCGGGTCCGCGGGCCGCGCGGGGTGGGGCCACGTCCATGATCGACATTTCGGACGGGCTCGTGGCCGACCTCGGACACATCGCCACCGCCAGCCGGGTCGGCATCGACCTGCGGCGGGACGTGTTCGAGGTGCCCCGCCAGATGCGGGACGCGGCGCACGCCCTCGGCGTCGATCCGTACCTGTGGGTGCTCGGTGGCGGCGACGACCACGCGCTGGCCGCGACGTTCCGCGACGACGCGCCACTGCCGGAGGGGTGGCGGCAGATCGGTCATGTCATCGAGGGGAGCGCGGTGACGGTGGACGGCAGGGCGCACAAGGGCGCCGCGGGCTGGGACCACTTCCGGTAGCCCGCCGGACAGCTTTCGTAAGGCCCGGACGCCGGTCGTACCCTTTACGGGTGAGTGATATCGAGATCCGCGTGGTGCGCTTCGACTCCCCGGTCGCGCAGCAACTGGTCGTCGCGGCGATGGCCGATCTGGGGGAGCGGTACGGCGGCAGCGGTGACGACACCCCGGTGGACGCCGCCGACTTCGAGCCGCCGGCGGGGACGTTCCTCGTCGCGTACCTGGCCGGCGAACCGGTCGGCTGCGCCGGCTGGCGCAGCCACGGCGACTCCGGCGAGGTCGCGGAGCTCAAGCGGATGTACACGGCCCCCGCCGTGCGCGGGCGGGGCGTGGCACGGTCGGTGCTCGCCGCCGTGGAGCAGTCGGCGCGTGACCAGGGACGCAAGCGGATCGTCCTGGAGTGCGGCGACAAGCAGCCCGAGGCGATCGCGATGTACCGCTCCTGCGGGTACGAGCGGATCGAGAACTTCGGCTACTACCGCGACTCGCCCAACTGCATCTCGTTCGGCCGTACCCTCTGACGGCTCCGCCTGATCGCCCATACGCGTGCGGGATTGTCCGTGATCGAGACAGACACACTCAGCCGCCGGGTCATCGACCCGGCGGCTGAGTGAAAGGTACGGCGACGCGCGGACGCGTCAGGCGCGCACGACCTTGCCGGCCTTGATGCAGGAGGTGCAGACCTGCATCTTACGGGTGTTGCCACCTCCGGCGGGGGTGCGCACCGACTGGATGTTCGGGTTCCAGCGGCGGTTGGTCCGCCGGTGCGAGTGGGACACGTTGTGGCCGAAGCCCGGTCCCTTGCCACAGACGTCGCAGACGCTAGCCACGGGTTTACTCCTGGGATTGATCGTTCATGGGGTCGCCGAGGAATGCTGCCCGGGCAACCTGGCCAGGTTACCCGATGCGCAGGGCAACCGGCCAATCGGCTCCCAGCAGGCCCCGCCGTGCCAGACGCCCCGCTGTCGAACGCGGAAATGCGCGTCGATCAAGGACGTATTCGCACGAACGAAGATCAAACAATGAGAACACGTCCTTGATCGATACGAAGAGGAGGGGACGGGCACGGGAAGGCGGCGGGGACGCGGGGCGGCGTGGGGGGCGGGTGTCGGTGCGCGCAAGTAGGCTTCTGGCCGTGCTGGAGACCCTCGATGCCGCCGCCGTGCGACGGTGGTGCGCGGGCGGGCTGGAGGCGTTGAAGCGGCATCAGGGCGAGATCGACGAGCTCAACGTCTATCCCGTGCCAGACGGCGACACCGGCACCAACCTCGTGCTGACCCTCGCCTCCGCCCACCAGGCCCTCGCGCGGGATCTCGACAACTCCCCCGAGGGCGCGCGCACGCCGCACGGTCACGTCCTCCGGCTGATGGCGCGTGGCGCGCTGCTCGGCGCGCGGGGCAACTCCGGCGTGATCGTGTCGCAGATACTGCGCGGGATCGCCGACGCGCTCGCCGGCACCGCCACGATCCGCGGCCGGGCACTGGCCGGGGCGCTCCGCGCGGCGACGACGGCGGCCTACGCCGCGGTGGCCAAGCCGGTCGAAGGCACCCTGCTCACCGTGGTCACGGCGGCGGCGACAGCGGCGGAGGCGGCCGACTCCGACGATCTCTGCACGGTGGTGCGCGCCGCCGCGGGCGCCGCGGCGGACGCGCTGGCCCGCACGCCTGAGCAGTTGCCCGAACTCGCCCGGGCCGGGGTCGTCGACGCGGGCGGGCGCGGTCTCTGCGTGTTGCTCGACGCGCTGGTCGAGGTCGTCAGCGGTGAGGAGCAACCCCGGCCCGCGCCCGCGTCGCCCGCCGCCCGCCCCCCGGCCATCGCCGCGCGGGAGACCGGCTCCCCGGAGTACGCCTACGAGGTGCAGTTCCTGCTCGACGCGGAGGAAGCCGCGGTCGGCCGACTCCGGACGCTGCTCGACGGGCTCGGTGACTCGCTCGTGGTGGTGGGGACCGGTGAGGGCGAGCCGCCGACCTGGCAGGTGCATGTCCACGTCAACGATGTCGGCGCGGCGCTGGAGGCCGGGATCGTCGCCGGCCGGCCCCATCAGATCTCGGTGACCCGGTTCGAGGACCGGGTCGCGCCGCGACCGGTCGGCCCCGGGCCGCAGGCGCGCGCCGCCGTGGTGGTCGCCGCGGGCGACGGGATCGCCCGGATTCTCACCGACGAGGGCGCCACCGTCGTTCCCGGCAACCCCTCCACCGGTGAGCTTCTCGACGCGATCCGCGCCACCCGCGCCGCCCGGGTCGTGGTCCTGCCCAACGATCCCAACACCCAGGCGGTGGCGAGCGCCGCGGCCCGCGAGGCGCACGCGCTCGGGCTGCGGGTGAGCGTCGTGCCGACCCGCTCGCCGGTGCAGGCGCTCGCCGCGCTGGCCGTCCGCGACGCCGAGCGGCGCTTCGAAGACGACGTGATCGCCATGGCCGAGGCCGCGGGCGCCTGCCGTTACGCAGAGGTCTGCTACGCCAGCCGCGAGGCGCTGACCATCGCCGGTCCGTGCCATCCCGGCGACGTACTCGCCCTCGTGGAGGGCGAGGTCCACCTGGTCGGCACGGCGCTGGTCGAGACCACCCGCGCCCTGCTCGACCGGATGCTCGGCGGCGGCGGCGAGCTCGTCACGCTGCTGCTCGGCGCGCAGGCCCCGGATGGCCTCGCCGACGCCGTCCGCGCGCACCTCACCGAGCACTGGCCCTTCGTCGAGGTGCACAGCTACGACGGCGGACAGCCGTTCTACCCGTTGCTGATAGGGATCGAATGACCGACACGTCCGCGATGGACACGCCGCTGAAGAAGCTGGTTGGGGAGAAGACCGCCAAGGCGCTCGCCAGCCACCTCGACCTGCACACGGCCGGCGACCTGATCTATCACTTCCCCCGCCGCTACGACGAGCGCGGCGAGCACACCGACATCCGGTCGCTGGAGGTCGGGGAGCAGGTGACGGTGCTCGGCCAGGTGCAGCGCGCCGCCGTACGCCCGATGCGCCAGCGTCGCGGCAACCTGCTCGAAGTGACCGTCGGCGACGGCTCCGGCGGGATGCTCACGCTCACCTTCTTCGGCAACCAGGCGTGGCGCGAGCGGGAGCTGCGCCCCGGGCGGTGGGGACTCTTCGCCGGCAAGGTCACCGAGTTCCGCGGCAAGCGGCAGCTCAACGGACCGGAATACGTGTTGCTGGGAGAGGGTCCCGCCGACGGCGAGGCGGCGGCTCAGGAGGAGATCGAGGAGTTCGCCGGGGCACTGATCCCGGTCTACCCGGCGGCCGCGGCCGTGCCGACCTGGGTGATCGCCCGCTGCGTGCGGGTCGTGCTCGACACCTTCACCCCGCCCGAGGACCCGCTGCCGGCGACCGTCCGCGCCAGCCGAAACCTGATCGGCATCGGCACCGCCCTGCGGGAGATCCACCGTCCGTCGACGAAGGAGGCGCTGGCCAGGGCGCGCCGGCGACTCAAGTGGGACGAGGCTTTCGCCGTACAGCTGACGCTGGTGCAGCGCAAGCACCGCGCCGCGTCGTGGCCGGCGCGACCCCGACCCCGACGCGACGAAGGGCTGCTGGCGGCGTTCGACGCGCGCCTGCCGTACGAGTTGACCGACGGGCAACGGCAGGTAGGGGAGGAGATCGCAGCGGACCTCGCGACGGCGCACCCGATGCACCGGCTGCTGCAGGGCGAGGTGGGTTCGGGCAAGACCGTGTGCGCGCTCCGGGCCATGCTGCAGGTCGTCGACGCGGGTGGCCAGGCCGCGCTGCTCGCGCCGACCGAGGTGCTCGCCGCGCAGCACTACCGGGGGATCCTCGACCTGCTCGGGCCGCTGGGCCGCGGTGGCGAGCTCGACTCCGCCGACAACGCCACCCGGCTCGCGCTGGTGACCGGATCGCTCGGGGCGGCGGCGCGACGGCGCGCGTTGGACGAGGTCGGCGGCGGCAACGCGGGGATCGTCGTGGGCACCCACGCGCTGCTCTACGAGGGCGTCGACTTCGCTGACCTCGGGTTGGTGGTCGTCGACGAGCAGCACCGTTTCGGGGTGGAGCAGCGCGACGCGCTCCGCGCCAAGGCCGAGCAACCGCCGCACGTGCTGGTGATGACGGCGACGCCGATTCCGCGTACGGTGGCGATGACCGTCTACGGCGACCTCGAGGTCTCCACGCTCTCGCAGTTGCCACGGGGACGTTCGCCGATCGCCTCGCATGTGGTGCCGGCCGCCGAGAAGCCGGCCTATCTGGACCGGGCGTGGCGGCGGCTGCGCGAGGAGGTCGCGGCCGGACATCAGGCGTACGTCGTCTGCCCGCGCATCGGCGAGGGCCCGGCCTCGGCCGAGGAGGCCGGTGAGCCGGGCGAGGACGGGCGGCGTCCACCGCTGGCGGTGCTGGAGGTGGCGCCGCTGCTGGCCGAGGGGCCGCTGCACGGGCTGCGGATCGGGGCGCTGCACGGGAAGCTCCCCGCCGAGGAGAAGGACGCGATGATGCGCTCCTTCGCGGCCGGTGAGCTTGACGTGCTCGTGGCGACCACCGTGATCGAGGTCGGCGTCGACGTGCCCAACTCGACGGTGATGATCGTGCTCGATGCGGACCGCTTCGGGGTGTCCCAGTTGCACCAGCTGCGCGGCCGGGTCGGTCGCGGCAAGGCGCCGGGGCTCTGCCTGCTGGTCTCCGAGGCGATGGAGGGGACACCGGCCCGGGAACGGCTCGACGCCGTGGCGTCCACGGTGGACGGCTTCAAGCTGGCCGAGCTCGACCTGGAGCAGCGGCGCGAAGGGGACGTGCTCGGTGCGACCCAGTCCGGTCGCCGATCGCACCTGCGGTTGCTCTCCCTGCTCCGCGACACCGACCTGATCCGCGACGCCCGCGCCGAGGCGACCGAGTTGGTCTCCGACGATCCGGAGCTGGAGCGTCAGCCGGCTCTCGCCGCCTCGGTGGCCGCGCTGGTCGACGAGGAGCGCGCGGAGTACCTGGAAAAGGGCTGACCCACGTTTCCCCTGCGAAGCAGAGCAAGGGCCACCGGCCACATTGTTCGTTGTGCTGGGGGTGAGTGACGCCTGACGGTGAACCGCGTTGCGGTGCTGAGCGGTGTCGCACCGGGCAAGCAAGACGCTGAGGGCGCGTCGACCAGTGGTCAACGCGCCCTCAGTCTGTTTGCTCAGATCGAGCGGTTGGTGCGGATCAGGCGGTGAAGGTCACCTTGCGACGCCGCGCGATGAAGAAGAGCACGCCGCCGATGATCAGCAGGAGGGCAGCGCCACCCGCGATCGTGCCCGCAGCGGCACCGGTCACCGGCAGGCTGTCCCCGCCACCGTTGCCACCGGCCACGGGGCAGTCCTTGGGCTTCTCCGTGTCCCAGGCGATCGGCTCGGAGTCGTCGAGGCCCTCTGCGGACGGCGTGACAGTGAGGCCCTTCTCGCCCTTGAACTTGACCGACTTGGTCTCGCCCGGGGCCACGGTCAGCTTCTGCGCGTCGCCCTTGTTGGGGGTGAAGGTCGCGTTGACCGTCTCGCCGCCCTTCGGGTTCTCGATCGTGAAGATGAACTCGTCACAGGTGGCCTCGAAGACGCCAGTCGCCTCGTCCGGCTTGACGCAGTTCGCCGCCTCGCCCGCCGGGCCCTCGATGAGGGCCTTGTCCATGCCCTTGGCGGTCACCTTGATGTTGGCGGCGTTCGCTGCCGTCACGGTCACCGTCTCGGTCTTGCCGGCCTCAACCGTGTAGGTCTTGGACGCACCCGCCGTGAGCGTGAACTCGGCGGCCGCGGTCGCGTCCGCGCCGTTCTGAAGCTTCACGATCGCGCTGCCGTCACACTGCGGCTCGACGCTCGCGCTCGGCTTCGGGGTCTTCGGCGCCGGCGACGGGGCCGGCTTGGTGCACTTGCCGCCGAGGCGGACGATAGCCCCCTTCGCCTGGGTCTCCTGGTGCCGGTTCTCCCACTGCGACATCACGCTGAGCGACACCTTGGTGGTGTCGCCCGGCACGCGCAGCTCGCCGACGAGGGGACTGCCGGTCGTGTGCGGGTAACCCTCGCCGGTCCACACGGCGATGCCGGGGACGGTGGCGTCGGTCGCCTTTCGGCCGACGAAGGACTTCGCGTCGACAGTGGTGAGCTTGTACTTGTTGACGCCCGGGATGGCGACGCTGTCGACGGTCCACTTACCGACGAACTCACCGGTCGCGGTGTCGCACTTGAACTGGCCAGAGACGACGCTGTGGTGGGCGCTCGCGGGTGCGGCGATCGCCACGACGGCGGTGAGGCCGACGAGTGCGGCGCCAGCCACGGCGAGCGGCCGCCGCAGCGACAGCTTGGGACGGATCACGCGTACTCCTGAAAGAAAGGGGGGCATTCAGGGCACGGCGCAGGGGCGGCGGGAGCCGGCTGCAAATATCAGCAGCTCAACTCGTTGCGACGCCTCCCCACGTCGTGCGCCGGCTGGGGTCCCGCCGGCACAGCGCCCGACCTTAGCGGTTCCTGAATGTCCATGGTGGTCCACAAGGTGCCATAAGGATGATGTTGTTGATTCGAGATGATTGATATACGGCTCGTCGTTATCCGGTACCTCTTCGTGGTTTTCGGATGTGTCAGCCATTGCGCAGCGGTGAATTCCGGTCGCGTAGCGTCAACCTCATGACCAGGAAGACGTCATGACGCGGATCGTCGCCGGCACGCTCGGTGGCCGCCGCATCGTCGCCCCGGCCGGCGCGCACACCCGCCCCACCTCGGACCGGGTGCGCGAGGCGCTGTTCAGCGCGCTGGACACGATGATCGATCTCGACGGCGCGCGCTTCGCCGACCTGTACGCCGGATCCGGGGCCGTGGGACTGGAGGCGCTGTCGCGCGGGGCGGAGCATGTGCTGCTGGTCGAGGCGGACGCCAAGGCGGGCCGGATCATCCGGGACAACGTGGCCGCGCTCGGCGCCGGGGACGCGACCCGACTGGTCACGGGGAAAGTGCTGACCGTCCTCGGCTCGGCCCCGGATGGCGGGGCGTACGACGTCGTCTTCGCCGACCCGCCGTACGCCGTACCCGACAAGGAGATCACCGCGATGTTGGCCGCGCTGGTCGACGGCGGGTGGCTGGCGACGGACGCCGTGGTGGTGGTGGAGCGCTCCACCCGTACCGGGGCGGTGATGTGGGTGGATGGAATCACCGGCGAGCGCAGTCGTCGCTACGGCGAGACCACCCTTTGGTACGGTCGCCGATCATGAGACGTGCGGTGTGTCCCGGCTCCTTCGACCCGGTCACCAACGGTCACCTCGACATCATCGGCCGCGCCAGCCGACTGTTCGACGAGGTGATCGTGGGAGTCCTGATCAACCAGTCGAAGCGCGGTCTGTTCAGCGTCGAGGAACGGATCGAGTTGCTGAGGGAGGTGACCGCCTCCTACGGCAACGTGCGCGTGGAGGCGTTCCGCGGCCTGCTCGTCGACTTCTGCCGGACGCAGGACGCGGCGGTCGTGGTCAAGGGGCTGCGGGCGGTGAGCGACTTCGACTACGAGTTGCAGATGGCGCAGATGAACAACGGCCTGGCCGGCGTGGAGACGCTCTTCATGCCGACCAACCCGCTCTACTCGTTCCTCTCGTCGAGCCTCGTGAAAGAGGTGGCGAAGTGGGGCGGCGACGTCTCCGCCCACGTGCCCGATGAGGTGGGTCGGATTCTGGGGGCGCGGCTCAGGGCCGCCGCCGCGGAGTGAACCGGCTCGGTTGGACACGACCTCTCCGCCGATCAAGGGTCTATTCACATCATCGGTCCTCCCGCTGTGCGCGGAATCCTTGATCATCCGGCTGAGCCGTCATCGCGCGGGTTGGGCCGTGATCGGGCGGGGCGCCGGTCTGAGATCGAGCGGGCGGGCCACCGCCTTGGTTGCGCGGGCGGGACGGGCCGCGCCCGGGTGTGGGCGACGCGCCGGGGCTACCAGGTAGGTCCGGCGGCCCGCGAGCCGCATCATGGGGTGCAGCAGCAATCTGGTTGACCTTGCATCATGTAGGTGTCGGCCGCCGAACGACAGGAGAGATGCCGGTGGACCCGCTCGACCGCATCGACGAACTCATTGCCATCGTGGAGGCCGCCCGGGCGGTCCCGATGTCCCGGAACAACTGCATGGTCGACCGCGGCGAGATGATCGCACTGCTCGATCAGCTCCGTGTCGAGCTCCCCGGCGACCTGCGCCGCGCCGCCGCGCTGCTGGAAGAGCGCGACAAGATCATGGACGCCGGCAAGCGGGAAGCCGATCGGATCATCAGCGAGGGTGAGGCGGAGCACGCCCGGCTCGTCTCCGTGAACGAGATCACGGTCTCGGCGGAGCACGAGGGGGCACGGATCATCGCGGAGGCGCGGTCCGAGGCGCAGCGGCTGCGCGAGGAGGTCGACGACTACGTCGACACGGCTCTGGCCAACTTCGAGCAGTTCCTCACCCGGGCGCTGGCCTCGATCGAGCGCGGCCGGGACAAGATGCACGCGCTGCGCGAGATCGGCACCTTCGTCGGGGAAGATTCCGAGCGCCCCCTGCCGTTCTGACCCATGGTGGCGCATCCGTCGTCCGGTGTGCGGCATTCGCCGCCCCGGTCGATCAAGGACTTCTGTGCCGATCAAGGACGTATTCACACGATCGGAGATCATTCCGTGCGAATACGTCCTTGATCGGCGGGGAGACTCGGGGTCGGGCCGGACGGGGGGGTGCGGCGGGGACGGGGGCGGGTGAGGTGTGAGGTGGGGGTGAGAGCGGGAGAGTGGCCCCGCGAAGGGGGCCGGAGGGGGACGATAAGGTGGAACCGCCCCGGTTCGACGATTGCCTTCCTGGCCAGGTAACCTATTTCGTCGGCCTCTCACAGGCCGGAGTCTGACTATGCGCATTCATTCGTCGATCAACCTCAACCCCAGGTCGCCGCTGGTCCTCGACACGAGGGAGCTGCCGCGCCGACCTGGCGCGTTGCGTACGGTCAATCGAGTGGCCCCCGCGCCGGCGGACCTCGGGCTGGAGATGGTCGGCGTGCCGGAAGGCGCCGACCTGAGCCTCGACCTGAGACTCCAGTCGGTGTCGGAGGGCGTGCTCGTCTCCGGGACCGTCACCGGTCCGATCGAGGGGGAGTGCGGCCGCTGCCTGCGCCCCATCAGTGACTCGTTGAGCGTCACGATCCAGGAGCTGTACGCGTACGAGAACAGCACCACGGACGAGACGACCGACGAGGACGAGGTCGGCCGGATGCAGGGCGACCTGATCGACCTGGAGCCGGCGCTGCGGGACGCGGTGGTGCTCGCACTGCCGACCAACCCGGTGTGCCGGGACGACTGCCCAGGACTGTGCCCCGAGTGTGGGGTGCACCTGGACGAGCTGCCGGCTGATCACAGTCACGATCAGGTCGACCCGCGCTGGGCCGGCCTGTCGAAATTGACCCAAGAGGAGTAAGTACCGTGGCCGTTCCGAAGCGCAAGATGTCGCGCAGCAACACCCGGTCCCGCCGGGCGCAGTGGAAGGCCACTGTGGTCGCGACTGTGGCGTGCCCGCAGTGCAAGTCGCCGAAGCTTCCGCACGCCGCGTGCACCGTGTGTGGCACCTACAACGGTCGCCAGGTCATCGAGGTCTGAGTTCGCGCCTACTGTGACGCTCCCGATCTCTGATCGGGTCGCGCGCACGCCCCGGCGATTGCCCGGTGCACCGGCTCCGGCGCGGGCCGGCCGAGATACCCCGGCCGGCGTTCCCGTGGAGCCGGGCACCGCGCGGATCGCCGTCGACCTCCTCGGCGGGGACGATGCTCCCGCCGTCGTGGTTGACGGCGCTCTGCGGGCCTGTCGCGCTGATCCGGATCTCGAACTGTTGCTCGTCGGACCCGCCGAGGTGGCCGACGAGATCATCGGCGCGCTCTCTTCCCGGGACCGTGGCCGGATGGCGGTGCGTCCGGTCCGCCACGTCGTTGGCATGGCCGACGCGCCGGCACGGGCGAGTCGGATCGACACCACGGTGCGGGCGGCCGTCGCCGCCGTCTCCGAGGGAGCCGCCGACGCGCTGATCTCCGCAGGCGCCAGTGGGGCGACCGTCACGGCCGCCGCGCTCGGCTTCGGCCGCTGGCCCGGCGTACGCCGTCCTGTGCTGGTCGCCTCCCTTCCGGCGGTCGCCGGTCCGGTCGTGCTGCTCGATGTGGGCGGTTCGCTGGAGGCCCGACCGGTGACACTCGCCCATCACGCGATGCTCGGCGCCGCCTACGCGGCGGTCGCACACGGCATCGTGGCTCCCCGGGTCGGGCTGCTCTCCATCGGCACCGAGCCGGGCAAGGGTGACCGGACCCGCCGCGCCGCGGATCCTGTGCTCGCGGCGGCGAATCTGCCCTGCGGCGCTCGTTACGTCGGCCTCGTCGAGGGGTACGACGTGGCGCTGGGCGGGCGCGCCGACGTGGTGGTGACGGACGGGTTCACCGGCAATGTCCTGCTGAAGGGGATCGAAGGCGCCTACGCGATGGCCGGCGGTCCGACCGGTGCGGCCCCGAGGGCTGCCGCCCTGCTCGGGGTCGCCGGGACCGCGATCGTGTGCCACGGTGCGGCGACCGGCGACGACCTTGCCTCGGGCATCGCGCTCGCCGCCCACCTGCACCGCAGCTCCGCCACCGCGGCGATCTCCGCGTTGTTCTCCGATCTCGACGAGGTGACCGCATGACCAACGACAGACGCCGCCGCCCACCCGCCGTGCAGCTTGAGGCGGCCTTCGGGGTGGGGCTGGAGCCGGAGCTGCTCGAGCGGGCGTTGACGCACCGGTCGTACGCGTACGAGAACGGCGGCCTGCCGACCAATGAGCGGCTGGAGTTCCTCGGCGACTCGGTGCTCGGCGTGGTGATCACCGCGGCGCTCTTCCACAACCACCCGGACCTGCCCGAGGGGCAGCTCGCCAAGCTGCGGGCGAGCGTGGTCAACATGCGGGCCCTCGCCGACGTCGCGCGGCGGCTCGGTCCGCAGG
Source organism: Micromonospora sp. NPDC049679 (assembly GCF_040659735.1). NCBI lineage: Bacteria > Bacillati > Actinomycetota > Actinomycetes > Micromonosporales > Micromonosporaceae > Micromonospora > Micromonospora sp. NPDC049679. The sequence continues at coordinate 76,852 of NZ_JBFANZ010000010.1, forward strand.
GGCTCGGCGCCTACCTGCTGCTCGGCAAGGGCGAGGAGAGCACCGGTGGACGGGACAAGGCGAGCATCCTCGCCGACACCCTCGAAGCCCTGCTCGGCGCGATCTACCTGCAGTACGGGCTGGACACCGCCGCTCTCGTCATCCACCGGCTCTTCGATCCGCTGATGGCGGAGTCGGCCGGGCGGGGCGCGGGGCTGGACTGGAAGACCAGCCTGCAGGAGTTGACCGCCGCGCTCGGTCTGGGGGTCCCGGAATACCGCATCGACGAGGCGGGCCCCGACCACGAGAAGACCTTCACCGCCTGGGTGGTGGTGGCCGGCAACCGGTACGGCGGCGCCGACGGCCGCAGCAAGAAGGAGGCGGAGCAGCGGGCCGCCGAGGCGGCCTGGCGGACGTTGTCGGAGAAGGTCGCCGAGTCTGCGGCGGTGCCGCCGGTCGAGGGCGGGGCCACGGTCGGCTGATCTCGTTGATCGGCCCTTGACGCGGGAGAATGTAGGCGACGCGTCTGCCGTTGATCGACAGGAGGAGTCCGTGCCCGAACTGCCCGAGGTCGAAACCGTCCGGCAAGGGCTGGCCAAGTGGGTCAGCGGACGTCGGATCACGACCGTGGAGGTACGCCACCCGCGGGCTGTGCGCCGGCATCTTCCCGGCCCCGAGCACTTCGCGGCCGTGCTGGCCGGGCGGCGTGTGCTCGACGCCTGCCGACGCGGCAAGTACCTGTGGCTGCCGCTGGACAGCGACGACGCGATCATCGGGCATCTCGGCATGTCCGGCCAGCTTCTGCTGCAGCCGGAGGACGCCCCCGACGAGGCGCACCTGCGGCTCCGCTTCGGCTTCGACGACAACGGTCCCGAGCTCCGCTTCGTCGACCAGCGGACGTTCGGTGGTCTCTCGGTCTCCGCGGGCGGCGCGACGCTTCCCGCCGAGATCGCGCACATCGCGCGCGATCCGATGGACCCGGCCTTCTCCGAACGCGAGTTCGCGGCCGCGATCCGGCGCAGGCGCACGGAGGTCAAGCGGGCGCTGCTGGATCAGACGTTGATCTCGGGGGTCGGCAACATCTACGCGGACGAGGCGCTGTGGCGGTCGCGGCTGCACGGCGTGCGGCCGACCGATGCGCTCACCGCGCCGGCCGCGCTGCGCCTGCTGGGGCATGTGCGCGAGGTGCTCGGTGAGGCGCTGGTGGCGGGCGGCACGAGCTTTGATTCCCTCTACGTCAACGTCAACGGCGAGAGTGGCTACTTCGACCGTTCGCTCAACGTCTACGGCCGTGAGGGGCTGCCCTGCCACCGGTGTGGCGCGCCGATCCGTCGGGAGCCGTTCATGAACCGGTCGTCGTACAGCTGCCCGCGGTGCCAGCCGCGGCCCCGCCGGGTGACCAGGGAGAATCCCTGATCCGTGTCGGGGTAGTGAGCGACACGACTCGTCCGTTCGACCGACAGCAAGATCATCACCCGCTCGGGGCGGTTGCGCATCGAGGCGAACCCCAGCCCGAGCGTCGTCGCACAGAAGTCCCGCGTCCGCGCCGCGTACTCCACATGGAGGACCGGTTGCCCGCCGCCACGAACGGCCGTAGCCGTCCACATCGGCCAGGGCCACCTCCCCACATTTCAGGAGGCCGCGGAGAGTTCGCCCAGGCTGCCCGGCAGACCGGCGTACGGGTGGGGCAGGTCGAGGTCGGTGGCGAGTCCGAAACCGGCGTGCCGCATCAGCATCAGCCGTCGCGCCGCGTCCAGTTTCTCGACCGGTACGCCGTAGACCAGGTGCCCGTCGCCCGGCTCGACCCCCTTCGGCGACCACCGCTGGTAATCGCGCCAGCTCCCCTCGAAGGCGCAGATGGCGGCGTCCAGGTCGCGGTAGACGGGGTCCGTCGCCATGCCCGGATTGAGCACCACCTCGGTCAGGCCGAACGCGCGCGCCACCCGGACGGCCATGCCGACCGGGCCGACACTGAACGGGCTGGTCGGCGCCGCGTTGAAGAAGATCCCGCCGACCCGGTACGCGGCCCAGCGTTCGACCTCCTCCAGGATGTCGGCGAGCGGACGCGACACGTAGCCGAGGTCGACGTAGCCGAGCAGCGGCACACCGGCGTCGGCGAGTTGCGCGACCACGACCTCGTACACGGCGCTCGGCTTCGTTCCCGGCCCGTCCTGCACGTTGACCACCACCGTCGCGTCGCGCAGCCGCTCCGGCTGCCACAGCGTCGGTTCGTCGAGCGGGTGCACGTAGAGCGGCAGCAGGGTCTTCATCGCCACCTCACGAGGTCGTAGCGGCTTGGTCCACGCTGACCGGCTCAGCGGGATGCCGCCGGAGCGCGAACGGCGCACAGCGGCAGGTTTCTCCCTCGGAACAACGATCCGACCGCCCCGACCGGCACGGCCGGCGGCTCGGCGGCCCACGCTGCGTCGATGCCCGGCTACCGCACGTGCTGCAGGCCGTGGGCCGCCCGCCGCGGCAGCGGGGCGCCCTGCGCGCCGTGCGCCCGCACGTCGCGGTAGAGCTGCTCGTAGACCGGGAGCATCTTGCCGGTGGTGAAGTGGGCGAGTGCCCGGCGCCGGGCCGCGGCGCCCAGCTCGCGACGACGCTGCGGATCGGTGAGCAGGTCGGTGCAGGCCGCGGCGAACGCCACCGGGTTCCCGGGCGCGACCACGAGGCCGGCCTCCCCGACCGCCTCGGCGACCCCGCCGACGTCGCTGCTCACGGTGGGGCGGCCGCACATCATGGCCTCGATGACGGTGTACGGGATGCGCTCGGCGGTGCCGGGCAGCGCCACCACGTGCCCCGCCGCGTACGCCTTCCGGCTGTTGGCGACCGGGCCGGTGAAGTCGACGCTGTCCCGCAGCCCCAGCCGGTCGACCAGAGCGTGGCAGCTCTGCGCGTACGCCTCGGCGTGTTCCGGCACCGGACCCGCGAGCCGGAGCCGGGCGTCCGGCAGCTCATCCCGGACGAGCTGGAAGGCCCGGATCAGCGTGTGCAGGTCCTTGAGTGGTTCGATCCGCCCGACCCAGACCACGGTCGGCACCACGGGTTCGTTCTGCAGCAGCGGGTAGCGCGGCGGCAGCCGGCGCGGAGCGGGGGAGCGGGGTGGAGGCGCGGGGGGCTTCGTCACGTTGATCACAACGAACGAACCCGCAAAGATCGACACGATCGTGCCTTGGCGACATCAACTAAATACGTTTATCCCATGATGTATAACCAAAAGTCAGATGGTCCGGACTAGATCGCCGATCCGAACATCTGCGTCCAGTAAATCGTGCCGTCGCTCGCGGCCGCGAGTCCGACGCCGATCGCCTTGGCCTGGCAGTTGAGGATGTTCGCGCGGTGACCGTCGCTGTTCATCCAGCCCGTCATGACCGCGTCGGCGGTGCGGTAGCCCGCCGCCACGTTCTCTCCGATCGCCCGCGTGTAGCCGGATCGCTCCGCCCGATCCCACGGAGAGCTGCCGTCACTGCCGGTGTGCGACATGCTGGCGTGGGCCGCCTGGTCCTGGCTGTGCCGGCGGGCCGCATCGGCCAGTTGCGGCTGCGCCGCGACGGCGGCGCAGCCGTTCGAGGCCCGTTCGCGATTGACGAGTGTGATCACCTGCTCCTCCACGGTCGCGGTCGCCGCGGCCGGCGGGGCGGAGCCGACGGTCGCCGTCGGGGCCACCCGGGCCGCGCGCCGGGACGGGGGAACGGCTGTGCGGGCCGGCGTCGCCGTGGGGCGGCGGGTCGGCGTGACTTTCGGGCCGGGGGGTGCGGTCGTCCCGCGTGCACGCAGCGGAGACTCGGGATCGGCGCGGCGGTCGGAGGACTCGCCCGCCGCGTCCGCCGCCCTCCCGGCCGTGGCGCCCGGGCCCGGATCGGCGGCGACGAGACCCGCCGGTCGCAGCAGCGCGCCGGCGCCCAGCGCGAGCAGGGGCAGCGTGACGAGGACCGCCAGCGCGGGTCGTCCGGGTGTGCGTCGCGGACGGCGGTGTCGGCCCCTGCCGCCGGCCGGGTCGACGCGTCGCGTCGTTCGGTCGATCTGCGGCGCCGGTAGTCGGGGCCGGTCGGACCGTTCGGTCCCGCCGTGCACGTTGATGCCTCCGCTCGTCGGGGATCTGAGCGGTTGCGACGCTACGTACGGCGATCGGCGCGGGCAACGCGGCTAAGGAAGATATAAGAGGTTCTTGCACCAGCTAAAGCGATGATCGTCATTTTCATCCCGGAAACATCATCCGCTTAGACTTGTCCCGTCCGAATAGTGATCTTGTTTGCGCCCCGCGGCGGTGCTCCGCGCTCAAATCCGTTGACGGTGAGTGATCTGCGCGTCCTTGAGCTTGACGAAGCGCGGGCAGCGGCGGACTATAGGGAAGTCGCCAGTCGCGCCCAATCCTGCCCTCGCGTGCCCGAGGGTGGATAGTCGCGAATAGTTGGGCGCGCGTTGGCCGGCCTTTCCGGCAGCGCATTACAAGGAGACGATATGGCGAAGGCCCTCTACGGCCACGTTGCTGCAGCGCCGGACCGGCGTCTGCTCGACGAGGTCACCCGACTGCGTGCCAGGGTTCAGGCACTGGAGTTCGAGATCACCCGCCTGCGTGCCGAAAACGATCGGCTCGCGGCAGCGGCCGCCGAGACAGATGACCTGCTGCGGCTGGCCGAGCCGGCACTGACCTGATCTCCGGGCGCCGGGTCACCGGCGCCCACTGCCACACCGCTGAATCGCACCCATCGCGCGCCGACACACACGTGGCGGCGCGCAGTTCTTTGCCCGCAGCGCGGCGCCGTACCGCCCGTAGCGGCGCGGCCGGGTCCACCCCGCACCGGCGAGGCCGACTCCAGCCCCGCGGCGCGGCCGGGTCAAGCCCCGCGCGCCGGCGCTGGCCTGCGGGTAGGACGCCCCCACAGGGCCATCGGATAGGCTCACCGGCGCGCGCCGCGCTGCTCCCGGGGCAGCTCCGCGTTACCCTGCGGGTTGACCAAGGCCCGGAAGAAGGCCCTGACTGTGGCCCGGCGGCCGACATCGGCAAGGTCGCCCCAAGCCCGGCGGTCACGCCGGACGAGGAATCGAAAACGTGTATCTGAAGAGCCTGACGGTGAAGGGCTTCAAATCCTTCGCCTCCGCGACGACGTTGAAGCTGGAGCCGGGCATCACCTGCGTGGTGGGCCCCAACGGCTCCGGCAAGTCCAACGTCGTCGACGCCATCGCGTGGGTCCTCGGGGAGCAGGGCGCCAAGGCGCTGCGGGGCGGCAAGATGGAAGACGTGATCTTCGCCGGCACCGCCGGCCGCGCGCCGCTGGGCCGCGCCGAGGTCACGCTCACCATCGACAACACCGACGGCGCGCTGCCAATCGACTACACCGAGGTTTCGATCACCCGCCGGATGTTCCGCTCCGGTGAGAGCGAATACGAGATCAACGGAAACTCGTGCCGGCTGCTCGACATCCAGGAACTGCTGTCGGATTCCGGCATCGGCCGCGAAATGCACATCATCGTGGGCCAGGGCCGCCTCGACGGCATGCTGCACGCCAAACCGGAGGACCGGCGGGCGTTCATCGAAGAGGCGGCGGGCGTCCTCAAGCACCGCAAGCGCAAGGAAAAGGCGCTGCGCAAGCTCGACGCGATGCAGATCAACCTGAACCGGCTCACCGACCTCACCGCAGAGCTGCGCCGACAGCTCAAGCCGCTGGGCCGACAGGCCGAGGTGGCCCGCCGCGCCCAGGGCATCCAGGCCGACCTGCGCGACGCGCGGCTGCGCCTGCTCGCCGACGACCTGGCCACGCTCCGATCCACGCTGGACAAGGAGATCGCCGACGAGACGGCGGTGCGTGAGCGGCGCGAGCAGGTCGAGGAGGAGTACACCGAGGTACAGGGACGGCTGGCGGAGCTGGAGGCGGCGCTCGCCGAGGACGCGCCGCTGCTCGCCGCCGCCCAGGACACCTGGTACAAGCTCTCCGCCCTCACCGAACGGTTCCGCTCCACCGAGCAACTCGCCAGTGAACGGCTGCGCCACCTCTCCGTCACACCGGACGACGAGCGTCCGGGTCGCGATCCCGAGCAACTCGCCGCCGAGGCGGAGAAGGTGCGCGAGCACGAGGAGGAGCTGCGCGCCGCGCTGACCGATGACCAGATCCGACTCGCCGAGGCGGTGGAGGGCCGGCAGGAGCTCGAACGGCAGCTCGCGCAGGCCGAGCGCGCGCTGGTCGCGGCCGCGAAGGCGATCGCCGATCGCCGGGAGGGGCTGGCCAAGCTGACCGGCCAGGTCAACTCGGCGCGGGCCCGCACGACCAGCGCCGCCGAGGAGATCTCCCGGCTGGCGGCCGCGCACACCGACGCCCAGGCACGCGCCGAGAAGGCGCAGGCCGAGGTCGACGCGGTCGCCGAAGAGTCGACCGAGGCGGACCGGGACAACGCCGACCTCGATGCCCGGCACGCCGAGGCGGTCGCCGTCCACGACGCGGCGGCGGCCATGGTGCGGGAGCTCTCCGACGCGGAGCGCAAGGCGGAAAAGGACGCGGCGACCTGGAAGGCCCGCGAGGAAGCTCTCTCGATGGGACTGCGCCGCAAGGACGGCGCGGGTGCCCTGCTCGCGCGGGCGGACGAGGTGCCGGGGCTGCTGGGCAGCCTCGCCGCGATGCTCACCGTGGAGCCGGGCCACGAGGCGGCGCTCGCCGCCGCCCTCGGTGCGCTGGCCGACGCCGTCGCCGTCGCCGGCATCGACGAGGCCACCGAGGCGATGCGGCTGCTGAAGATCCAGGATGCCGGCCGGGCCAGTCTCATCGTGGGCAGCCCGGACGGACCGGGCATGATCGGCTCGGCCGACGCGCTGCGCCCGGCGCTTCCGGCCGGCGCGAAGTGGGCGCCGGACGTGATCCAGTGCCGCGACGACGTGCGGCCGGCCGTGCACCGGGCGCTGCGCGACGTCGTACTCGTCGACGACCTCGAGGCCGCGGCGCGCGTCGTCGCCGCCAACCCTGAACTGCGCGCGGTCACCCCCGACGGCGACGTCGTCGGCGCCTACACGGCGGCCGGCGGTTCCGCCAAGGCGCCCAGCTTCATCGAGGTCCAGGCCGCCGTGGAGGAGGCGCGGACCAACCGGCTCGCCGCCGAGGGCGCCATCGGCGACCTGCGCGACCAGCTCGCCGAAGCCCGCGCCGAGGTCGCCGAGCACAAGGAGGCCGTCTCCGTCGCCGCCGCCGCCAAGCGGGCGGCCGAGGGGGAGCGCAACGCCGCCGCGCGCCGGCTGGCCGAACTCGGCGCCGCCGCGCGATCCGCGAAGGCCGAGACGGAGCGGCTCGCCGCCTCCCGCGCCAAGGCCGAAGAGGCGCGTGACCGCGACCTCGCCGGCCTCGAGGAGCTGGAAGAACGGCTACTGCTGGCCGAGTCGAGCCCGATCGACGAGGACCCCTCGACCGAGGAACGCGACATGCTCGCCGCGTCCCTGCCGCAGGCGCGGCAGAACGAGATGGAGGTTCGCCTCGCGGTCCGCACCGCCGAGGAGCGCGTCGCCTCGATCGCCGGACGGGCCGACTCCCTCGCCCGACAGGCCGCCGCGGAGCGGGCCGCCCGGGAGCGGGCCGCGGCCCGCCGGGCAGCCCGCGCCCGGGGCGCAGCGATCGCCCGCGCCGTCGAACTCGGCGCCCGCGCCGCGTTGACCCGGCTCGCCGGCTCCCTCACCGCCGCCGAGCAGACCCGCAACGCGATCGCGCAGGCGCGCTCCGCGCGGGAGGCCGAGCTGCAGGAGGTACGCGGGGCGGCGAAGCGGCTCGGCGGCGACCTGGACCGGCTCACCAACGAGGTGCACCGCGACGAGGTGGCCCGCGCCGAGCAGCGCATGCGCATCGAGCAACTGGAGGCCAAGGCCGCGGAGGACTTCGCGCTCGACGTGGAGACGCTGGTCGCCGAGTACGGTCCGCTGCAGCTCGTCCCGCCCACCCAGGCGCAGCTCGCCGCAGCGGCCGCCGACGGGAAGCCGGAGCCGCAGCCGGTCCCGTACGACCGGCCGACGCAGGAGAAGCGGGCCGGCAGGGCCGAACGGGAGCTGGCCCTGCTGGGCAAGGTCAACCCGCTCGCGTTGGAGGAGTTCGCCGCCCTCGAAGAGCGGTTCAAGTTCCTCTCCGACCAGCTCGAAGACCTCAAAGCCACGCGGCGTGACCTGCTCACCGTGGTCAAGGACGTCGATGACCGGATCCTCGACGTCTTCGCCAGCGCGTTCGAGGACACCGCCCGGGAGTTCCAGCAGGTCTTCACCGTGCTCTTCCCCGGAGGCGAGGGGCGGTTGGTGCTCACCGACCCGGAGGACATGCTCACCACGGGCGTGGAGGTCGAGGCGCGGCCGCCGGGCAAGAAGATCAAGCGGCTCTCGCTGCTCTCCGGCGGCGAGCGGTCGCTGACCGCGGTCGCCATGCTCGTCGCGATCTTCCGCGCCCGCCCCAGCCCGTTCTACATCATGGACGAGGTCGAGGCGGCGCTCGACGACGTCAACCTCGGCCGGCTGATCACCCTGATGGCGCAGCTGCGGGACAAGAGCCAGCTCATCATCATCACGCACCAGAAGCGCACCATGGAGATCGCGGACGCGTTGTACGGCGTGACGATGCGCAACGGCGTCACGCAGGTGATCAGTCAGCGGCTCAACCAGGACGGGGACGAGTGATGGCCCGGGAACGCCCCACCGCACTGCTCATCGACTTCGACGGCGTACTCCGGCACTGGGATCCGACCGTGACCGAGGCCGTCGAGCGGAAGTACGGGCTCCCCACCGGTGCGCTGCTCGCCACCGCGATGGAGTGGTCCCGGGCGCAGCCCGCCATCACCGGCCAGATCACCCACGCGGAGTGGATCGCCGACGTCTCCCGAGTGCTCGGCGAGCAGACCGGCAAGCCGGAGGCGGTCCGCGCGGCGGTCGCCGAGTGGGAGACCTACCGGGGCGCGGTCGACCCGGAGGTGCTCGGCTTCATCCGCGAGGTGCGCGGCGCGGGCGTACGGGTCGGGCTGGCCACCAACGCCACCGACCTGCTCGACGCCGATCTCGCCGCGCTCCACCTCGTCGACGAGGTGGACGTGGTGGTCAACTCCTCCGTCGTCGGGGTGCACAAACCGACGAAGGAGTATTTCCACGAGGCGTGCCGGGCGATCCGGGCGCTGCCCAAGCAGGTGCTGTTCGTGGACGACTCCGACCGGTCCGTGCAGGGCGCGCGGGCGGCGGGGCTGGCCGCGCACCGCTGGGGCGGCCCGCGGGACCTCGCCTACCTGCGCGCGGCCTTCTCCGCGTAACCGACAGGCCCCGCGGGCGCGTTGCCGCTAGCCGCCCGTGACGCCGTCGATCCGCTCACGGATCAGGTCGGCGTGGCCGTTGTGCCGGGCATACTCCTCGATCATGTGCACGTAGACCCAGCGGAGGTTGAGCTCCTTCCTCTGCCCGCTGAGGCTGACGAAGGTCTCGTCGAGGGCCCGGGCGGCGGCCGCCGCCCGGGCCAGCTCGACCTCGGCGTGCAGGGTCGCGACGGCCGCCTCGGGATCGGCGTCGGCCAGGTCGTCGAAGTCGCCGTCGGGGCTCGCCTCCGTGTTGTAGAGGTCGTCGAGTCGCTCGCCGGCGAAGTTCATCCGGAACCACCACCGCTCCACCTCGGCCATGTGCCGGAGCAGACCGAGCAGGGTCAGCGACGACGGCTGGACGCTCGCCGTGCGGAGTTGTTCGGCGGTGAGGCCGGCGCATTTGAGCAGCAGCGTCTGGCGGTGGAAGTCGAGCCACCCTTCGAGCATGTCGCGCTCACCGGCCGCGCGTGGTATGTGGACACGGGTGATGTCAGGGGCAGTCCAGGTCATCGGGCCATCATGGCGGCAACTCGCACAAACGCCCGGCTATTTTCCGCTCCCACGTCCGTCGGGCTCATCGGTCAACCGGGTCTGCGCCACCAGTCGCAGTTCACCGCGCTTCGTGGTGCCCTCGATCGCGACCTGGGCCGAGCGGCCCGCGTGGGTCAGCGTGCCGAGGGCGTTGCCGAAGTAGGGTCCGGCCAGCTTGCGCCAGCGCACCACGGGCTTCGGCAGCCCGGCCGCCCGGGACATCGCCCGGGTCGCCGCGGTCGGCCCCCGCCACCACCCGAGCCGCATCAGCGGGCGCATCACGGCCGGCACCTGGTTGTGGATCGGTGAGGCGGTCAGCTGGTGCACCGGGGTGCGCACACCGGGCGGGAAGTCCGCGCGCGCGACGTAGGAGTGGTGCACGTCGCCGGAGAGGACGCTGATCGAGGCCGGCGGCGCGTACGCCGGTCCGGCGCCGACCCGCTCGCCGGATCGACCCGGGTCGCCCGCTCCGATCCGGGCGAAGAGCGTGGCGAGCGCGACGAACGAGCGCTGGAACGCCGCCCAGTGCTCCAGGTCGAGCCCGCGTCGGAGCAGTTCCGAGCCGCGCGCCACCCAGCCGCGCGGAGAATCCGCCAGCCGCTCGTTCCACGCCTCCAGGTAGTGGATGCCGGGCGGCATCAGCCAGGGCAGTGACGCGCCGACCACCAGGTGGTCGTAGCTGCCGTGGGCCTGGTCGATGAACCACGCCCATTCGCCGGCCGGCAGCATCGCCCGCTGCCCCGGCTCCAGCACCCGGCTGCACCGGTTGTCGAGCATGACGAGCCGGGTCCGGCCGATGTCGAGCGAGTAGCTCCACTGGTACTGCGCGGCCTGCCACTTCTCCGGGTCGTGCGACACGTCGGCCTCCTTGTCCACGCGCGCGCCGAACTCGCGCAGGACCGAGGTCGCGTCCTCCGCCGCGACGACCTTGGCGTAGACCGGGTCGGCGGCGATTTCGTCGGGTTCGAGGTTGCCGAGGTGCTGGTAGATCCAGTAGGAGGCGAGGCCGCTGGCGATCCGCTCCGCCCACCACGATTGCCGCCGCGCGTCCGCCCGCCACGACGCCGAGGTGTTCCAGTCGTCGATCACCTCGTGGTCGTCGAAGATCATGACGCTGGGCACCGTCGAGAAGAGCCAGCGGATCTCCGGATCGCGCCACGACTCGTAATAGAGCGCGGTGTATTCGTTGAACGTGACCACCTGGTCGCGCGGGGCCTCGGCGGGGCGCCGGCGCCGCTTGAGGGAGCGGCGCACCTTGGGGGAGGGCGCGTCGGCGTACACCTGGTCGCCGAGGAGCACGAGCAGATCGGGCCAGCCCTCCTCGTCGCCGTCGCCGCGCATCAGCCGCCGCGCGTACGCGTCGAGGGCATCGGGAGGCAGCATTCGGGTGGTCGGGTGCTGCGTCATCTCGCGGCAGGAGCCGAAAACGAGGCGCACCGGCTGCTCGTTGTCCTCGGCGAGGCGGGTGCGGATGACACTCGCCGGGTACGGCGAATCGGGCAACGGCCAGACCGGCCGGTCGTCGAGGAACACCTCGTAGGCCGCCGTCGCCCCCGGCGTGAGTCCGTCGACGACCACCAGGGCGTAGTGGTGATCGAACGCGGTGAAGGTGGGGGCGCTGCCGCGCGCGCCGCCGGCCGCCCGGACCTCGACCACCGCCGGGGCGCTGCTCTCGACCCAGATGGTGGCCCGGGTTCCCACGACCCGGCGGAGCACCGGACCGATGAGCAGTTCAGCGTTCACTGACGCAAACCATGACGCGCATGACGGATCTCCGAGGGGTGAGGTGGGGTGAGCCCATCATTTCTACCCGGAGCGGCGACACGCTACCCGTGACCTTCACCGCCCGATCGGTGCGGTGGGCGGGACGCCCCGACACGCATCTGTCAGGATTTCCCGCATGGATTACCTCGTCCTCGCTCTGATCCTGCTGGGCGTGCTGGTGCTCGGCGCGGTGGGGCTCATGGTGCCCCGGCTGCGCCGCCAACCGCCGCCCCCGGCTCCGGCCCCGCCCGCGGAGGAGCCGACCACGGAGCAACCGGCCGGGGTGATCGTCGAGGAGCGACCGCCGGCGCGCGCCCCCACCGTCGACGTGATCGAGCCGGAGGTGCTGGAGCGGCCCGAGGTCGTACTGCCGCCGGTGATCGAGCGGCCCGAGCCGACCGCCGGGCGGCTGGTGCGGCTGCGGGCCCGTCTGTCCCGATCGCAGAACCTCTTCGGCAAGGGGCTGCTCACCCTGCTCGCCCGCGACCACCTGGACGAGGACGCCTGGGAGGAGATCGAGGACAGCCTGATCACCGCCGATGTCGGTGTGGAGGCGACCCGCGAGATCGTCGACCGGCTGCGGGAGCGCACCCGGGTGCTCGGCACCCGTACGGCGACCGGACTGCGGGCGCTGCTGGCCGAGGAGCTGGTGAGTGCGCTAAGCCCCGAGATGGACCGGTCGCTGCGTACGACGGGGGCCCCGGCGGTGATCCTCGTGGTCGGGGTGAACGGCGCCGGCAAGACCACCACCTGCGGCAAGATCGCCCGGGTGCTGGTCGCGGACGGGCACACGGTCGTGCTGGGGGCCGCGGACACGTTCCGGGCCGCCGCGGCGGACCAGCTCGCCACCTGGGCGGGGCGGGTCGGTGCGGAGGTCGTGCGCGGACCGGAGGGGGCGGACCCGGCGAGCGTGGCCTTCGACGCCGTCCGTCGCGGCATCGACGCGGGCGTCGACACCGTGCTGATCGACACCGCCGGCCGGCTGCAGAACAAGATCGGACTCATGGACGAGCTCGGCAAGGTCAAGCGGGTGGTGGAGAAGCACGGCCCGGTCGACGAGACGCTGCTGGTGCTGGACGCCACCACCGGGCAGAACGGACTGGAGCAGGCGCGGGTCTTCACCGAGGTGGTGGACGTGACGGGCGTCGTGCTCACCAAGCTGGACGGCACGGCCAAGGGCGGCATCGTGATCGCGGTGCAGCGCAAGCTCGGCATCCCGGTCAAGCTGGTCGGACTGGGTGAGGGGCCGGACGATCTGGCACCCTTCGATCCCGCCCAGTTCGTCGACGCCCTGCTCGGGGTCGAACCGCTCGGCACGGATGCGTAGCCTCGGGTGACATACCGCGATCAGGCGCCACGCCTCGGGAGACCGTACGTGACCCAGCAGGAGATTCCGCTGCGCGGCGGCAACGTGAGCACGGTGGTGCGGGTCGGGGACACGGTCCGACGCAACGCCGGGCCGTGGACGCCGTCCGTGCACGCGTTGCTGCGTCACCTCGAATACGTCGGGTTCACCGGCTCGCCGCGGGCGTTCGGCATGGACGAGCGCAACCGCGAGGTGCTCTCGTACCTGGAGGGCGAGTGCGGCGAATACCCGCTCGCGCCGCACTGGGTCACCGACGAGGCGCTGGTCACCGTCGCGACCATGCTGCGGATGTTCCACGACGCGCAGTACGGCTTCCAGCCCCCGCCGAGCGCGGTGTGGCGTTCCTTCGGGCCCCCGCCGCCGGACACCGAGGTGATCTGCCATCACGACGCCGCCCCGCACAACGTGATCTGGCGGCCGGACGGCACCCTCGCGCTGATCGACTTCGACCTCTGCTCGCCGGGGGCGCGCATCTACGACGTCGCGTACGCGGCGTGGACCTGGGTTCCGCTCTTCTCCGACCGCGACTCCTACACGCTGGGCTGGAAGCGCCCGGACCGGGCGCGCCGGCTGCGTCTCTTCGCCGACGCGTACGGACTGATCCCGCGCGACCGGCACCGGCTGGTGCGCACGATCCGCAAGCGGGTCGTCGACCACGTGGAGGGGATCCGCCGGATGGCGGCCGCCGGTGACCCGGCGTTCGTCCGGATCGTGCACAAGGGGCATCTGCGGCGGCCGATGCGCGACCTGCGGCTGCTGGACCACGAGCGGCACACGCTGGAGTACGCGCTGCGCTGACCCCCGGTCCACACGGTCCCACATGTCCGTTTTTACGGGCGGTGAGGGTTTCTTCACACGTACGAAACAACCCGTGACGCGGCGGAAACCGCGCCGGGAGGCTGCGCGAAACAGGCCACAGGAAGGCTTCCTGCATCGGGTGTCGAAGAGACTCACCTAAGGAGGCCAGCGTGCCTGATGCACCGACGATCGACTCCGGCAACACCGTGTGGTTGCTGGTCTCGACCGCGCTCGTGCTGCTCATGACGCCGGGTCTGGCACTGTTCTACGGTGGCCTGAACCGGTCCAAGGGCGTGCTCAATATGATGATGATGAGCTTCTCGGCGATCGGGCTCATCTCGATCCTGTGGCTGTTCTACGGCTTCACCGTGGCGTTCGGCTCGGACGTCAACGGTTTCTGGGGCGACCCGGGGCAGTACCTCGGGCACCGCACGTACCTCGCCGACACCGACCTGTGGGGGGCCACGGCCCAGAACCCCAGCGGCACCGGCATTCCCCTCTACGTCTTCATGGCGTTCCAGATGATGTTCGCGGTGATCACCGTCGCGCTGATCAGCGGGGCGATCTCCGACCGGGCGAAGTTCGCCGGCTGGCTCCTCTTCGCCGGCGGCTGGGCGACGCTGGTCTACTTCCCGGTGGCGCACATGGTCTGGGGCGGTGGCTTCATCGGCGCCGATCTCCACGCGCTGGACTTCGCCGGCGGCACCGCGGTGCACATCAACGCCGGCGCCGCGGCCCTCGGTCTCGTCCTCGTGCTCGGCAAGCGGGTCGGCTGGCCGAGAGAGACCATGAAGCCGCACAACGTGCCGATGGTGGCGCTCGGCGCGGGGCTGCTCTGGTTCGGCTGGTTCGGGTTCAACGCCGGCTCCGAGTTGACCGTCGACGGGGTGGCCGGGCTCGCGTTCATCAACACCCAGGTGGCGACCGCCGCCGCGGTGCTCGGCTGGATCATCGTCGAGTGGATCAGGAGCGGTAAGCCGACGATGGTCGGCGCGTCATCGGGCGCCGTCGCCGGACTGGTGGCGATCACCCCGGCGTGCGGCTTCATCGAGCCGTGGTCCGCGGTGCTGCTCGGCCTGGTCGCGGGCGCCGTCTGCGCGCTGGCCGTCAGCCTGAAGTACAAGCTCGGCTACGACGACTCGCTCGACGTGGTCGGCGTGCACTTCGTCGGCGGGTGGATCGGCTCGCTCTGGCTCGGCCTCTTCGCCACCACCTCGGTCAACGGCGCGATCGGCGAGGTGATCGGGGCGTCGAACGGGCTCTTCTACGGCGGCGGGCTCACCCAGCTCGGTCGCCAGGCGCTCGCCGGTCTCATCGTCACCGTCTGGTCCTTCGGCGTGGCATGGGTCCTCGGCTTCGTCATCCAGAAGACGATCGGCTTCCGGGCCAGCGCCGAGCAGGAGGTCGACGGCATCGACGTCGCGGAGCACGCGGAGAGCGCGTACGACCTGTCGCCGACGACGGGTGGGGGTGGCGCGTTCGCCCTGGCGGGCATCGGCTCGCCGGGCCGAACGACGTCGGCCACCGACGCGCCCGCCACACCCGCCGCCCCGGTCAACGAGAAGGTCGCCGGTTAACGTTCCCTGATGGAGGGGTTGAAGATGAAGCTGGTGACCGCGGTCATCAAGCCGTACCAGCTCGACACGGTGAAGGAAGCGCTGCACGCCCTCGGCGTGGCGGGCCTGACCGTGAGCGAGGTCCAGGGGTACGGGCGACAGAAGGGGCACACCGAGGTGTACCGGGGCGCCGAGTACACGGTGGAGTTCCTGCCCAAGATCCGGATTGAGGTGCTGACCGATGAGATCGACGTCGACAAGGTGGTGGACGCGGTCGTGACGGCGGCGCGTACGGGCAAGATCGGTGACGGAAAGGTGTGGGTCACGGCCGTCGAGGACGTGGTCCGGGTCCGCACCGGCGAACGCGGCCTCGACGCGCTCTAGAGGCAGCGATGATCAAGGGATCGGCGGCGCGCGAGACCGGTAGCGCGACCGCCGGTCCCTCGCTCAACGGACCGACGGAGAGCAGCGCGGCGATCGGCGCGGCGGCGCGGGTGGAGCGCGCGGCCCAGCTCGACCGCTGGCTGACCTCGCTCATGCCCACCGGGCTCACCGGGGTCGCCCTGGTCGCGGTCGGCGGCCTCGGCCGCCTGCAGTGCGCCCCCTACAGCGACCTCGACCTGGTTCTGCTCCACACCGGCGTGCCCGGTATGGACGAACTCGCCGCGACGCTCTGGTATCCGATCTGGGACGCCCGGCTCGGACTCGATCACTCCGTGCGCACCCTTCCCGAAGCCCTCTCGGTCGCCCATGACGACGTGAAGGTCGCCCTCGGCCTCCTCGACGCCCGGCACGTCGCCGGCGACCGGGACCTCACGGCCCAACTCCTCGAGGCGGCCACCGACCAGTGGCGGCGCACCGCCCTGCGGCAACTGCCGCGGCTGCGCGAGGTGACCGCCGCCCGCTGGCAGGCCCACGGCGAGTTGGCCTTCCTGCTCGAAGGGGACCTCAAGGAGGCGGCCGGCGGCCTGCGCGACGTCGGCATCCTGCGGTGCATCGCGCTCGCCGGCATCGCCGACTCGATGCGCCCGACCGCGCACGCGGCGCACCTGCGGCTCCTCGACACCCGCGACGCCCTGCACGTCGCGGTCGGGCGACGGGTGGACCGGCTCGTCGCCCAGGAGCGGGCGACGGTCGCCACCCTGCTGGGGCTCGACGACGGCGACACGCTGCTGCGCCGTGTCGCCGGCGACGCCCGTACCGTGACGCACGCGCTCGACGACGCTTGGCGGGCGGCCGAACGGCTGCGGGCGGGGCGGGGCCGCACCCGCCCGCCGATCCGCCGCCCGGTGGCCCGGGATGTGGTCGAACACGACGGTGAGCTGGTCCTCGCCCGCACCGCCATCGGCGCGCGCCCCGATCCGAGCCTGTCGCTACGGGTCGCCGCAGCGGCGGCCACCACCCGGCTGCCCATCGCCCGGGCCACCTGCGAATGGCTCGCCGCCTACTGCCCACCGCTGCCCGCGCCCTGGCCGGAACCGGCCCGAGCCGCGCTGATCACCCTCCTCGGCGCCGGTCCCGGCCTGGTGCCGACCTGGGAGACGTGCGACCGGTACGGCCTCGTCGACGGTTGGCTGCCGGAGTGGCCGCGGCTGCGCAGCCTGCCCCAGCACAATCCCGTGCACCGCTTCACGCTCGACCGTCACCTGGTGCAGGCGGCCTTCGAGGCGACCGCCCACGCCCGCGACGTCGACCGCCCGGACCTGCTGCTGCTCGGCGCGTTCCTGCACGACATCGGCAAGGGGTTGGGTGGCGACCACAGCAGCGTCGGCGCGCCGATCGCGGCCGGGGTCGCCCGGCGGATCGGGCTCTCCTGCGCCGACGTGGCGCTGGTGGAGAAGCTGGTGCGGCTGCACCTGCTCCTGCCCGAGGTCGCCACCCGGCGCGATCTGAGCGACCCGGTGACCATCTCCACCGTCGCCGCCGCGGTCGGCGACACGACCACGCTGAGCCTGCTGCACGGCCTGGCTCGGGCCGACGCGCGGGCGACCGGTCCGGCCGCCTGGTCGACGTGGAAGGGACGGCTCATCGCGCAACTGGTCCAGCGGGTGCACACCGCCCTCGACACCGGCGTGCTCCCCGCCCCGCCGTCGCCCGACCCCGCGCTCGTGGCAGGGGAACTTCCCGCCGTGCATCTGAACGGGGAGCGGGTGGCGGTCGCCGCGGCCGACCGGCGCGGCCTGCTCGCCGCGGTGGCCGGTTGCCTGGCCCTGCACCGCCTCGACGTGCTCACCGCCGACGCCTCGACGGTGGATGGGCGGGCGTTGGTGGAGTTCCGGGTGCAGCCCCGCCATGGCACACCGGCCGACACCGTGGCGCTCGCCGGGGACCTGCGCCGCACGGTCTCCGGCGACGTGTCGGTCATCCAGCGGCTGCGTGGACGGGCCCTCGCCGACCGGCGGGGCGGCGCGGCGCCCCGGGTGGTGTGGCATCGCGAGGCGGCCACCGACGCCGTGGTGCTCGAACTGCGCGCCGCCGACTCCGCCGGGCTGCTCTACCGGGTCGCCGCCGCCCTTGACGCGGTGGGCGCCCAGGTCCGGGCGGCCCGGATCTCCACGCTCGGCGGCGATGTGGTCGACGCGTTCTACCTGGTCGGCGCCGGTCCCGACGACGCCGAGCGGGAGCGCGTCGAGGCGGCTGTCCTCGCCGCGGTCTGACCGCAGGCCCGGGCGTACGGCCCGGAGCGTAGGCCGGAAGCCGCCCGCCGACGGACGCCGGGCGGCCCGGGACCGGCGGGGCCGTCGGGTGGTCGTGTTCGCGTACCAGTCGGGGTTGGTCGATCTCTGATCCGCCGGAATCCGCCTAGATCGGGAAGGGAGCGGCGGGATCGCGCGTTGCGGTGAACGGCCGGATACCCTAGCCAGGGCCGCGCGCGCGAGCGTGGCCACGTTCTGCCCGCCGATAATCTGACAAACGGGATGTTGCGTCGTGTTTGACACCTTGAGTGACCGCCTATCCGGGATCTTCACCAAGCTCCGCGGCAAGGGCCGGCTCACCGATGCCGACATCGACGCCACCGCGCGGGAGATCCGGCTCGCCCTGCTCGAGGCCGATGTCGCGCTGCCGGTGGTGAAGAGCTTCATCGCCAACCTCAAGGAGCGGGCGCGCGGCGCGGAGGTGTCGCAGGCGCTGAACCCGGCCCAGCAGATCATCAAGATCGTCCACGAGGAGCTCGTCGACATCCTCGGCGGGGAGGGGCGCCGGCTGCAGTTCGCCAAGCAGTCGCCCACCGTGATCATGCTCGCCGGTCTGCAGGGCTCCGGTAAGACGACGCTCGCCGGCAAGCTCGCCCGCTGGCTCAAGGCGCAGGGCCACCAGCCGCTCCTCGTCGCCGCCGACCTGCAGCGCCCCAATGCCGTCAACCAGCTCCAGGTCCTCGGCGGCCGGGCCGGGGTCGAGGTCTACGCGCCCGAGCCGGGCAACGGTGTCGGCGACCCGGTGCGGGTGGCCGAGGCGTCGATCGAGCACGCCAAGCGGGCCGCCCGGGACATCGTCATCGTCGACACCGCCGGCCGGCTCGGCATCGACACCGAGATGATGGCGCAGGCCGCCGACATCCGCGACGTCGTCAACCCCGACGAGGTCATCTTCGTCATCGACGCGATGGTCGGTCAGGACGCCGTGACCACGGCCGAGGCGTTCCGCGACGGCGTCGGCATCACCGGTGTGGTTCTCTCCAAGCTCGACGGCGACGCCCGCGGTGGCGCCGCGCTCTCCGTCCGGCACGTCACCGGCCAGCCGATCCTGTTCGCCTCGACCGGCGAGAAGCTGGAGGACTTCGACGTCTTCCACCCCGACCGGATGGCGAGCCGGATCCTCGGCATGGGCGACGTCCTCACTCTGATCGAGCAGGCCGAACAGGCCTTCGACTCCGATCAGAAGGAGAAGATGACCGCCAAGCTCATGGGCGGTGAGCAGTTCACCCTGGAGGACTTCCTCGACCAGCTCCTCGCGGTGCGGAAGATGGGTCCGATCGCCAACGTCCTGGCCATGATGCCGGGCATGGGGCAGATGAAGGACCAGCTCGCCGAGGTCGACGACAAGCACCTCGACAAGGTCGCCGCGATCATCCGGTCCATGACGCCGGGCGAGCGGACCAACCCGAAGATCCTCAACGGCTCCCGCCGGGCGCGCATCGCCACCGGCTCCGGGGTGACCGTCATGGACGTCAACCAGCTGCTCAACCGCTTCACCGAGGCGCAGAAGATGATGAAGCAGATGGGTGGCATGATGGGGCTCCCGGGGAGCCGGCGCAAGGCGACCAAGTCGCCGAAGAACAAGCGCAAGGGCACCAAGGGCGGCGGGCGCCAGCGGGTGGGCGGTCCCGCCGGTGGCTTCCCGGGCGGAATGCCGCAGCTGCCGCCGGGGCTGGACCCGAGCGCGCTGCAGGGTGGCGACGGCCTGCCTCCGGGCTTCAAGCTGCCGAAGATCGACTTCACCAAGCTGACCAAGCGCGAAAAGGACTGACGGCCCGTCCCCCTCTCTCCGCGTCGATCAAGGACTTCTGCGTCGATCAAGGACTTCTTCACATGGTTTGATCTCTGAACGTGTGAACACGTCCTTGATCGACGACTAAGTCCTTGATCGACGTATGACCAGAGAGGGGCGCGAGATGCCCGGAGCGCTGCATGTACGCGGGGTGGTCCTCCCCGACGACGAGGTGCGCGACCTCTGGCTCGACGGCGACCGGATCACGACGACGCCGGTGGCCGACGCGACCACCGTCGCCGACCGCGGCTTCATCCTGCCCGGCCTGGTCGACGCGCACTGCCACATCGGCATCGCGCGCGGCGGGGCGCCGATCGGCTCCCTGGCGCAGGCGAGACAACTCGCGACCGTCGACCGCGACGCCGGGGTGCTGGCCATCCGAGACGCCGGCTCGCCGTACCCGTACCCAGAGCTCGACGACGACCCCGACGTGCCGCGACTGGCGCGGGCGGGCCGTCACGTCGCACCCCCGCGGCGCTACCTGCGCGACATCGGCGTGGAGGTCGCCGCCCCCGACGTCGCGGCCACCGTCGCCGAGCAGGCGCGGGCCGGCAACGGCTGGGTGAAGCTGGTCGGCGACTGGATCGAGCGCGACGCGGGTGACCTGGCACCGGCGTGGGACGCGGCGACGATGGCCGCGGCGGTCGATGCCGCACACGCCGCGGACGCCAGGATCGCCGTGCACACCTTCTCCGAGTCCGCCGTCGAGATCATGGTGCGGGCCGGGGTGGACTCGGTGGAGCACGGCACGGGCCTGAGCGTCGACCTGGTCGACGAGATGGCCCGCCGGGGGACCGCGTTGGTGCCCACGATGATCAATATCGCCACCTTCGGCGACATCGCAGCCCGGGCCCGGGAGAAATTCCCCGGGTACGCGAAACACATGCTCGCCCTGCGCGACGGCTTCCCGACGGTCGTCCGGGCCGCCTACGAGGCGGGAGTCCCGATCTACGTCGGCACCGACGCGGGCGGCGGCATCGACCACGGCCTCGCGGCGCGGGAGATGCTGCTGCTCCACGAGAAGGCCGGCATGTCCACGGTGGACGTGCTGCGCGCCGCGTCCTGGGGCGCCCGCGACTGGCTCGGCTTCCCCGGCCTCGTCGAGGGCGGCCTCGCCGACCTCGTCGTCTACGACACCGACCCCCGCGCCGACCTGCGGGTCGTCCAGGCCCCGAAGCGGATCATCCTGCGCGGCCGCGTCGTCGCCTGACCCGTCACCGCGAGGACCCACACCCTCGCCCCACCCGGCGAACGTTGGTGGACGCGGCACTAGGATGACCGGTCATGGCCCGCGTCCTCACTCCCCGCTCCGAAGACTTCCCCCGCTGGTACCAGGACCTCATCGCGAAGGCGCAGCTCGCCGACAACGGTCCGGTGCGCGGCACGATGGTCATCCGACCGACCGGATACGCCATCTGGGAGCGGATGCAGTCGGAGATGGACAACCGCATCAAGGCATGCGGGGCGGAGAACGCGTACTTCCCGCTCTTCATCCCGGAGAGCTACCTCAAGCGGGAGGCCGAGCACGTCGAGGGCTTCTCCCCCGAACTGGCGGTGGTCACCCACGGGGGCGGCAAGCAGTTGGCCGAGCCGATCGTGGTCCGTCCGACCAGCGAGACGGTGATCGGCGAGTTCATGGCCAAGTGGGTCGACTCCTACCGCGATCTGCCGCTGCTGCTCAACCAGTGGGCCAACGTGGTGCGCTGGGAGCTTCGCCCCCGGATCTTCCTGCGCACCAGCGAGTTCCTCTGGCAGGAGGGGCACACCGCGCACGCCGACGAGGCGGACGCGCGCGCCTACGCCCGCAAGATCCTGCACGAGGTCTACGAGGACTTCATGGTCAACGTCCTCGGCATCCCGGTGGTCGTGGGCCGCAAGACCGTCCGGGAGCGGTTCGCCGGGGCGACCAGCACCTACACGCTCGAAGGCATGATGGGCGACGGCAAGGCCCTGCAGCTCGGCACCTCGCACGAGCTCGGGCAGAACTTCGCCAAGGCCTTCGACATCACCTACTCCGGCAAGTCCGGCGGTGTGCAGCACGCCTGGACCACGTCGTGGGGCACCTCCACCCGCATGCTCGGCGGCCTGATCATGTGCCACGGCGACGACAACGGGCTCCGGGTGCCGCCGCGGCTGGCGCCGGTGCAGGCGTACATCATGATCGTCAAGACCGGCGAGGGCGTCGGCGAGGCGGCGGCCAAGCTGCGCGACGCCCTGCGCGACGCCGGCGTCCGGGTCGGCTTCGACGACCGGATCGACACCCCGTTCGGCCGCCGGGCCGTGGACGCCGAGCTCAAGGGCTACCCGGTACGCGTCGAGGTCGGCCCCCGCGACCTCGCGGCCGGCAACGCCGTCGTGGTGCGCCGCACCGACGGCTCCAAGACCCCGGTCCCGGTGAGCGACGTCGTGGCGACGGTGCTCGCCGCGCTCGACGCCGATCAGAAGGCGCTGCACGACGAGGCGCTCGCGCACCGCGAGTCGCGCACGGTGTCGGTGAACTCGCTGGACGAGGCGGTCGAGGCGGCGGCCACGGGCTGGGCCCGGGTGCCGTGGTCCGAGGTCGGCGCCAAGGGCGAGGCCGAGGCCAACGGCCAGGGCGTCACGGTGCGCTGCCTGGTCCGCCCGGACGGCTCGGTGCCCGGCTCGGAGGACGAGCCGGACCTCATCGCCATCATGGCCCGCTCGTACTGATCCTGGCGCGGCGACGCCGGCGGCCCCTGCGCGGGGCGGCCGGCGCCGCTGGTCCTGCGCTCAGCCGGCCGCGGCGGTCGCCTCGGACTGCGGCGTCTCCGTCTCGGTCGGCTTGCGTCGCGCCTTCCTGACGATGGCCACCGTGCCACCGACGATCAGCAGGCCGCCCGCCGCCATCAGGCCCTTCTGGTAGAGCCCTTCCCTGTCCCGCTGCTCCTCGTACGAACGAACCACGGTGTCGCCCTTGCGGGTGGTGCCGCACTGGTCGGCGGGCGCATCTCCCTCTCGCCGCAGCTCACCGTCGAGCTGTCGAACGCCAGGACGGAGATCGCCACCATCACCAGGCCGATGACGACGGCGCCGAAGCGGTTCCCGATGACCTTCCACAGCAGATTGCCGAGCACACGGCCTCCCGTGATATCCGTGGCGGCGCCGTCCGATGTGAGCGCCGCGGAACTGAAGCGGCGCGTAAGGTAACCGCACTGATCGATCGATCAACCCCGTTGGTGGCTCAGCCGCTAGGGTTTTGTTCCATGCGTTTCGAACCAGGCCGGATGATCCTGCACCGCAACATGCGGCACGGGCGGATCGGCTGGGTCCGCCCCGCCCGCGTGGTCAGCGACGATGAGCGGGGACTGTTGCTCTGGATCGACCGCGGGACGCCGATCGTCAACGAGGTGGCCGATGACGGGCGCGGGATGCGGGCGATGCCGTTCGGCGAGTGGATCGGCCGGTCGTACCGGCTCTCGCACGGTAGCTGGCAGGGGCCGCCGGTCCTGAAGTTCCTGCCGACCGGGACGGCGCACTCGGTGTGGTGGTTCCGCGACGACAGCGGGCGGTTCAGCAACTGGTACGTCAACCTCGAAGAACCCGCCGTGCGGTGGGACGACGGTGAGGTCGCCGGCGTCGACATGGTCGACCAGGACCTCGACGTGGTCGTCCGGCCCGATCTGAGCTGGGAGTGGAAGGACGAGGAGGAGTTCGTCGAGCGGCTCGGCTACCCGGAGCACTACTGGGTGCTCGACGAGGCCGCGGTGCGGGCCGAAGGGGAGCGCGTGATCAAGGTGGCCGAGGCGGGGGAGTTTCCGTTCGACGGCACCTGGTGCGATTTCGTACCCGATCCGTCCTGGTCCGCGCCGGTGACGCTGCCGGAGGGCTGGGACCGGCTCCAGGCGCGGTAGCTCACGACGGACGCGCTCGACCCGGTCGATCAAGGAGCTGTTCGTTGATCAAGGGCATATTCACACGTTTAGAGATCGAACTATGTGAACCTGCCCTTGATCGACGGGGTTAGCGCGCGCGGCGGGGCGGCGGGGCGGCGGGGGTTTCGGGGGTGGCGAAGCGGCGGCGGTATGCCGTCGGGGTGGTGCCGAGGTCGCGGCCGAAGTGACGGCGCAGTACGGCGGTGGTCCCGAACCCGGCCCGCCGGGCGACCTCCTCGACCGGCAGGTCGGTGCGCTCCATCAGCTCCTGCGCGAGCTGCACCCGCTGGTGGTGCAGCCAGCGCAGCGGCGTGGTCCCGGTCGTCTCGGTGAACCGCCGCGCGAAGGTACGCGGCGCCTGGTGTGCCCGTCGGGCCAGCGCGGCGACGGTGACCGTCTCGTGCAGGTGGTCACGGGCCCAGGCGAGCACATCGGTGAGGGCGTCGGGCAGCGGATCCACGGTGGTGGCCGGGACGTACTGGGACTGTCCGCCGTCGCGGTGCGGCGGGGTGACCATCCGGCGGGCGATCGTGGCGGCCGTCGCCGCGCCGTGGGCCCGCCGGACCAGGTGCAGGCAGAGGTCGATTCCGGCCGCGGTGCCCGCGCCGGTCCAGACCGGGCCGTCCTCGACCCACAGCGGCCCGGACTCGACCCGGGCGTGGGGTGCGCGCCGGGCCAACGCGTCGACGAGCCGCCAGTGGGTGGTGGCGCGCCGCCCGTCGAGCAGGCCGGCGTCGGCGAGCAGGAAGGCGCCGCTGCACAGGGCGGCGATGGGCACGCCGGCGTCGGCGGCGGCGCGTAGGGCGTTCGCCTGCTCCGGCTCGGCGTGCGGGGGAGCGGGCGCGGCGCCCGGGATCAGCACCAGGTCGGCGCGGGCGAGGTCGGCCAGGTGGTGCGTGGCGGTGAGGGTGGCGCCGCCCACGAGGGTGATCGGCGCACCCCGGGGCGCGCAGCGCCACAACCGGATCGGCAGCACCCCGTCGTTGCTGCGGTCCACGCCGAAGACCTCGTGGATCACGCCGTAGTCGAAGATCCGTACGGCGGGGTGGAGCAGGACGGCGACCGTGCGCATGGACGCAGTGTGGCAGAAATCAGCGCATGGATGTCAATCGTGCCACTGGTGTCGCTGTCCGGCGGTCGACACGATCAACACCATGGCAAACCTTCTCGAACCCGACGCCGTGCTGCTGGTCATCGACGTGCAGCAGGGCTTCGACGACGCCTACTGGGGCGAGCGGAACAACCCGGACGCCGAGGCCAACATCGCGCGGCTGATCGAGGCGTGGAACACGGCGGGCCGCCCGGCGGTCCGGGTCCGGCACGCGTCGACCAATCCGGGCTCACCGCTGCGTCCGGACCACTCCGGCCACGCGTACAAGCCGGAGGTCGCCGCACTCACGCCCGCGCTGGAGATCACGAAGAGCGTTCACTCCGCCTTCCTCGGCACGCCCGACCTGGGAGAATGGCTCAAGGCCCGCGACGCCCGCCAAGTGGTGATCACGGGCATTCAGACCAACCGCTGCTGCGAGACCACCGCGCGCATGGCGGGCGATCTCGGATACGACGTGCTTTTCGTGATCGATGCCACGCACACGTTCGGCGAGATGGGGCCGGACGGGGTGATGGTGACCGCCGACGAGTTCGCGCGTGCCACCGCCGCCAACATCCACCGTCACTTCGGCACCGTGGTGCACACCCGAGACCTCCTGGGGTGACGTCGCCGGTCCGGTGTGAACATATCCGCTTCCATCTGGCAGAATGGTTGGCTGGTATCCGGCGCGCGTCCGGCGCCCTCTAACCCGAACGCGTCGCTAGTCCACCCGAGCAGTCTCCGGCCCAAACCCCACTGTGCCGGTCGACTCTCACCCGCCCCACCGCCCGTTCGGGTTGGTGAGAATCGCAACAGGAGCGAAAACACCGTGGCCGTAAAGATCCGGCTCCTGCGGATGGGCAAGATCCGCAACCCGCAGTACCGCATCGTCGTCGCCGACTCGCGCACCAAGCGTGACGGCCGGGCGATCGAGTTCGTCGGGATCTACCAGCCGAAGGAGCACCCTTCGGTGATCGAGGTCGTCTCGGACCGGGTCCAGTACTGGCTCTCCGTCGGCGCGCAGCCGAGCGAGGCCGTTCAGCGCCTGCTGGAGAAGACCGGCGACTGGCAGAAGTTCAAGGGTCTGCCGGCCCCGCCGCCGCTCCTGGTCGCGCCCGAGCGCGCCGACCGCAAGGCGGCCTACGAGGCCGAGGCGCGGGCCGCTGCCGGGCTCGCCGAGGCAGCGCCGGCCAAGCCGGTGAAGAAGGCCGCTGAGAAGAAGAAGACCGAGCCGGCTGCCGAGGCTCCCGCCGCCGAGGCTCCGGCGCAGACCGAAAAGCAGACCGGTGAGCAGGCCGCTGCGGACTCCGCCGAGCAGGCCTGACGTGGCAGTCCGGCCGGCATTGGAGCATCTGGTCAAGGGCATCGTCGATCACCCCGACGACGTGCGGGTCCGCATGGTCGACTCGCGCAGGGGCAACCGCCTCGAGGTGCGCGTTCACCCGGAGGACCTGGGCACGGTGATCGGGCGCGGTGGGCGCACCGCCAAGGCGCTGCGCCAGGTGATCGGGTCGGTCGGCGGGCGCGGCGTGCGCGTCGACATCGTCGATTCCTACTGATGCTCCTTTTCGTCGGCCGGATCGGCCGTCCGCACGGTCTTCGCGGTGAGCTCACCGTGGAAGTGCGGACGGACGAGCCCGAAGAACGGTTCGCCGTCGGGTCGGTGTTGATCACCGACTCGACGGCGGTGCCCGCCGCGGAGCCCGGCGGGGACGAAACCCACCGGGTACGGGTGCCGGAGCGCCTCACCATCGAGTCGGTCCGTTGGCACCAGGGTCGCCCCCTCGTGCTCTTCGAGGGTGTATACGACCGCGATGTGGCCGAGGCGATGCGCGGGGTCCTGCTCGCGGTGGACAGCGCCGAGGTGGCGCCGCCGAGCGATCCGGACGAGTTCAACGACCACCAGTTGGTCGGGCTGGCCGCCGTCAGCCCCGCAGGGGAGCCGCTGGGCGAGGTGACGCGCATCGAGCACGCTCCCTCGTCCGACCTGCTCGTGCTGCGTCGTCCCGATGGACGTACCGCGCTGGTCCCGTTCGTGAAGTCGATCGTGCCCGAGGTTGATCTGGCCGCCGGCCGGGTCGTGGTCGACGCTCCGGAGGGGCTACTCGACCTGTGAACCCGCCGCACGCCCCGATGCGGATCGACATCGTCACGATCTTCCCGGAATACTTCAGCCCGCTCGACCTGTCGTTGATCGGCAAGGCCCGTCGCAACGGGCTGCTCGATCTCGCCGTCCACGACCTGCGGACGTGGACCCGCGATGTGCACCGCACCGTCGACGACACACCGTACGGCGGCGGTCCCGGCATGGTGATGCGGCCGGAGCCGTGGGGCGAGGCGCTGGATGCCCTGGCGCCCACCGACGCCCCTCCGCCGCGGTTGGTGGTGCCCACCCCGGCCGGCGCGCGGTTCAGTCAGGGGCTCGCCCACGAGCTTGCGGCGGAGCCGCGGCTGGTGTTCGCCTGTGGCCGCTACGAGGGCATCGACCAGCGCGTG
The DNA here is from genome assembly GCF_040659735.1 of Micromonospora sp. NPDC049679. Lineage (NCBI taxonomy): Bacteria > Bacillati > Actinomycetota > Actinomycetes > Micromonosporales > Micromonosporaceae > Micromonospora > Micromonospora sp. NPDC049679. Next base: position 104,113 of record NZ_JBFANZ010000010.1, read on the forward strand.
CTCGACGACGCCGCGACCCGGATGCCGGTCACCGAGGTCTCGCTCGGCGACTACGTGCTCTTCGGTGGCGAGGTCGCGGTCCTGGTGATCCTGGAGGCGGTGATCCGGTTGCTGCCCGGCGTGCTCGGCAACGCCGGCTCCCTCGACGAGGAGTCGCACGCCCACGGCCTGCTCGAAGCGCCGGTCTACACCAAGCCGCCGGCGTGGCGCGACCACGAGGTGCCGGAGATCCTGCGGTCGGGCGACCACGGGAGGATCGCGCGCTGGCGCCGCGACGAGGCGTTGTTACGTACCGCACAGCGGCGTCCCGACCTGCTCGCCCTGCTCCCCGCGGGCGCGCTCGACAAGCGGGACGTCGCGGTGTTGGCCGGGGCCGGATTTCAGGTCCCGCCCGACGATATGGCAAAGTAGTGGGGTTGCCGCAGACGACCGCGCCGCGGCCGGCTGCGAGGATCTTCAGAACCGGTGGAGATCAGAACCATCCATTCGCGTACCGATGATCGGTGCGCTTTGAGTATCACAAGGATGCAGCGATGAACACGCTGGACGCTCTCGACGCCCAGTCGCAGCGGACCGACCTCCCGGCCTTCCGCGCAGGCGACACGCTCAAGGTGCACGCCCGGGTCATCGAGGGAAACCGCTCCCGCGTCCAGGTCTTCCAGGGCGTCGTGATCCGTCGCCAGGGTTCCGGCCTGCGCGAGACCTTCACCGTCCGCAAGGTGAGCTTCGGTGTCGGCGTTGAGCGGACCTACCCGATCAACAGCCCCGGCATCGACCGGATCGAGGTCGTCACCCGTGGTGATGTCCGTCGCGCCAAGCTCTACTACCTCCGTGAGCTCCGCGGCAAGAAGGCGAAGATCAAGGAGCTGCGCGAGGCCAGGGTCAGCTGAGCCTGCTGACCAGCTCACCCGAGCCTGGGACTGCCGCTCCGGCCGTGCGCCAATTACGCTGGCCGCAGTGACAGACGGCGAACGCTACGGCCACGACACGCGTCGTGGCGGCGGGACACAAGTGCGCTACCGCCCGTGGCACCTCGATAGAGACGCCCCGGGCGGTAGCGCTGTATCTCGGGACCGGGGAGATGCGTAGCGTGTATCGAGAAAACGACGTCGACCCATGGGGACGCCGGCCGCAGCGGGCGGAGCCTCCGCCGCGCAAGCGCAAGCAGATGCCGTTGTGGCAGGAACTGCCGCTGTTGCTCATCGTGGCGTTCTGCCTCGCGGTGCTCATCCGCACCTTCCTCCTGCAGGCCTTCTTCATCCCGTCGGGATCGATGGAGGACACGCTGCTCATCGGTGACCGCGTGCTGGTGAACAAGGTCGTCTACGACGTGCGTGACCCGGTGCGGGGCGAGGTCGTGGTCTTCCGCGGCACCGATCGGTGGGCGCCCGAGCAGTTGGACGAGCCGGAGCAGGGATTCGTCGGCAAGCTGGGACGCACCGTCGGCGACCTCGTGGGCGTGAGCCGCCCCGGCGAGAAGGACTTCATCAAGCGGGTCGTCGGGATCCCCGGCGACCGGGTGAAGTGTTGTGACGACCGGGGACGGGTGACGGTCAACGGTCAGCCGCTCGACGAGCCGTACGTCCTGGAGAACTCCGACCTGGACGTGCCGCCCAGCCCTCGGGAGTGCCGTTCGCGCCGGTTCGACGAGGTGGTGGTCGAGCCGGGCCAGCTCTTCGTGATGGGCGACCATCGGCTGGTCTCGCAGGATTCGCGCTGCCAGGGGCCGGTGCCGATCGACAATGTGATCGGGCGGGCGTTCGTGATCGTCTGGCCGCAGGGGCGTTGGGACGGGCTCTCGGTGCCGGCGACGTTCGACCGGATGCCCAAGGCCGCCGCCGCGCCCGCTCCGGGGCACCCCCCCGCCGTTCCCGACGAAGGGGGACGTCACGTTCCCGCCGGAGGGGGAGGAATAGCTGTTGTCCTCCCAATTCTGGGGTCTTTGCTCGTAACCGCGCGTTCCCGATCACGGTTTCCAGTCCGGCGTCGTAGGCTCCGTCCGTGATTGACGAGCAGACCGATAAGCGGGCCAATTCGTTCTGGCGCGAACTCCCGATCCTGCTGGGCGTGGCGGTTCTCGTCGCGGTCCTGGTGCGCGCCTTCGTCCTGCAGACCTTCTACATCCCGTCGCCGTCGATGGAACACACCCTCGACATCAACGACAAGGTGCTCGTCAACAAGCTCGTCTACGATTTCCGCTCCCCGGACCGGGGCGAGATCATCGTCTTCCGTGCCCCGTCCGAGTGGCGCAGCAACCCCAAGGGCGAAGACTTCATCAAGCGGGTCATCGGGGTCGGCGGGGACCGGGTGCAGTGCTGTGACGCCCAGCAGCGACTGATGATCAACGGACATCCGATCGATGAGCCGTACATCTACGCCGAGGACGGGGTCCACGACGCCGCCGCGGACCAGCCGTTCGATATCACGGTGCCCAAGGGGCGGCTCTGGATGATGGGCGACCACCGGTCGGCCTCGGGTGACTCGCTTGAACACTGGGAGCGGACCAACGACATCCAGGTCGCCACGGTGCCGGAGGATGCCGTGGTGGGGCGCGCCTTCGTGGTGTTCTGGCCGTTCGGACGGGCCAAGTGGCTCTCCGTACCGGATTCGTTCGCGTCGGTCCCCAAACCGCAGGATTGACCACGGGCGCGACCCCACGCCGGACGAGGTCCTAGGCTGGTCCGGTGACGGACGCCGCGTTCAGCCCACCGCTGCCCCCTGGCGGGCAGGCGTGGATTCCGCGGCGCGCCGCCCGTGTGTTGCTGCTCGACGGCGCGGACCGCGTCCTGATGTTCCACGGCTTCGACCCCGCCCGGCCGACGCACCTCTTCTGGTTCACCCCCGGCGGCGGGTTGGACGCGGGCGAACCGTGGGCGCTGGGCGCGGCGCGCGAGTTGGCCGAGGAGACCGGGCTGCGCCTGGAGCCCGGGCAGTTGGGCGCACCGGTCTGGCGCGATGTGACCGAGTATTCGTTCGACGGGCGGTGGTACCGGCAGGAGCAGGAGTTCTTCCTCGTCCGGGTGCCCACGTGGGAGGTCGACACCGCCGGCTTCGACGAGGTGGAGCGGGACACGGTCGACGGCCACCGCTGGTGGACCATCGAGGAGTTCGACGTGACGGACGAACGGTTCTATCCCCTGGAACTGCCGTCGCTGCTCCGTCAACTGCAGAACTGTTCGCCGACGCTGGGGAGGGAGTGACGTGCTGACCCCGCCGCGCACCGTGGTCCGCCGCGAAGGTGGCCTGTACGCGTTGGAGCGTGCGCTCCAACGGCGCGGCTTCCGGCATGTGGCCGGGGCGGACGAGGCCGGCCGGGGAGCGTGCGCCGGCCCGTTGGTCGCCGCCGCCGTGGTGCTGCCCGAGGGGCGGCGCGGCGAGGTCGAGGGGCTGGCCGACTCGAAGCTGCTCACCCCGGCGACCCGCGAGCGGATCTACGACGAGGTCGTCTCACGCGCGCTCGCGTACGCGGTCGTGGTGGTGCCGGCCCACGAGGTGGACGCGCGCGGCCTGCACGTGTGCAACCTGGCCGCGATGCGTCGCGCGCTCGCCTCGCTCGGCACCCGTCCCGAGTACGTGCTGACCGACGGGTTCGGCGTCGACGGCCTCGGGGTGCCGGGGCTCGCGGTCTGGAAGGGAGACCAGGTGGCCGCCTGCGTCGCGGCCGCCAGCGTGCTGGCGAAGGTCACCCGGGACCGGATCATGGTTGAGCTCGATGGGGATTTCCCGGGTTACGGCTTCGCGGAGCACAAGGGATACATCACCCCGGTGCACACTGCGGCGTTGGAGCGGCAGGGGCCGTGCGCGGAACATCGCTTCTCGTACATCAACGTGGCGACCGTGTCCGGACGGGCCGGGCGGCCGCCCAGGGCGCGCCGGCCCGAGACGATCGGCGTGCCTGAGGCGGTAGGGCGGCCGGGGCCAGCAGGGGGTACCGTCGGCGTGGCGTTGGGCGAGCAGCTACGCCAGCCGACGCCAGTGGGGGAAGATGTTGCCATGGAAGGCGGAGTGCGATGAGCGCGGAAGATCTCGAGAAGTATGAGACCGAGATGGAGCTGCAGCTCTACCGGGAATACCGCGACATCGTCCGTCAATTCTCGTACGTCGTGGAGACCGAGCGCCGGTTCTACCTCGCGAACCAGGTTGACCTGCATGTGCGCAACTCGGACGGCGAGGTCTACTTCGAGGTCGAGATGCACGACGCCTGGGTGTGGGACATGTACCGTCCCGCCCGGTTCGTCAAGAACGTCCGTGTGATGACGTTCAAGGACGTCAACGTCGAAGAGCTCGAAAAGCCCGACATCTCACTCCCTGCGGACTCCGGCTTCGGCAGCTGACCCACCACTCTCCGGACAACCGCGACCGTCACCCCAACGGGGGAATTTCGCACTGTCGCGCCGGCCCCACGGACATAGCAGATCATCTGATTCTCCGGGCGTTTTCCACACCGACGTAGCTGTCCACAGGACCGGGCCGCGTCGATTGCGCCCGAGGTTCCCCGGGCGACAGGCTGCGAGTCATGACGCGGTACGGGAAAGCTCTGCCCATCCTGCTCGCGGTGCTCACCGGCGCGTCCCCGCCGCTCGCGGCTCCTCGGATGACAACCGACGGGCCGACGCGGGTGTCGCCGGCCGCCGCGAATCCGGCGCGACCCGCCGAGGCTGCGTCCGCCACCCCGGTGTCCCGCTTCCGCTGGCCGCTGGACGGCGCGCCGCGCCTGGTCCGCCGCTTCGACCCGCCGCCCCAGCCGTGGTCGCCCGGACACCGCGGTGTCGACCTGGCCGCGCCACCCGGCGCGGTGGTCCGTGCCGCCGGCGACGGGGTCGTGCTCTTCGTCGGGCGGATCGCCGGCCGCGGGGTGGTCAGCGTGCAGCACGCCGGCGGGCTGCGCTCCACGTACGAGCCGGTGGGATCCGGGGTCACGGCCGGTGCGCGCGTGACCGCCGGCGCCCCGCTCGGCGTCCTCGCGGCGGGACACCCCGGCTGCCCGGCGCCGGCGTGCCTGCACTGGGGGTTGCGTCGCGGCGCGAGCTACCTCGATCCGCTGTTCCTGCTCGGACTCGGCCGGGTCCGACTGCTGCCGCTCAGCGCAGCGCGGCGAGCAGTTGGGGCAGGCGCTGGGCCAGCCGCACATAGTCGTCGGCGCGGTTGTAGACCTGGCCGCAGAGGCGGAGCCAGCCCCGACCGCCCCACGCGCTGACGCCGACCTCGGTGGTGAGCGCATCGGCGATGCGGAGCCGCAGCGCGACGGCATCGGCCATCGTGGTGACCAGGCCCTCGGGGAGCGGGATGAGTCGCATGGCGACCGTCGGTCCGCCGGGGTCGGGCAGCTCGGCCGGCGAGAGGTGGAGCGCCTCACCCACGACCCGTTGCCCGTACGCGGCGAGCGCGGCATTGTGCGCGCGCACCCGATCGACGCCGAGGGTGCGCAGGGTGAAGAGTCCGGTCGGCGCCGCCAACCACGACGTGTAGTCGAGCGTCCCCTGCCACTCGACCCGCAGCGGGAAACCCGTCGCCTGCTCCCACGAGACGACGAGGGGCTCGATCCGGTCCCGCCACCGGGGCGCCACCGCCAGCAGCGCGGTGCCGCGCGGCGCGTACGCCCACTTGTGGAAGTTGCCGACCCAGAAGTCGGCCCCGAGCGCGTCGACGGCGACCGGCAGCATGCCGGGCGCATGCGCCGCGTCGACCAGCACCGGCACATCGTGCTCGCGGGCGGTGGCGACGATGACCGCCGTCGGGAAGAGCCGGGCGGTGGGGGAGGTGAGCTGATCGATGATGAGCAGCTTGGTGCGCCCGGGACGCAGCCCGGCGCGCACGATCGCGACGACCTCGTCATCGGCGGCGGCCAGCGGGACGTGCACGGTGCGCGCGGTGGCCCCGGTGCGCCGGCACTCCCGCTCGACGGCGAAACCCACCGCGCCGTAACCGTGGTCGGTGAGTAGCACCTCGTCGCCGGGGCGCAGGCCCAGGGACTGCAGCACGATCGCGGCGCCGGTGGTGGCGTTGCCGACGAGGGCGCTGCCGTCGGGGTCCGCGCCGAGAAACGACGCCAGGTGGCGTCTGGTGTGCACGATCCGGTCGACGAGCCCCTGGGTGAAGAAGCGCATCGGGTTGCTGTCCATCTCGTCGCGCAGCCGCTGCTGCGCGCGCTGCACGCCGACCGGCACGGCGCCGAACGAGCCGTGATTGAGGTGGGCGGACGAGGTGTCGAGGGAGAAGAGCAGTCGCGCGCCGGGAATCGGCTCGGGCGGTTGCGGCTCTGGGGCGCTCACGGGCGTGATCCTACGGCCCGGTCGCCCGCCGTCGCGTCAGCCGCGGTCATGCCCGCGGGTGGGCCTGGCGGTAGGCGCTGCGCAGTCGCTCGACGGAGACATGGGTGTAGAGCTGGGTGCTGGAGAGCGAGGCGTGTCCGAGCAGCTCCTGCACCGCCCGCAGGTCGGCGCCGCCTTCAAGGAGATGGGTGGCCGCCGAGTGCCGGAGCCCGTGCGGGCTGATGTGCGGCAGGCCGACGGCCCGGGCGTACCCGCTGACGATGCGCCGCGCGATGGTCGGCTGCAGCCGACCGCCGCGGGCCCCGAGTAGCAGCGCGTCGCCGCTGTCCGGCCCGACGAGGGAGGCCCGCCCCAGCCGCAGCCAGTCGTCGATGGCCTGCTCGGCGGGGAGCCCGTAGGGCACCGACCGCTCCTTGTCGCCCTTGCCGATCACCCGGACGACGTGCCGTGCCCGGTCGACGTCCGCGATGTCCAGGCCGCACAGCTCACTGACCCGGATGCCGGTGGCGTAGAGCAGTTCGAGCACGGCCCGGTCGCGCAGCAGGACCGGCGACGCTTCGTCGCCGGGCGCCACCACCAGCTCGGCCGCCTGGTCCACCCGGAGCACCGTGGGCAGCTCGCGGTGGCCTTTCGGACTGGCGAGCTGCGCGCCGACATCGGTCGCGAGCAGACCCCCGCGATGCGCCCACGCGCTGAACGTGCGGGCCGAGGCCGCGCGACGGGCCAGGGACGCCCGAGCGGCCCCGACGGTGCGCAGCTTCGCCAGCCAGCTGCGCAGGACGGTGATGTCGAGCTCGTCGGGAGCGCCGCAACCCATCCGGGCCGCGTGGTCGAGCAGCGAGACCGCGTCGCCGACGTAGGCCCGTACGGTGTGCACCGACCGGTTCTCCACCACGGACAGATGTCGGGCGAAGTCGTCGACGGCGTCACGCATCGCGGCGGGCAGCGCCTCGTGCGTCTCCTGGGTGGTGGGGCTGCGGTGGGTCATCAGTGTGACCGTGCGGGGTGAGCCACGCACGCGTCAAGGCGGCGCGCGCGCGGGGCCGGTGGAATCGGGCGGCGGCCAGGAAAGGCGCGTCGGACGGCTACGAGTCCGCTGGCGGACCGCCCGACCGGTGTTTCTGACCGCGGGTCAGCAGGGGACGGACCTGCGGCTGGGGAACGGTCGGCTCGGTCGCCCACGCGGGGCGGTCATCGAGATGCCCGTACGCGCCGGCGCGGTGCGGGTAGGAGGTCGCCGGGCCGACGGCGTCGATCGGTTTGTCGCGTCGCAGGAACCATTTCCACCACGGCATCGCCTCGCCCTTCGTGGGTGGGAGCGGCGGCCCGCGGCACGGGGGAAGCCGCGGACCGCCGCACCCGATCTGGTGGACACGACGTAGCCGGGTCGCTGCTGCCGCGTCGGGACCGCGTCGTCAGGTGAGCTTCGGAGCGACCGGCCGGCACGCCTACCCCTAGGTCACTGTCCGTACCGGTCGCACAATCAACCGTACACTCATCTATATCACTCGTCCAGATGAGACCGTCGACTGAGATGGCGGTGTTCCGGGGTACCGTGATCGGCGTGCCTACCCCGCACCCAGTGCGACCCCGCTACCGGATGGTCGCCGACGAACTGCGCCACAGGATCGAGGCCGGCGCGATTCCGCCCGGATCGCTGCTCCCCTCGGAAACCACGCTGATGGACGAATTCGGCGTCTCGCGCGGCACCGTCCGGGAGGCGATCGGTCTGCTCCGCGCCGACGGAATGATCGTCACGGAGCACGGCCGGGGCAGTTACGCCCGTCCGCTCATGCCGGTGCGACGGGTCGGCTCCGAGCGCTACCGCCGTGAGCTGTACCAGCTCCGCGGCGACCGCCTGCCCGAGACGTCGTTCACCGTCGACCATGACCTGCCGTGGGCCGACTACCAGCTGGAGAAGGACTTCCGCGAGCTGCCAGCCCCGCCGGAGCTCGCCGAGCTGTTCGATGTGGAGCCCGGAACGCCGCTCCTGGAGCGTCGCTTCGTGTTCCGGGCGCACGGTGTGCCGCAGCAGATGTCGACCTCCTGCCTGCTGCTCGACATGGTGGCCGGCACACCCGTCGCGGACCCGGAGCGCGAGCCGTGGCCCGGGGGGAACACCGCCCAGCTCTACACCCTCGGCATCACGGTCACCGGCATCCGCGAGCGCGTGCGCGCCCGCATGCCGGCCGCCGACGAACGGGCCACGCTGCGACTCCCGTCGGGCGTCCCGGTCATCACCGTGACCCGTCAGACGTACGCGGGTGACCGGGTGGTCGAGGTGGCGACCGACATCGTGATCCCCGCGGACCGGGTGGAGCTGGACTACTGGATCGACATCGGCTGACCGCGACCGCACCTCGGTGCCGCGCGGCGATTCACGTCGACATGACATCGCGGGCCTTCCGTGGCGTCGGCGCCAGCGCGTACGCCCCGTCCCGGCGTACGAGCAGGCCGAGCGTTTCCAGCAGGGACAGCTTGCGCAGGGCGGCACGGACATCGACGCCGGCGCGGGCGGCGAGCGCGTCCGGGCCGATGAAGCCGCGTCCCGGCATCGCCTCCAGGACCCGCGCGGACTCGTCGTCGAGCTGATCGCGCGGATGCTGCGGGCCGCGCGCCGGCGGGGCGAGATCGGCGCCGATCCGGCCGACCTCCTCCAGCACGTGCGGCACACCGGTGACCACCCGGGCGTGCGGTTCCTCGCGGAGCAACTCGTGCGCCCCGACCGACATCGCGGAGGTCACGGGGCCGGGCACCACCATCCCGCGGCGCCCGATCGACAGCGCGCGGCGCATGGTCTGCGTGGCTCCGCTACGGGCCGCGGCCTCGACCAGCACCGTGCCGCAGGTCGCGGCGGCGATCACCCGGTTGCGGATCAGAAAGCGGTGCCGCAGCGGCTCCGCGCCGGGCAGCCACTCGCTGACCAGCAGGCCGGTCTCGGCGATCTGATCGAACAGAGCCGTGTTGCTGACCGGATAGGGACGGTCCAGGCCGCAGGCGAGCACCGCGACGGTCAGGCCGCCGGCGGTCAGCGCGCCGCGGTGGGCGGCCGCGTCGATCCCGTACGCCCCGCCGGAGACCACCGTCCATTCCCGTTCCGCGAGTCCGTAGCCGAGTTCGGTCGCGACATGGATGCCGTACGGGGTGGCGGCCCGGGAGCCGACCACCGCGACCGACCGTTCCAGCGCCGCGCTCACCGGCCACCGGCCACGCGCCCACAGACACAACGGAGGGGCCGTCTCCTGATCGACCTTCCGCTCCGCGCTCGTCAGCCTCAGCCTTTCCAGATCGGCGACCCGGACCGGCCACTCCTCGTCCTCCGGAATCACCACCCGGGCGCCGAGCCGCTCGGCCCGGGCAAGGGCCGCCTCGGCGACCGCGTACGGATCGCCGGCCGCCAGCCGTGCCGTCACGGCCGACCGCACGGCCGGTTCCGGCACCTCGCCGCGGACCAGCCGGCCCAGCGCCTCCGTCGCGCCGACGCTGCCCACGAGGCGATGCACGACATGGGTGCCGGGCTCGGTCAGCCAGGCCAGCGCCGCCCGGGCCAGTCGTATCTCGTCTCTGTCCGTCATGACATCTCTCTCCTCGTCAGCTCTGTCCGGTGCGCAGCTGCACCGCTTCGTCCACGTCGGATCCGTCGGGGCGGTCCCGGCCGTCGAGGTCGGCGATGGTCCAGGCCATCCGGAGGATCCGGTCGAAGCCGCGGGCGGAGAGCGCGCCGCTGTCGAGGCGGCCGCGCAGGGCGCGGGTGTCGGCGGCGCGCAGCTGCCACGGCGGGCGACGCAGTTCGGGACCGGGCACCAGCGCGTTGACCTGCCAACCGCGCGCGGCCCACCGGGCGGCCGCCGTGGCGCGGGCCGCGGCGACCCGTGCCGCGACCACGGCGGACGGTTCGGCGGGCGCACCGGCGGCCATCAGCTCGGCCGCCCGCAGTGGGGTGAGCGTCACCTGGACGTCGATGCGGTCGAGCAACGGTCCGGAGAGCCGCCCCAGGTAGCGGCGGCGGGCCAGCGGGCTGCACTCGCAGTACGTGTCGCCCGCCGGTTTGGCGCACGGGCAGGGGTTGGCGGCGAGCACGAGTTGCAGCTGGGCCGGATACTCCGTCGCGCCCTGCGTCCGGGTCAGCAGCACCCGCCCGTTCTCCAACGGCTGGCGTAGCCCTTCGAGCGCGCGGACGCTGAACTCGGGGGCCTCGTCCAGGAAGAGCACGCCCCGGTGGGCCAGCGAGACGGCGCCCGGTCGGGCGAGTCCCGAACCGCCACCCACGAGCGACGCGACGGTGGCGCTGTGGTGGGGCGCCTGGAATGGCGGCCGTCGCAGCAGCCGTCCGCCGGGCGGTAGCGCGCCGGCGACCGAGTGCAGCGCGGTGACCTCGAGCGATACCTCGTCGTCGAGCTCGGGAAGGATCGACGGCAGGCGCTCGGCCAGCATCGTCTTGCCCGCCCCGGGCGGTCCGAGCAGCGCCACGTGGTGGGCGCCGGCCGCCGCGACCTCCAGTGCCCGACGCCCCAGCCCCTGGCCGGCGACGTCTGCGAGATCCGGCCCCTCCGTCTCCGCCGGTGGGTCCTGCGGTGGCGCGTCCAGCAACCGGCCGCCCTCGCGGACGAAGGCCACGAGCCGGTGCAACGTGTCGACGGCCCGCACCCGTACGCCGGGCACGACGGCGGCCTCCCGGGCGTTGTGCAGCGGCACCACGACCCGGGTGATCCCGGCCCGCGCGGCGGCGGCGACCATCGGCAGCACACCCCGGATCGGTCGGACCGTCCCGTCCAACCCGAGCTCGCCGAGAATGACCACCTGTTCGAGGGGCGCCAGCGGCAGCTCTCCGGCGCTGCCGAGCAGCGCGGCGGCGATCGCGAGATCGAACGCTGAGCCGAACTTCGGCAGTGTGGCGGGCAGCAGGTTGACCGTGATGCGCCGGTTGGGCCAGCTCTGGCCGGAGTTGACGATGGCGGCGCGTACCCGGTCACGCGCCTCGCTCAGCGCGGTGTCCGGCAGCCCGGAGAGGACCACCGCGGGGAGCCCGGCGGAGAGGTCCGCCTCGACCTCCACCACGTGGCCGGTGACTCCCACCAGGCCGACGCAGAGCACCTTGGCGTAGCTCATGAGCGCTCCGCCGCGTGCCGGCCGGCCCGCCCGGGGCCGTGCGTCTTCGTGCCCCTGACCATCAGAACGCTCCCTGGATGTGGTCGATCCGGGCCGCCCCCCGGCGCTGCGGCAGCACCGAGACGACGTCGAAGCGCACCTCACGCGGGCGGGTGCCGGTGGTCACGAGCCATCGGGCGGCGAGCTGACGCAGCCGCCGTGCCTTGCTCCCCACGACCGCCTCGGCCGGCGCGCCGTAGGAGCTGCCCCGCCGCGTCTTCACCTCGCAGAAGACGATGACGTCGCCGTCCCACGCGATGATGTCGATCTCGCCCTGCGCGCAGCGCCAGTTTCGGGCCACGATCCGGAGCCCCGTCCCTGCCAGGTGCTGTGCGGCGCGACGTTCGCCGTACGCCCCGACCGCCTGTCTCGCCAACGTCATGGCGAGACCGTGGCGCACCAGCGGCGGCGTGGGGAAGGCCTCGATGATCGACATGTGGACAACGGGGTCCCCTGTGGACAGCCGGACGATCATCCCGTGCGCGTGCTATGGGGGCGCGCCCGGCCCGAACCGGAAAAGTCGGGGGGAACACGGCATCACGGTCAGCCGGCTGGCGGTCGGCGCCGCAGGTCGCATACGGTGCCCGTCCGTGAACGCACATCGCGACTTCCCCGACGACACCGAGCCGCGCTGGCACGCCGGCGACCGCCCGTACGGCGAGCAGGAGTGGCGCAGCGACGACCGCTACGCCGGGACCGGGCCGAGCGACGGCTCGCCGGGGGAGAGCCGCTACGCCACCCTGAATGTCTCCACCGACCGGTACGGCGCCGCGTACGCGGCGGACCGGACCGGTGTCGACGGCCGCTACGGCGACCCCGAACCGTGGCGTGCCGAGCCCGAGCTCCCGCCGTCCTCCTTCGAGGTCACCGAGGCGTTGACGGAATCCCGCCGGAGTTATGCGGAGCCGGGCCGCGGCGTCGAGGATGACGGACGGCCGCTCCTCCTCGACAACCTCCGGCCGACGCCGGCGAGCGCGGCGACCGAGCCGGGACGGGCGTCGGTCGCCCCCGGCCGTGCCGTACTCGAAGCAGTGCCCGTGCCGCTGCCCGGTGGGCGCGGGACGGTCGGCGCCGAGCGGGCGGCAGCGGAGGAGCGGCAGCCGGTTCCGGACCCCGTACCCGTGTCGGTGGAGCCGGAGCGGGCCGTCGAGCCGGCACGCGCCGGCGGGCCCGGGTTCGGCGGGGTGGCCGCGCGCCCGACGGCCGCGTCCGCGTTCGACCCCCCGGTGTCGGCCGGAGCGGCGCCGGTCTTCGAGTCCGCGCCGCCGCTGGACGCCCATCGGGTCCAGGCCGCGCCCGACGTGACGCGTTCTCTGCAGATGCCGACCGGGCCGGTCGGGACGCTGCACCCGCGACCCGCCGAGGAACCCGCCCGCGATGCCTTCTTCCCCGAGGCGATGGACCGTTCGGCTCCCCGCCGCGCGCCCGTCTCCGGCGCGCCGGTGGGCGACGGCATCTACCGCACCCGACGGCCGGGACTGGCCGTCCTGTTCACGATCCTGGTGATCGTTCTGGAGCTGCCGGCGCTCCGGGTGCTCCTCGGCGCCGCGCTCGGTGACCGGATCTCCGCCGCGGGCGTCGTCTCGGGGACGTTCCTCGTGCTGGGTCTGCCCGCCTTCGGGGTGGGGCTCTACGCGCTGGCGACCGGAGCCGCGCGGTCGGCCGACGCGGACGGCCGGGGGTGGCTGCGCCCACCGACGGCCTACCTCACGGTCGGGCTCGTCCTCTTCGTGGCCGCCGCGCTCGCCGCGCGCTGAGCGGACCCCGCGCCGCGCTCGCCGCGCGCGCTGAGCGGACCCCGCGCCGCGCTCGCGGTCACCCACGACGATCAAGGGATTCCTCGTCGATCAAGGGCGTATGCACGCGATCGGAGATCAAACCGTGCGCACACGTCCTTGATCGACGGGGCCGGCGACGGGCCGCCGACGGGGCTGCCGACGGGCGGCGACGGGGCGTTGGTCGGGGTACGGGGACGGCGGGTGGGCTGGCGTGATGGGTCGCACCGTGGGGCGTACACTTGGCAGCTGGCGACCGCCTCCGCGGTCGACCTCGCGTGCCTTCTCCGCGGCATTCCCGTGGAGCGACGGCCTCCCTGGTCCCGATCATGATCGGGCCCACCATGGCCGGCGACCAGGCGCCAGGACGCCCAGCCGGCCGGCCGGGCGAGACAACCAGGGAAAAAAGGGAGCATCCCACCATGGCCGTCGTAACCATGCGCCAGCTGCTGGAAAGCGGTGTGCACTTCGGGCACCAGACCCGGCGCTGGAACCCGAAGATGAAGCGCTTCATCTTCACCGAGCGCAACGGTATCTACATCATCGACCTGCGCCAGACGCTCGACTACATCGAGACGGCGTACCAGTTCATCCGCGGCACGGTGGCCGAGGGCGGCAGCATCCTCTTCGTCGGCACCAAGAAGCAGGCCCAGGAGGCGATCGCCGAGCAGGCGACGCGCGTCGGCCAGCCCTACGTCAACCACCGCTGGCTCGGCGGCATGCTGACCAACTTCCAGACGGTGTACAAGCGGCTGCAGCGGATGAAGGAGCTCGAGGCGCTCGGCGACCTCAGCGGCACCGCGCAGGGCTACACCAAGAAGGAGACCCTGCAGCTCTCGCGCGAGAAGATCAAGCTCACCCGCACCCTGGGTGGTCTGCGCGACATGCAGAAGGTTCCCGCGGCGATCTGGGTGGTCGACACCAAGAAGGAGCACATCGCCGTCGACGAGGCCCGGAAGTTGGGCATTCCGGTCATCGCGGTGCTCGACACCAACTGCGACCCCGATGAGGTCGACTTCCCGATCCCGGGTAACGACGACGCGATCCGCTCGGCCGAGCTGCTGACCAAGGTCGTGGCGGCCGCGGTCGCCGACGGCCTGATCGCCCGTTCGGGCAAGCAGCGCGGCACGGACCAGAAGCCGGAGCCCGGCGTGGTCGCCGGCGACGAGCCGATGGCCGAGTGGGAGCGCGAGCTGCTCGAGGGCCCGGACAAGAAGACCACCGAGCCCGCTGCTGAGCCGGCGGCAGAGCCGGTTGCTGAGCCGGCGGCGGTCGCAGCCGAGTGACCTCGCGGTGAGGGTCCGCCGAGCGGGCAGGCGCCCGGCGCCCCGCCGGCCGGCGGACCCGACACCCGGTGCGAGGCGCAGCGCGCCCCGATCCGGGTAGCCCGTAAAGACACCCACCCAGCCGCCCCACAGACCGAAGAGAGAGTAATGTCCAACTTCACCGCCGCGGACGTCAAGAAGCTCCGGGACCTTACCGGCGCCGGCATGATGGACTGCAAGAAGGCGCTCGAGGAGGCTGCGGGCGACTTCGACAAGGCTGTCGAGATCCTTCGCGTCAAGGGCGCCAAGGATGTCGGCAAGCGGGCCGGGCGCACCGCCGCCAACGGCCTGGTCGCGCACTCCGGCAAGGCGCTGCTCGAGCTCAACTGCGAGACCGACTTCGTCGCCAAGACCGCCGACTTCATCGCGCTCGCGCAGCAGCTCGTCGAGCACGGTGAGCAGGCGGGGGTGACGAGCGCCGAGGCGCTGCTCGCCTCGACCCTGGCCGACGGGCGCACCGTCGCCGACGTCATCCAGGAGCAGTCCGCGAAGATCGGCGAGAAGCTGGTGCTCAACCGCTTCGCCGTGCTCGACGGCAACACCGCGGTCTACCTGCACCGCAAGAGCCAGGACCTGCCGCCGGCGGTCGGCGTGCTCGTGGAGTACACCGGCAAGTCCGACGAGGCGGCCGACGCCGACGCGCGCGGCGTGGCGATGCAGATCGCCGCGATGCGGCCGAAGTACGTCACCCGCGACGAGGTGCCGGCGGAGACCGTGGAGTCCGAGCGGCGCATCGCCGAGCAGACCGCGCGCGAGGAGGGCAAGCCGGAAGCGGCGATGCCCAAGATCATCGAAGGTCGGGTCAACGCCTTCTTCAAGGACTTCGTCCTGATCGAGCAGGCGTCGGTCTCCGACAACAAGAAGTCGGTCAAGCAGGTGCTCGCCGAGGCGGGCATCGAGGTGACCCGGTTCGTGCGCTTCGAGGTCGGCCAGGCCTGAGGCGAGCCCTGAAACGGCACGGCGCCGATCGGCGCCGGCCTGCCAGGTTAGGACCATCCGAGGAGGCCGACGGTGTACGTGACACGCACCGCGGCCTCCTCGTTCCATAGTGTGGGCTGGGCGGCGGGCATGCCCGCGAAGGAGAGGCGGGTCGGATGACGCAGCTGATGAGCGACCAGACCGCGGCGGCGGAGGACGACCCCACCGCGCCGCCGCCCGGACGCTCCCGACGGGTGGTGCTCAAGCTCTCCGGCGAGGTCTTCGGCGGTGGGGCGATCGGCGTCTCGCCCGACGTCGTCCAGGCCATCGCCCGGCAGATCGCGACCGTGGTCCGGCGTGGGATCCAGGTCTCCGTGGTGGTCGGCGGCGGCAACTTCTTCCGGGGCGCCGAGCTGCAGAAGCGCGGCATGGACCGGGCCCGCGCCGACTACATGGGCATGCTCGGCACGGTGATGAACTGCCTGGCCCTGCAGGACTTCCTGGAGAAGGAGGGCATCGAGACGCGCGTGCAGAGCGCGATCACGATGGCCCAGGTGGCCGAGCCCTACATTCCGCTCCGCGCCATCCGGCACCTCGAAAAGGGCCGTGTAGTGATCTTCGGTGCGGGGGCCGGCATGCCGTTCTTCTCCACCGACACGGTCGCGGCCCAGCGCGCGTTGGAGATTCACGCCGACGTGGTGCTGATGAGCAAGAACGGCGTCGACGCGGTCTACACCGCCGATCCGCGCACCGACCCCGACGCCCGCAAACTCGATTCGATCACCTTCTCCGAGGCGCTGCGCCGGGGGCTGCGGGTCGCGGATGCGGCGGCGTTCAGCTTGTGTATGGAAAACGGGCTCCCCATGCTGGTGTTCGGTGCGCAGGGCGACGACACTATCGTCCGGGCCGTCGGGGGCGAGCGGATCGGCACATTGATCACGGCGTAGGCCGTGGTCGACGTGCCGGGCACGGCGTGAGCCGTCGCCGGACGCCCGGGTGGCCGGCGCGTGCCGGTGCGGACCGCCAGCCGCAGCGGCACCGCGCCGTCGGCAACCGACAGCGCGGCCCGAGCGTGACCATCGAGCAGGACACGGCCAACCGGCCTTTGTGGGACAACGAGGCATCAGAAGGAGGCGACGGAGCAGGTGATCGACGACACGCTGCTTGAGGCCGAGGAGAAGATGGATCGCGCGGTCGAGCACGCCAAGGAGGAGTTCGCTGCGATCCGGACCGGTCGGGCGACTCCGGCGATGTTCTCCAAGGTCATCATTGATTACTACGGCACCCCCACGCCGCTGACCCAGATGGCCTCCGTCGGCATCCCCGAGCCGCGGATGGCGATCATCAAGCCGTACGACGCGTCGCAGCTCCATGTGATGGAGAAGGCGATCCGGGACTCGGACCTGGGCGTCAACCCCAACAACGAGGGCACGCAGCTGCGTATCCTGCTCCCGCAGATGACCGAGGAGCGGCGCCGCGACATGATCAAGGTCGCGCGCGGCAAGGGCGAGGACGCCAAGGTCGCCATCCGCAACGTGCGACGCCGGGCCAAGGAAGAACTGGACCGCATCGTCAAGGACGGCGAAGCGGGTGAGGACGAGGGACGCCGCGCCGAGAAGGAGCTGGACGACGTCACCCACCGCTACGTCACCAACATCGACGACCTGGTGAAACACAAGGAAACCGAGCTGCTCGAGGTCTGATGTCATACCCCGACCCCTACGGCAGCGACGAGCGCGACGTTCGGCATGGGGCGCGGCACACCGGTGCCGCGCCCGATCCGTACCCGCCGTACGCCGACTACGACTCCGGAGGGCCCTACGCCGCCTCCGGCGCCGAGACCCGCCACCCCGGTCACGGTCTGTCCCCGTACCCCCTGACGGACACCGTTCTGGACGGGCCCGGCGGCTCCGACGAGCCCGAGACCGCCGGCTGGCCGCTGCTGGACGCCGACCCCGAGCCCAGGCCACCGCGCGCCCCCGGCCGGCGTCGCGCCGGCGCCCGGCGTCGCGGTCCGGCCCCGGCGACCGGGACCGAAGCGTCCCCGGTCAAGCCGCCCAGCCGCGCCGGACGCAACCTGCCGGCGGCGATCGGCGTCGGCGCCTCGCTGGTCGCGGTCATCCTCGCCTCGCTCTTCTTCTGGCCGCCCGCCTTCCTCGCGGTGCTCGCCGCCGCTGTCGGCATCGGGATCTGGGAGATGATCCGGGCCGTACGGACGAAGGGGGTGCGGCCGCCGCTGCTGCCGCTGCTCGGCGGTGGCCTGTTGATGATCGGCCTGGCCTGGTGGGCCGGGCCGGACGCGCTCTCCCTGGGCCTGATCGTCACGGTGCTCGCAACCCTTGTGTGGCGGCTCGCCGACGGTCCGGCGGGGTATCACCGGGACATCTCCGCGGCCACGCTGATCGCCGTCTACGTGCCGTTCCTCGCCGGCTTCGCCGCGCTGCTCGCCGTCCAACCCGACGGTGACCTGCGGGTGCTGGTCACGCTCGCCGCGGTCGTCCTCTCCGACACCGGCGGCTACGTGTCCGGCGTGTTCCTGGGCAAGCACCCGATGGCGCCCTCGGTCAGCCCGAAGAAGTCCTGGGAGGGTTTCGCCGGCTCGTTGCTGGCGACCGCGCTCGGCAGCGCGCTCCTGCTCTATCTGCTGCTCGACGTCGCCCCGGCCTGGGGTGCCCTGTTCGGGCTGGCGGTCTCGGTCGCGGCCGTCCTCGGCGACCTCGGCGAGTCAATGATCAAGCGGGATCTCGCTATCAAGGACATGAGTAATCTGCTGCCCGGACACGGTGGCCTGATGGACCGACTGGATTCGATCCTGTTCGCGCTCCCCACCTCATATCTCCTGCTGGCCCTCTTCGCGCCGGTCAGCTGAGACGCGCGGCTGGGACGGCGACAGGCGATACAGACCGACGGGGAAGACGCGGACGGGTGAGACGTGCCTGACCTCGGGACCCCGCGCCCCGTCGTTAACGGCCAACACGTGGGAGACTGGACCAGCTATGACGAGTCTGCCCCTGATCCCCACCAGCCCCGACGCCCCCATCGGTGGTCCCGCGCGCCGCGCCGCCATGCCGCCGCGACACCTCGCCGACCTTGACCTGGCCGGGCGCCAGGCGCTCGTCGCCGAGCTCGGAGAGCCCGCCTTCCGGGCGAAACAGCTCTCCAACCACTACTTCGGGCGGCTCGTCCGCGACCCGGGCCTGATGACCGACCTGCCGGCCGCCAGCCGGGACCGCCTCGCTGACCAGCTGATGCCCAAGCTCCTGACGCCCGTCCGCGAGATGGCCTGCGACGACGGGGCGACCCGCAAGGCGCTCTGGCGGCTGCACGACGGCTCCCTGGTGGAGAGCGTGCTGATGGGCTACCGGGACCGGATCACCGTCTGCATCTCCAGCCAGGCCGGCTGTGGCATGGCGTGCCCGTTCTGCGCCACGGGCCAGGCCGGGCTGACCCGCAATCTCTCCACAGCCGAGATCGTCGACCAGGCGGTCTACCTGGCGGGGGTCGCCGCTTCGGGCGCGGTCGCCGGTTCGCCGCCCCGGCTGTCGCACGTGGTGTTCATGGGAATGGGCGAGCCGCTGGCCAACTACTCGCGGGTCATCGCGGCGGTCCGTCGGCTCTGCGCCCCGGCGCCCGAAGGGCTCGGACTCTCCCAGCGGCATATCACAGTCTCGACCGTCGGGCTGGTGCCGGCGATCCGCCGGTTGGCCGACGAAGACCTCTCCGTGACCCTTGCGCTGTCGTTGCACGCGCCTGATGATGATCTGCGCGACGAACTCGTGCCGGTCAACCAGCGCTGGAAGGTAGCAGAGGTGTTGGACGCCGCGTGGGACTACGCGGGGCGTACGGGCCGGCGCGTGTCCATCGAATACGCAATGATCAGAGACGTGAACGACCAGCCGTGGCGCGCCGATCTGCTGGGCCGCCTGCTGGCCGGCAGGTTGACGCACGTCAACCTCATCCCGCTCAACCCGACTCCGGGCAGCCGCTGGGACGCCAGCCCGAAGCCGGTCGAGCGGGAGTTCGTCCGCCGGTTGCGGGAGGCCGGGGTGTCGACCACGGTGCGTGACACCCGCGGGCAGGAGATCGACGGTGCGTGCGGGCAGCTTGCCGCAGCGGAGGTCGCATCGTGAACAGACTTTGTGACGAGTGAGCGAACCAGGAGACATAGTGGCGAGTCAGGGTCAGCGTTTCCGGCGTAAAGCGCTCCGTCGGGGATACAAGGTGGACGAGGTCGACGCGTTCCTCGACCGCGTCGAGGCCACTCTCGCGGGTGAGTCCGTCGGCTCACCGGTGGCGTCCCAGGACGTTCACGACGTTGTTTTCCGGGTCCGGTTCAACGGCTACGACGAGTGGCAGGTCGACCTGCACCTGGACCGGGTCGAGCGCCAGCTCGCCGAGCTCGAGGAGCGGGGCGGCCCGAGCCGTGGCCCCGAGTCGCGGATGGCGCCGCCCGAGCGGATGGGGCCGCCGCCGGAGCGGATGGGTCCACCCATGCGCGACGATCGCGGCATGGCGCCCGTACCGCCCCCGCTGCCGCCGCGCCCGATGCCGGCCCAGGCCGGCCCGCCGCCCGAGCAGTACGGCCGCTACGACGAGCCGACCGGCGCGTTCGGCGGCGGCTACGACGACCCGCGCGGCGGTTACGACCGGCCGCCCGCGCCGGCCGGTCCGGGTGGACCCGGCGGCGGATTCGGCGGGCCGGACGAGCGCTTCGACGGCTTCGAGCCGAGTCGGCACGGCAAGATGGACATGACCGCGGAGATCCGCATGGGCGATCGTGACCCGCGTGTGCCCGGCATGGGCATGCCGCCCGTGGCCGGTCCGCCGATGGGCGGGGGCCCCGGGGTCGGCGGTGACCCGGCGATGCAGCGCGTGGACCAGATCCGCCGCACGTTCCAGGTGCGTCGCTTCGGCAGCGGCTACGACCCGATGCAGGTGGATCGCCTCTTCGAGGGGATCCTCAACGCGATGTCGGGGCGCGGGCCGATGCCGGTGAACGAGAACGACCTGGACACCCTGCACTTCGGGCTGGTCTCGGGGGGCTACTTCGAGGCCGAGGTCGACGCGGCGCTCAAAGAGGTCCAGGACATCCTGCTGCGCCGTCGCTGACGGGCAGTGACATGACGAGGGCCCGCCCGGAATATCCGGGCGGGCCCTCGTGCGTCTGCTGAGACCGGCGTTGGTCAGGAGCGCAGGCCGTTGCGGCGGAGCACGGCGTCGCCGATCACGATGGCCAGGAGCAGCAACGCGATGCTGACCAGCCAGATGTCTTCGACCCTGCCCTCGTGGTTGCCGATCGTCATGGCCAGCAGCACAAGCGCCGAGACGACCGCACCGATGCGTCCCGCCTTGCGGTTCCCCGGCTTCAGCTGGTCCGGCGAGGTTACCGGCTCGCTACCTGCCACTTTCGGTCCTTCCCTCTCGATCAGATCTCCGTTCAGTCTGGCACGCGCGTCGGACGCCGCGGCGCAGGGTCCGGCGCAGAGGCGTGTCGCGGCGCGCGACAGCTGGCGTGGGCGGCCGGCCGCCGCGCGGCTGACCGACCCGCAACGGCGCAGGTCGACGCCGTACGGAGGGGTATAAGGGGCGTCGCGAGTCGGTGCGCAACGGCACTCCGGTAGCGTTTTGCCCGTACACCTTCGTGTTTGAAGATCTAGGGGGTCTGCGCGGTGCGAGTGACGGGTACGGGACACGCCAGCATGCGGATCGACACGGCTGCGGGCAGCATCCTGACCGACCCGTGGGTCAATCCTGCCTACTTCGCCTCGTGGTTCCCCTTCCCCGACAACTCGCAGCTCGACTGGGAGACCCTCGGGCAGGTCGACTACCTCTACGTCTCGCACCTGCACCGGGACCACTTCGACGCCGCGCACCTCACGCGCTTCGTCTCGAAGAAGGCGACCGTCCTGCTCCCGGAGTATCCGACCTCCGAGTTGGAGGACGAGCTGCGCGAGCTGGGCTTCAGCAGCTTCATCCGGACCAAGACCAACGAGGTCGTGGAGCTCGACGGCGGGCTCAACGTGATGATCCAGGCGCTCACCAGTCCCACCGACGGGCCGATCGGTGACTCCTCGCTCTGGGTGGAGCACGACGGGATACGGCTGCTCAACCAGAACGACGCGCGCCCGACCGACCTCGGCGTCTTCGCGGAGCTCGGCCACGTGCACGCGCACCTGCTGCAGTTCTCCGGCGCGATCTGGTACCCGATGGTCTATGAGCTTCCCGAGGCGGCGAAGCGGGCGTTCGGCAAGCAGAAGCGCGAGCGGCAGTACGACCGGACCTGGCGCTACATCGACGACCTCAAGGCCTCGCACGTCTTCCCGATCGCCGGCCCGCCGTGCTTTCTGGACGACTCGCTGTGGCAGTTCAACGACATCCACGGCGACGAGGGGAACATCTTCCCGGACCAGCACGACTTCCTGACCGAGTACGCGAAGGTCGGCGGCACGAACGGCGTGGTGCTGTTGCCGGGAAGCGTCTCGGAACTGACCGTCGACGGCGGCATCACGACCAGCCACCCGGTCGCCGATCTCGACGACTTCTTCGCGCACAAGGAGCAGCACCTCCGCGAGTATCAGGAGCGGCAGCGGTCGGTGATCGAGGCGGCGAAGGCGTCGTGGCGGCATCCGGAGATCGACGTGCTCAAGGAGATGAAGCAGCGCATCGAGCCGCTCCTCGAAGAGTCGATCTACCTCGCCAAGGGGGTCGGCGGCCCGGTCCGCTTCGACCTCGTCGGCTACGACGGTGAGTCCGTCGAGTCGATCGTGGTGGACTTCCCGGGCAAGCAGGTCCGGCCGTACGGCGACGAGAAGGTCCGCTACCGGTTCCGCACCGAGCGGTCGCTGATCGAGCACCTGCTGCACATCGGCGAGGTCGACTGGGTCAACTCGCTCTTCCTCTCCTGCCGTTTCTCCGCGGCGCGCATCGGGCAGTACAACGAGTTCGTCTACGCCTTCTTCAAGTGCCTCTCCGAGGAGCGGCTGCAGTACGCGGAGGGCTGGTACGACGAGCACGAGCGGAGCACCGATGCCGAGGACATCACGCTCGGCGACTGGGTGGTTCAGCGGCGCTGTCCGCATCTGAAGGCCGATCTGACCCGCTTCGGCATCGTGGATGGGAACCAGCTCACCTGCCAGCTGCACGGGTGGAAGTTCGATCTGACCAGTGGGCGCTGCCTGACCAGCGTCGGCCATGAGATCCGTGCCCGGCGCACCGACGCCCCCGCCCCGGTCCCGCAGCCGGAGCCCGAAACCGCGGACTGATCACGCCGATCTTGCAGTTGTGGCCCGGACAAGTCAGGCGTAAACCGGGCAAAGGCAGGGCCACAACTGCAAGATCGCGGGAGCGTTAGCGGCGGCCCAGGTCGGCGAGGATGCGCTGGGCGGCGTTGTGGCCGGCCGCGCCGATCACACTGCCCGCCGGGTGGCAGCCCGCGCTGCCGGCGTACACGCCGTCCACGCCGGTCGCGTACGGCATCCGGTCGGTGAACGAGACGGTGTTGTCGACGTGGTGGATGTGCCCCCCGGTGATGCCGAAGTGCGACTCGATGCCGGGCGGCGCGAGCGGCACCGCGTCGGCCACGAGTTCCGCCGCGCCCGGCGCGTACCGCTCACAGATGGCCAGCAGCTTCTCCACGTAGCCGGGCATGGCCTCGTCCCACGTCGTGTCGGCGAGCGCGTAGGGCACGGACTGCACGAAGAGCGCCGACGAGTGGTGCCCCGCCTCGTCCCGCAGCGACGGGTCGACCGTGGTGTGCAGGTACCACTCGATCGTCGGCTCCTCCGGGAGCCGGCCGGCCTGCACGTCAGCCCACATCGCGCGCAGCGCGGCCATCGGCGACTCCCCGGTGCCGCCGCCGACCAGCGACGCCGAGCCGGGGAGCAGGTGGATGGTCGAGCCGAACGGGCTGGGGGCGTCCTGCGGCAGGCAGGAGAAGCGTGGCAGCCCGGTGAGCGCCAGGTTGAGCTTGAGCGTGCTGCCGGGACGGCGGACCGCGGTCATCCGCTCGGTGAGCGGCGCCGGCAGCGCGCCGTCGGGCATCAGCTCCATCAGCCGGTACGGGTCACACGCCCCCAGCACCACGGCGGCCGCGATCGAGCGCCCGTCGGAGAGCACGACGCCGCTCGCGGTGCCGCCGTCGAGGGTGATCGAGGTGACCGGCGTACCCGCGAAGATCTTGGCTCCGGCGGCGCGCGCGGCGTCCGCGAAGGTCCGCGAGACGGTGCCCATGCCCCCTGCGGCGATCATCCAGGTGCCGTCCGCGCCGGGGAGCCGGCACATGTTGTGCACCAGGAAGTTGTGCCCGGTGCCGGGGTCGTCCGGACCGGCGTTGAGCCCGGAGAGGCCGTCGGTGACGGCGTACATCGAGACGAGCAGCTCGGAGCGGAACTCGAACCGGGCGAGATAGTCGGCGACCGACCCGCGGACCAGGTCGACGAAGACCTGTTGCAGCGCCGGCCGGACGTAGCGGGCGGCGGTCTCCTCGACCGGGAGCGGCTCGGCGAGCCAGGCCGGCGCCAGGTCGTCGCGGAGCGCGGCCAGTTCCGCCTGCATCGCGTCGTCGGCCGCCACGTCGGCGGGGGAGAAGAACGATGCCATCTGCGCGCGGGTGGCCGCGCGGTCGCTGCCGAAAAGGAGGTACGGCGAGCCGGCGCCGCCCGGGGTCGGCAGGAAGTAGTGCGGATCGCGGCGCAGCACCGGGATCTCCACGTCGAGCGTCTTGATCAGCTCGGGCGGCATCAACCCGAGCAGGTAGGAGCCGGTCGAGTGGCGCAGCGCGGGGACCTTCGGGAAGGGCTGTTCGGTGCGCGTCGCACCGCCGATCATCCCGGCGCCCTCGACAACGACGACGTCGAGCCCGGCGCGGGCCAGCATGAGCGCGGAGACGAGGCCGTTGTGTCCGGCACCGACGATCACCACGTCGGCCCGGCGGGGCAGTTCCTGCACGATGTCACTGGTCACGGCAGCTCCTGACGACGCTGGGGGAAGGGCAGCCCAGCCTAGCGGGAGGCGGCGGCGCACGATCGCGGCGATCTGCGCGACCGCACGGGGTGGAGGCTCGCCGGGGCCGAGCGCTCCGTCGACGGTCTGTGAACGGCGGCGTGTCCGCCCCCCGTACGGTACGAAGGTCGGGCGGCGTCGGATGACGGGGGCGTGAGCATGTTCGAGTGGTGGGGGAGAGCTGTCGTCCGGCTGCGCTGGGCGGTCCTGGCCGCGGCGGTGCTCCTGATGGCGATCGGCGCGACCTGGGGGGCCGGCGTCTTCGACTCGCTCAAGGGTGGCGGCTTCGACGACCCGGCCAGCGAGTCGAGCCGGGCCCACGACCGGATCACCGCCGAGCTGGGCAACCAGGACGTCGACGTGCTGGTCCTCTACAGCAGCGACACGGTCACCGTGCAGGACCCGGCGTTCCGCGACTCCGTCACCGCGACGCTGCAACGGCTGCGTCAGCGGCCCGAGGTCGCGAGCGTCACCAGTTGGTATGACTCGCAGTCTCCGGCGCTGGTGGCGACGGACCGGCACGCGACGTACGCGCTGGTGCAGTTGCGGGCCACCGACGAGGACGGCAAGACCGGGGCGTACGAGTCGCTGCGTCCGACCCTCGACGCGCCCGGCCTGACCACGCGGGCCGGCGGTGTGGTGCCCTTCCTCGACGAGGCGAACCGGCAGTCCGTCGAGGACATCACGACGGCCGAGATGTTCTCCATGCCGGTGCTGCTGGTGCTGCTCGTGTTGATCTTCGGCGGTCTGGTCGCCGCGTCGACCCCGCTGCTCATCGGTGGCCTGGCGATCCTCGGAGCGTTCATCGCGGTGCGGCTGCTCAGCATGGTCACCGACGTCTCGGTCTTCGCCATCAACATCATCACGCTGATCGGCCTCGGCATGGCGATCGACTACGCGCTCTTCGTGGTCAGTCGTTTCCGGGAGGAGTTGGCCGCCGGGCACGACACGGCGGCGGCGATCGAGCGGACCATGGCGACGGCCGGTCGCACGGTCATGGTCTCCGGGCTCACCGTCGCCCTCGCGCTGGCCAGCCTGTTGATCTTCCCGCAGTCGTTCCTGCGCTCCATGGGGCTGGGCGGGGTCGCCGCCGTCCTCGTCGCCATGCTCGCCTCGTTGACCGTGCTCCCCGCCCTGCTGGCCGTGCTCGGGCACCGGATCAACGCGTGGCGCGTACCCGTGCCGTGGCGGCGGAGGACGGCCGGGCGGTCCCGCGCGGACCGGGCGCGCGAGGGGGGCTGGGCGCGGCTCGCGCGCAGCGTCATGCGGCGTCCGGCGCTCTACGCCGGCGCGGTCATCGTGCTCCTCGCGGTGCTGGCCGCCCCCTTCCTGCGGATGACCTTCGGCGGTTTCGACGAGCGGGTGCTGCCGGCGGGTTCCGAGGCGCGCGCGGTCGCCGAGCGGATCAACACGGGGTTCCCGGGCGGCACGGTGGGCCCGATCCAGGTCCTCGTGTCGAACGCGTCGACAAGTCAGGCGGGGCAGTTCGCCGACCGGGTCGGCGCGGTGCCGGGCGTCACCGGCGTGCAGGTGGCGGCGAGCCGGGGCGACTCGACGCTGCTGTCGGTCACCTACCGGGGCGAGCCGACCGGCGACACGGCGCAGGACGCTGTCCGCGCGATTCGGGCGATGCCGGGCCCGGCCGGGGCCGAGGTGCTGGTCACCGGGAGGAGCGCCGCCGACCTCGACCTGGTGGACAGTCTCCGCTCCCGGCTGCCCTGGATGGCGTTGATCATGGCGTCGGCGACGCTGGTGCTGCTCTTCCTCGCGTTCGGCTCGGTGGTCCTGCCGATCAAGGCCGTGCTGATGAACCTGGTCTCCATCGGCGCGTCCTTCGGCGTCGTCGTCTGGATCTTCCAGGACGGGCACTTCGCCGACCTGCTCGACTTCACCTCGACCGGGTTCATCGAGCCGAGCAACCCGATCTTGATGCTCGCGGTCCTCTTCGGGCTCGCCACCGACTACGAGGTCTTCCTGTTGTCGCGGGTGCGCGAGGAGTGGGACCGCACCGGCGACAACACGGCGTCTGTCGCGTCCGGGCTGCAGCACACCGGGCGGATCATCACCGCCGCCGCGCTCCTGCTGGTCGTCGTGGTGGCCGGGTTCGCCACCGGTGGCATGCAGATGGTCAAGCTCATCGGCGTCGGCATGATCGTGGCGATCATCGTGGACGCGACGCTGGTGCGGGCGCTGCTCGTGCCGGCGACGATGCGGCTGCTCGGCCGCTGGAACTGGTGGGCGCCCGCCCCGCTGGCCCGCGTCTACCGCCGCTACGGCATCCGCGAGTCGCTCCCGGATCCGGGTGATCAGGGACTGGTTTCCGCGGGTCGCGGGAGCGTCGGGGCAAGCTCTCGCTGATCACGCGGATCAGCACGGGGCGCCGGCGGATCTTAGGATCGGGGCTGTGACGATCTTCGAGACCGAACGGCTGCTGGTGCGGGAGTGGACGGAGTCGCCGGCCGACCTGGAGCGGGTCTTCGACATCTACTCGCGGTGGGAGGTCGCCCGCTGGCTCGGCGCGGAACCACGGGTGCTGGAAGCGCCGTCCGACGCGGCGGAGATGGTCCGACGGTGGCACGCCCGGTACGCCCCGGACGCCGGCCGGTACGGGGTCTGGGCGATCGAGGTACGCGGCACCGGCCTGGTGGCGGGCACCGTTCTGCTGAAGGCGCTGCCCGGCGCCGACAACGAGCCGACCTCGGAGATCGAGGTGGGCTGGCACCTGCACCCCGACTCGTGGGGGCACGGCTACGCCACCGAGGCGGCGCGCGGCGCCGTCGACCGCGCGTTCGCCGACGGGCTCGCGGAGATCTACGCCGTGGTCAAGCCCGGTAACGAGGCCTCGATCGCGGTCACCGGTCGGCTGGGGATGACGCCGCTGGGGCGGACCAACCGCTGGTACGGCGGCGTTGAACTCGAGTCTTTCGTCCTGCCGCGTCCGTAGCCGACCCGGAGCGGGTGCTCAGCGCGGGCGGCGCGCGTGGTTGAGCAGGTGCGCGGCGAGGTCGGCGAGGTTCGCCGCCGTCTGCTCGACCGGGGCGAGGGGCAGCACGATGTGGCTGACCACCAGCCGGACGACGGTCTCGGCGGCGAAGGTGAACGACTCGCCGGACGCCTCGGGCACCGCAACGGCGGCCCAGTCGCGCAGCACCGCGGTCGCCGCGCGCAGGACGAGCTCCGAGCGCGTGGTGAGGTAGGGCAGCAAGGGGTCGGCGGGGCCCCGGGCGCTGGTCAGAATCGTCTTGAGCAGCGGGTTGTCGGATGCTTCGCGCAGCACGCGCAGGATCGCCGCGTACGCGCCGGCCCGTACGTCGGGACCGTGGGCGGTGAGCGCCGCGCCCACCCCGGTGAGGAACCGGTCGACTTCGCGTTGCGCCAGCGCGTCCGCGAGGCCCGACTTGTTGCCGAATTCGTTGTAGACGGTCTGCCGGCTGACCCCGACCCGCGCCGCGACGTCACCCATCCGTACGGCGTCCCACCCGGCGTTGATGGTCAGCTCGCGGGTGGCGTCGACGATCGCGTCACGCAGTTGCTGACGCGCGGCGTCGCGGTAGCGGGGTGTCTCGTCCATGCTGTGCCCCAGCGTATCCGTCGATGTCGTCATTGACGCAGGTGGCAGCGTTATCAAATAACTTTACATCTGTGGGGGTCTTGTAAAGCGGCGTGCGGGCGTGCGAGAGTCGTCCACACGGCGACGTATCGGAGGCCATCATGGCGATATCGGTCGATTCCCTTCCCTGGCGCGACACCAGGAAACCCCTCTGGGTGTTGGCCCTGGCCGTGCCCGTCCTCCCGTTCCAGGCGCTGGCGCTGTGGCACTTCACCGGAGACTGGTGGGCGTGGTGGGTCACCCCGGCCGCGGTGTTCGGACTGATCCCGGTCGTCGACCTGCTCTTCGGTGACGACCGGACGAACCCGCCGCCGGAGGCCGCCGCGCGACTTCAGCAGGTGCGCTACTACCGCTGGATCACCTATCTCTACCTGCCGGCACAGTTCGCGGCGCTGGTCGCGTGCTGCGCGGTGTGGGTGCGCGGCGGGTTGGGCCTCGCCGGCGCCACCGGTCTGGTCCTCACGATCGGCATCGTCAACGGCATCGCGATCAACACCGCGCACGAATTGGGGCACAAGCGCGAGAAGCTGGAACGCTGGCTGTCGAAGATCGCGCTGGCGCCGACCGGGTACGGGCACTTCTACGTGGAACACAACCGGGGACACCACGTGCGGGTCGCCACCCCCGAGGATCCCGCCAGCGCACGCTTGGGCGAGAGCTTCTGGCGGTTCCTGCCGCGTACGGTGATCGGCAGCCTGCGCTCGGCGTGGCGGCTCGAGACCAGTCGCTTCCGGATCCGTGGCCGACGGCCGTGGACCCCGCGCAACGACATCCTGAACGCGTGGGCGATGACGGTCGCGTTGGTCGTCGCCCTGGTCGTCGCCTTCGGTCCTCGGGTGCTGCCGTTCCTGCTCCTGCAGGCGGTCGTCGGCTTCTCCCTGCTGGAGGTCGTCAACTACCTGGAGCACTACGGCCTGCGCCGGCAGCGCAACGCGGCAGGGCGGTACGAGAAGGTCGACCCCCGGCACAGCTGGAACAGCGACCGGATCGTGACGAACATCTTCCTGTTCCAGTTGCAGCGCCACAGCGACCACCATGCCAACCCGCTGCGCCGCTATCAGATCCTCCGCAGCTTCGACGAGTCTCCTCAGCTGCCGGCCGGCTACGCCACCATGATCGTGTTGGCGCTCTGCACCCCGTTCTGGCGGCGGGTGATGGACCCGAAGGTCGTCGCCCATTACGGCGGCGACCTGAGCCTGGCCAACGTGCACCGGCCGGCGCTCGCGCGGCTGCGTGACCGCTATGCCGGATCACCGTGGTCGGCGCCGACCGCCGGGCTGACCGGCTCCACCATCCAGGCGCCCCGCGAGGTGTGAGGCTCCCAGTCGGCGGTCAGGGAGCTTCAGGGACAATGGCCGCGTGACCCCACCCCGAGACATCGTTCTGCTCGGCTCCACCGGGTCGATCGGCACGCAGGCCATCGACATCGTCCGGCGCAACCCCGACCGCTTCCGCATCGTCGGCCTCGGCGCGGGCGGCGGCAACGTGGGCCTGCTCGCGGCGCAGGCGTTGGAGATCGGCGCGGAGGTGGTCGGCGTCGCCAAGGCCTCGGCGGCGCAGGACCTGCAGCTGGCCTTCTACGCGGAGGCGTCCAAGCGCGGGTACGCGACCGGCGACTTCCGCATTCCGAAGATCCTCGCCGGGCCGACCGCGATGACCGAGCTGGCCGAGTGGCCCTGCGACGTCGTCCTCAACGGGGTCGTCGGCTCGCGCGGGCTCGCGCCGACGCTGGCCGCGCTGCGCGCCGGCCGTACCCTCGCGCTGGCCAACAAGGAGTCGCTCGTCGCCGGCGGCCCGGTCGTGCGGGCCGCGGTGACGCGGCCGGGACAGATCGTGCCGGTCGACTCGGAGCACACCGCCCTCGCCCAGTGCCTGCGCTCGGGGAGCCCCGGCGAGGTGCGACGCCTCGTCGTCACGGCGAGCGGCGGCCCGTTCCGGGGCCGCAAGCGGGAGGAGCTGACCGGGGTCACCCCGGAGCAGGCGCTGGCGCACCCGACCTGGAACATGGGACCGGTCATCACGATCAACTCCGCGACGCTGGTCAACAAGGGCCTGGAGGTGATCGAGGCGCATGAGCTCTTCGACATCGGCTACGACGACATCGAGGTGATGGTGCACCCGCAGTCGGTGATCCACTCGATGGTGGAGTTCGTCGACGGGTCGACCATCGCCCAGGCCAGCCCCCCGGACATGCGGCTCCCGATCGCGCTGGCGATGGGCTGGCCCGACCGGGTCCCCGGCGCCGCCTCCGCGGTCGACTGGACCGCCGCGCACACCTGGGAGTTCCACCCGCTGGACGACGACGCGTTCCCGGCGGTCCGGCTGGCGAAGCAGGCCGGCGCCGAGGGACGTTGCCGGCCGGCGATCTACAACGCGGCCAACGAGGAGTGCGTCGAGGCGTTCGTCGCCGGGCGGCTCCCGTTCCTCGGCATCGTGGACACTCTGGAACGGGTGCTTGAGGAAGCCCCGGACTTCGACGAACCAGGTACCGTCGATGAGGTGCTCGGCGCCGAATCCTGGGCGCGCGCACACGCCCAGGAGATCATTCAGACGGCGGTGAAGGGAGCTTGATGGCGTACGTGCTCGGGGTGGTCCTCTTCGCCCTGGCCATCCTCATCTCGGTCAGCTTGCACGAGGCCGGTCACATGATCACGGCCAAGAGCTTCGGGATGAAGGTCACCCGCTATTTCGTCGGTTTCGGCCCCACGCTCTGGTCCTTCAGGCGGGGCGAGACCGAGTACGGCGTCAAGGCCATCCCGCTCGGGGGCTTCTGCAAGATCGTCGGCATGACACCGCAGGACGACGACGTCGACCCGGCCGACGAGCCGCGGGCGATGTGGCGCTTCCCGGTGTGGAAGCGCACGATCGTCATGTCCGCCGGCTCGGTCACCC
Source organism: Micromonospora sp. NPDC049679 (assembly GCF_040659735.1). Lineage (NCBI taxonomy): Bacteria > Bacillati > Actinomycetota > Actinomycetes > Micromonosporales > Micromonosporaceae > Micromonospora > Micromonospora sp. NPDC049679. Next base: position 135,053 of record NZ_JBFANZ010000010.1, read on the forward strand.
ACTTCATGCTGGCGATCGTCGCGCTGTGGCTCGCCGCCGTCTTCATGGGGCTGCCCAACCCGGACTTCCCGACGACCGAAGCGCAGGCCCGGCAGGAGCCGGCCGTGATCGCAGTCACCAAGTGCGTCGTCACGGAGCACGCCGAGCGCCCCTGCGCCCCCGGCGACCCGGAGAGCCCTGCCGCCAAGGGCAACCTGCGCAACGGCGACCGGATCACCGCGATCAACGGCATTGCCGTCGCGACCTGGGGCGACATGCTCCAGACCGTCCGCAACACGCCGCCCGGTAAGGCCAAGGTCGACTACGTCCGCGACGGGACGCCCGGGACCGCCGACGTCGACCTCGCCTCGGTCGAGCGGCCACCGTTGGGCAACGCCGCCGGGCCGACGAGCACGGTCTCCGCGCTCGGCGTCGGCCTCAACATCCAGAAGCCGACAATGGTCACGTACGGGCCGGTCGACGCGCTCGGCGCGACGGCGGACTACACGGGCAACATGGCGGCCGGCACGGTCGAGGCGATGAAGCGGATCCCGCAGAAGATCCCGGCCCTCTGGACGGCGATCACCGGTGGCGAGCGCGACATGGACACCCCGATCAGCGTGGTGGGGGCGAGCCGGCTCGGCGGCGAGGCCGTGCAGCACAACGCGTGGGAAGTCTTCGTTCTCCTGTTCATCTCGCTCAACTTCTTCGTCGGCGTCTTCAACCTGCTGCCGCTGCTGCCGCTCGACGGCGGACACATCGCGATCGCCTGGTTCGAGCGCGCCCGGTCGTGGGTCTTCGCCCGGCTCGGCAAGCCCGACCCCGGCCGGGTCGACTACTTCAAGCTGATGCCCCTCACGTACGCGGTCATTCTGATCGGCGGCGCCTTCACGCTGCTGACCGTGACCGCGGACGTGGTCAATCCGATCACGCTCTTCTCAAGGTGAGTGCCCAAGTGACCGCTGTCAGTCTCGGTATGCCCGCCGCACCCGCGCCGCTGCTCGCGCCGCGCCGGAAGTCGCGGCAGATCATGGTCGGCTCGGTGCCGGTCGGTGGGGGCGCGCCGGTGTCGGTGCAGTCGATGACCACCACGTTGACCGCGGATGTGAACGCGACGTTGCAGCAGATCGCGGAGTTGACCGCATCGGGTTGCCAGATCGTGCGGGTGGCGGTGCCGTCGCAGGATGATGTGGAGGCGTTGCCGGCGATCGCGAAGAAGTCGCAGATTCCGGTGATCGCCGACATCCACTTCCAGCCGAAGTACGTGTTCGCGGCGATCGACGCGGGTTGCGCGGCGGTGCGGGTGAACCCGGGCAACATCCGGCAGTTCGACGACAAGGTCAAGGAGATCGCGAAGGCGGCGTCGGGCGCGGGCGTGCCGATCCGGATCGGCGTCAACGCGGGCTCGTTGGACAAGCGGTTGTTGGCCAAGTACGGCAAGGCGACCGCGGAGGCGCTGGTCGAGTCCGCGCTGTGGGAGTGCTCGCTCTTCGAGGAGCACGGGTTCCGCGACATCAAGATCTCGGTCAAGCACAACGACCCGGTGGTGATGATCCGCGCCTACCGCCTGTTGGCGGAGCGGTGCGACTACCCGCTGCACCTGGGCGTCACCGAGGCTGGCCCGACGTTCCAGGGCACGATCAAGTCGTCGGTCGCGTTCGGTGCGCTGCTCGCTGAGGGGATCGGTGACACCATCCGGGTGTCGTTGTCGGCGCCGCCGGTCGAGGAGATCAAGGTCGGTAACGCGATCCTGGAGTCGCTGGGCCTGCGCGAGCGCGGCCTGGAGATCGTTTCCTGCCCGTCGTGCGGTCGCGCGCAGGTCGACGTCTACACCCTCGCCGAGCAGGTGACGGCGGCGTTGGAGGGTTTCCCGGCGCCGCTGCGCGTCGCGGTCATGGGCTGCGTCGTCAACGGTCCGGGGGAGGCCCGTGAGGCCGACCTCGGGGTGGCGTCGGGTAACGGCAAGGGTCAGATCTTCGTCAAGGGCGAGGTCATCAAGACCGTGCCGGAGTCGCAGATCGTGGAGACGCTGGTCGAGGAGGCGCTGCGCCTCGCCGACGAGATGGGCGTCGAACTCCCGGAGGACCTCCGGGACCTGGTCCCCGGCGCCACTGCCACCGGGGCCACCGTCACCGTCCACTGACCCCCTCCCGCCGCGTTGATCATGGGGATACGCGCGACAATTCGGGTACGGCGATGGCGCGTATGACCATGATCAACGCGAGGCGGCGGCGCGGTGTGATGGGGGGATGTTCGGACTGGCGCCGCCGCACGCCCACGGCCAGTACCAGGGCGCGTACGGGATGGGCATGCAACTCGGGAGCATGGTCGCCCCCGTGGTCGTGACCACGCTGGCGGTCGGCTGGGGAGCCCCCGGCTGGCTGGTGCTCGGCGTGCTCTTCGTCGGGCTCGGCGCGCTGGTGCCGCCCGTGGTGGGCTGGGCGTCGCGGACCCGGGCGCCGGCCGGGGAGGTCGAGCTGACCAGCGTGTCGTGACCGACGGGCCCGTCGACCGGGTGGGTGTGGACGGCGGTGGCACCTGCCGGCACGGCATCTGGCAGGCTGGTAGACGTGCTGATGGTGCCCGTACGCCAGCTCGGTGAAGGCGAGCGCGGGGCGGTCGAGCGAGTCCTCGACCAGGATCCCTACGCGGCCGCGCAGGTGGCCGAGCGGATCGCCGCGCACGGTCTCTCGTCCTGGCGCGCGGAGGGACGGATCTTCGGGTACGGCTCGCGCCGGCAGGTCGAGTCCCTCTGCTGGTCCGGGGGGCATTTGACGCCCGTGTGCGCCGGCAAGCCGGCCGTCGCGGCGTTCGCGGAACGGCTCGGCGCGGAGGAGCGGATCTGCTCCTCGATCGTCGGGCGCGCCGAGGCGGTGCTGGGGCTCTGGGAGCGGCTGTCGACGCACTGGGGACCGGCGCGGGACGTACGGGAGAATCAGCCGTTGCTGGTCGCGGAGAGCACGCCGGACGTCCCGCTCGACCCGCGGGTGCGCCTGGTCGCCATGGACGAGATCGATCTGCTCTTCCCGGCGGCCGTGGCGATGTACACCGAGGAGGTCGGGGTCTCGCCGCTCGTCGAGGATGGCGGGCGCAGCTACCGCCGACGGGTCACCGACCTGGTGCGGGCGCGCCGCGCGTACGCCCGGATCGTCGACGGCGAGGTGATCTTCAAGGCCGAGCTCGCGGTGGTCACCCGGCACACGGCGCAGCTCCAGGGGGTCTGGGTGGCGCCGGCCTGGCGGGGGCGCGGGCTGGCGGCCGCCGCGATGGCCGCCGTGATGGCGGACGCGCTCGCGCGGGTGGCGCCGACCGTGAGTCTCTACGTCAACGACTACAACGTGGCGGCGCGCCGGGTCTACGACCGCTGCGGGTTCCGGGCCGCCGGCGCCTTCGCCACCGTGCTCTTCTGACCCGGCCCCGGTTGCGCGGGAGGGCCCGTCCGTGATGCGGACGGGCCCTCCCTGCACGGTCACTCCGCCACGGTCACCAGGCCCGGAGGTACTGGGACGGCCAGCCCGGCTCGGCGCCCAGCTTGGCCGCGGCCCGCCGCGGCCAGTACGGGTCACGCAGCAGTTCGCGGCCGAGCAGCACCAGATCGGCCTCGCCGTTCGTGACGATCTCCTCGGCCTGCTCCGGCTCGGTGATCAGGCCGACCGCGCCCGTCGGCACGTCCGCGTCGCGCCGCACCTGCGCCGCGAGCGGCACCTGGTAGCCCGGTCCGACCGGGATGGAGGCCCGGGCCGCCGCGCCGCCGGTGGAGCAGTCGATCAGGTCGACGCCGGCCGCCGCCAGCTCACGCGCGAGCACGACGCTGTCCTCGCCCGTCCAGCCCCCCTCGACCCAGTCGGTCGCCGAGATCCGGGCCAGCACCGGCACGTCCTCGCCGACCGTCGCCCGCACCGCGCGCGCGATCTCCAGCGTGAGCCGCATCCGTCCGGCGAGGTCCCCGCCGTACCCGTCGGTGCGGTGGTTGGTCAGCGGCGACAGGAACTCGTGCAGCAGGTAGCCGTGCGCGGCGTGGATCTCGACGGCGGCGAAGCCGGCGTCGAGCGCCCGCCGGGCGGCGACCGCGAACGCGTCGATCACGGCGGCGATGCCGGCCTCGTCGAGTGCGGTCGGTGTCCGGTAGGAGGGGATGAAGGGCTCGTCGCCGGGGCCCACCGGGGTCCAGCCGCCCTCGGCATCCGGCACGCCGCCCTGCCGCTGCGCCCACGGCCGGGCGGTCGACGCCTTGAAGCCGGCGTGGGCCAGCTGCACGGCGGGGACGGCGCCCTGCTCGGTGAGGAACGCGGTGATCGGGCGCCAGGCCTCCACGTGCGCGTCCGACCAGATGCCGACGTCCTGCGGCGTGATCCGACCCTCCGGCAGCACCGCGGTGGCCTCGGTGAGCACCAGGCCGGCGCCGCCGACAGCCCGCGAGCCGAGGTGCACCAGGTGCCAGCTGGTCGGCAGCCCGTCCGGGCCGGCGGAGTATTCGCACATCGGCGAGACCGCGATTCGGTTGGGCAGGGTGACCCCGCGTAGGCGCAGCGGGCTGAACAGGACACTCATGCAAGGACTCCTGAAGGGTGAGTGGATCGGTCAGGCGGCGGCGGGGACGGGCTCCGGCGCGACCTTCGTCGGCTCCGGCTCCGGCTCGTCGATTCCCCGCCGGCCGGCCTCGTCGTACGCGGTGCGGTCGAGCGTGCCTTCCCGGGCGGCGACGACGGTCGGCACCAGCGCCTGGCCGGCCACGTTGGTGGCGGTGCGGATCATGTCGAGGATCGGGTCGATCGCCAGCAGGAGGCCGGCGCCGGCCAGCGGCAGCCCCAGCGTGCTCAGCGTCAGGGTGAGCATCACGATCGCGCCGGTCAGCCCGGCCGTGGCGGCCGATCCGACGACCGACACGAACGCGATCAGCAGGTAGTCGACCGGGCTCAGTGGCACGCCGAAGACCTGCGCGACGAAGATCGCGGCGAGCGCCGGGTAGATCGCGGCGCAGCCGTCCATCTTCGTGGTCGCGCCGAAGGGCACGGCGAACGAGGCGTACTCGCGGGGCACGCCGAGCCGCTCCACCGCCCGCTGGGTCACCGGCATGGTGCCCACCGACGAGCGGGAGACGAAGGCCAGTTCGATCGCCGGCCACGCGCCGGCGTAGAAGCGCAGCGGGTTGAGGCGGCCGGCGGTGATGAGCACCAGCGGGTAGACCACGACGAGCAGGATCGCGCAGCCCACGTAGACCGCGGTGGTGAACTTCGCCAGCGGGGCGAGCAGGTCCCAGCCGTACGCCTCGACGGCGTGTCCGATCAGGCCGAGGGTGCCGAGCGGGGCGAGCCGGATGACCCACCAGAGCGCCTTCTGGACGATCTCCAGCACGGCCCGGTTGAGCGTCACGAACGGCTCGGCCGCCTTGCCGACGACCAGGGCCGCCGCGCCGGTGACCACGGCGAGGAAGACGATCTGCAGGACGTTGTTCTCGACGAACGCGCCGATCGGGTTGGTGGGGATGATCCCGGTGAGGAAGTCGGTCCAGGATCCGGTCTTCTTCGGCGGCGCCGCGCCGGCGACGTCGAGCGTGACGCCGCGGCCCGGGTTGGTGAGCAGCCCCAGCCCGATGCCGACGCTGACCGCGATCAGCGCGGTGATCGCGAACCACATGAGGGTCTTGAGCGCCAGGCGGGCGGCGTTCGCCACGCCCCGCAGGCTCACGATGCTGACCACGATGGCGGTGAAGACCAGCGGCGGTACGGCGAGCTTCAGCAGCTGAACGAAGAGGTCGCCGATCGTGCCGAGCGTGGTGCCGAGCCAGGCGACATCGCCGGCGCGGGCGACGTAGCCGAGGGCCGCGCCGAGCACGAGGCCGAGCAGGATCTGTACGGAGAAGGGGAACTTGCGCAGAGCGGCGGGCATGACGACTCCAGAGCGTCTGGGGGTGGTCGGGCGTCAGCGGAGGCGGTTACGCACGACAGACGCCGCTGGCCTGCAGTCGGAGGTCGACATACAGGCGCACGGTCAGAAACCAGACGTTGGTCATCGCTCGTCGACGGTACGCCCGGCGGCGGGGACATCGAAAGGGGCCGACTCGTGAGAGTACTTACAGCGCGGCCCGGGAATGTTTCCGCCGGGCGGTGAGCGCGGTCCCGAGCAGCCACAGCGCGGTCGTCAGCAGCAGCAGCCGTTCCAACACCCCGACCAGGGCGCCGCGCCCGACCAGCAACATCGCCAGCCCGACCGCCGCGGAGAGCGGCAGCGCCACCGCGGTCGCCGCGGTCGCGCCGCGGCGCAGTGCCCGGTCCGCGCGGGACGACAGCATGATCGTCAGCATGGCGAAGACCGCGGCCGCGACGGCCGCCATGCTCGCCCCACCATGCACCAGGTCGGCCGCGGTGGCGCGTTCGAACGGCGGCAGGGGACACCCGTCGGAGCAGGTGACCACGGCGGAGAGCAGGGTGCAGCCGGCGCTGACGGCGAGCAGGAGCGCGGCGGCCCGCAGCGTCGGAGCCAGGGTCGCGGCGAGCAGCAGCATTCCCGTGGCGAGGGCGAAGATCCCGAGACGGTACGTGGCCGCGTAGGCGCTCGACGCGACGCCGGCCTCACTGACGTACCCGGTCAGTCCGGGGCCCGGCCCCGCGACCACCGCGACGGTCACCGCGACGCCGCCACCCACGATCCCGGCGACGGTCGCGACGGTGCGGACGGGGTGCGGGGCGTCAGCCACGCCCGTGCGGAGTCGTCCAGCCGGACAGGTCGGGACCGGTGGGGACGATGCCGGTCGGATTGATCGCCGCGTGGGTGCCGTAGTAGTGGCGCTTGATGTGGTCGAAGTCGACCGTCCCGCCGAAGCCGGGGGTTTGGAACAGGTCGCGCGCGTACGCCCAGAGCACCGGCATCTCGGTGAGCTTCTGCCGGTTGCACTTGAAATGGCCGTGGTAGACCGCGTCGAACCGGACCAGCGTGGTGAAGAGCCGGACGTCGGCCTCGGTGATCGCGTCACCCATGAGATAGCGGCGGTCCGCCAGCCGCGCGGAGAGCGCGTCGAGACGGTTGAAGAGCTGGGTGAACGCGGACTCGTACGCCGACTGCGAGGTCGCGAAGCCGCACCGGTAGACGCCGTTGTTGACGTCGCGGAAGATCTCGTCGATCAGGTGGTCCAGCTCCGCGCGCCCCGCCTCGGGATAGAGGTCCGGTGCGCCCGGGCCGTGCAACGCCCGCCACTGCGTCGACAGGTCCAGCGTGAGTCGGGGGTAGTCGTTGGTGACCACCTGCCCGGTGACGGTGTCGATCAGCGCCGGGACGGTGACCCGTCCCGTGTAGTCGGGGTCGGTGGCCCGGTAGGCGTCGGCCAGGAATTCGATGCCGAGCACCGGATCCCGGCCGTCCGGGTCGAGCGTGAACCGCCAGCCGCGCCCGTCGCGGACCGGATCGACGGTGCCGAGCGAGATCACGTCGTCGAGTCCGAGCAGACCGCGCACGATCCGGGCCCGGTGCGCCCACGGGCAGGCCCGGGACCAGATCAGCCGGTAACGTCCCGGCTCCAGCGGCCACCGGCCCTCGGCGTCCGGCCCGCCGCCGGGCGGGGACGCCGAGTCGGCGGTGACCCGACCGGTGAACCGGTTGGGCTGGCGGACGAACTCGCCGCTCCCCGCCGTCTCCCTGCTGAACTGTGCCTGCGCCATGCCGCCAACCTATCCCCGCGGCCGGACGGGTGCGTCCCGGCCGGGGCGGCGCCGGATCGCCCCCCGTCGGCCCGCCGGGGTCAGGCCCCGATGAGGCGGGTGGCCCGGCGCGGCGCCGTGATCCGCAGGTCGGCGTCGATTTTCGCGGCCGTCGCGAGCAGGTGCGGGAGGATGTCACGGCGGATCGACTCGATCGAGTTCCGGCTCGCGTGCACCGACATGTTGACCGCGGCGACCACCGTGCCGCTGCGGTCGCGGATCGGCGCGGCGACCGAGCGCAGCCCCTCCTCAAGCTCCTGATCCACGATCGCGAAGCCCTGCGCGCGGATCCGCACCAGCTCGGCGCGGAGCGCCTTGACCGTGGTCAGGGTGCGGGCGGTCAGCGGGGTCAGCGTCGCCCGGTCGAGGCGGGCGTCGAGTTCGTCGTCCGGCAGGTGGGCCAGGAGCACCCGCCCGACCGAGGTGGCGTACGCCGGGAACCGGGTGCCGACGTTGATCGAGACGGTCATGATCCGGGAGGTGGGCACCCGGCTCACGTAGACGATGTCGTCACCGTCGAGCACGCAGACCGACGAGGACTCGTGCACCTCCGCGACGAGCCGTTCCAGGTGCGGCTCGGCCACGTCGGGCAGGGAAATGCTGGAGAGGTACGCGTAGCCGAGTTCGAGCACCCGCGGGGTGAGCGAGAACATCCGCCCGTCGGTGCGCACGTAGCCGAGGTCGACCAGGGTGAGCAGGAACCGTCGGGCGGCGGCCCGGGTCAGGTCGCAGACCCGCGCCACCTCGCTGAGGGTCAGCTCGGGATGCTGGGCGTCGAACGCGCGGATCACCGCCAGGCCACGTTCCAGCGACTGGACGAAATGCGCCTCGCGTCCCTGCTCGGTCATCTCCGCACCCCGCACCAGATTTTCGTGAGAACTGTGTCCCGGAACACTACTGGTCCGGGTCATTCGGACCGACCCGACCGGCGGTGTCGCCGGGGTTCGACGGATCGGTCTCGGCGAGCACCCGTTGGGCCACCGCGAACGCCGTGTTGGCGGCGGGCACTCCGGCGTAGACCGCGGTGTGCAGCAGGACCTCTCCGATCTCCTCGGCGGTCAGCCCGTTGCGCCGTGCCGCCCGCACGTGCATCGCCAACTCGTCCTCGCAGCGCAGCGCGGTGAGCACGGCGAGCGTCACGCAGCTGCGGGTACGGCGGTCGAGCCCGTCGCGGGTCCAGACGTCACCCCAGGCGTACCGGGTGATGAAGTCCTGGAAGGCGGCGGTGAACGGGGTCGTTCCCGCCACCGCGCGGTCGACGTGGGCGTCGCCGAGCACCTCGCGGCGCACCGCCATGCCCGCGTCGTGGATCGCGTCCGTCACGGTTTTTCCTCCCCGTTGAGGTGCTCGAGAATCAGGTCGGTGACCCGGTCGGGTTGCTCCACATTGGCCAGATGGGCGGCGTCGGGCACGACGGTCACCCGGGCACCGGCGAGGTGACCGGCGATCGTGGAGGCGTGGACGGGGGGCGTCGCCGGGTCGTCGGCGCCGGCGATGACGAGGGTGGGCGCGGTGATCCGGGGGAGCGCGGGCACCAGGTCCATCTCCTGGATCGCGGTGCAGCACGAGGCGTACCCCTCGGCCGGGGTGGCCGCGACCATCGCCCGCATCGCGGCGATCCGGGGCGAGTGGCGCGCGGCGTAGGCCGGAGTGAACCACCGCTGCACCACCGCGTCGGCGACCGCCGCGGTGCCCTGCGCGCGGACCGTGCGGGCCCGCTCCGCCCACGCTTCGGGCGGTCCGAGCCGGGCGGAGGTGCAGCAGAGTACGAGGCGGTCCACCCGCTGCGGCGCGTGCGCCGCCAGCCACATCCCGACCATGCCGCCGAGGGAGAGCCCAGCGAAGTGGGCGCGCTCGACGTCGAGGCGGTCGAGCAGGGCCAGCACGTCGGCGCCGAGGTCGGCCAGGGCGTACGGGCCGGCGGGGACGGGGGAGCGGCCATGTCCGCGGGTGTCGAACCGGACCACCCGGAAACCGGCGGTCAGCCGGGGCAGTTGCGGCTCCCACATCGCGATCGTGCTGCCGAGCGAGTTGGCGAGCAGGAGCACCGGGGCGTCGGCCGGTCCGTCGATCACGTGGTGCAGGGCGACAGGGGTGGTCATCGTGGGCCCTCCGTGCGGGTGCGGTGCAGGGCCAGTGCCCGGTCGGTCAGCGCGGGGGCGCTGCCGAGGTAGCCGGCGGGGTCCAGTAGTGCCTCGATCTGCTCCGGCGACAGCCGCGCGGCGATCTCGGGCTCGGCGGCGAGCACGTCGGCGAGGCGGCGGCCCTCGGTCGCCGCCCGCGCCACCGCCGCGGCGATCAGGTCGTTGGCCGGGCCCCGGCCGATCGCGTCGGCGACCGCGCCGCTGATCCGTTCGGCGAGCAGCGCACCGCCGGTCGCGTCCAGGTTGGCCCGCATCCGGTCGGCGTCGACCCGCAACTGCTCCAGGCAGATCCGCAGCCAGTGGGCCGCCGATCCGACGCTCTCCAGCAGGGCGCGCAGCGGCCGCCACTCGGCGTGCCACGAGCCGGCGGCCCGCTGGTGCTCGTGCGCCATCGCGGTCAGCAGGGTGGCGACCAGTCCGGGCGCCTGCGCGGCACAGGCCACAGTGGAGATCGCGGGGATCGGGTTGCGCTTGTGCGGCAGGGTCGACGAGCCGCCGGGACGTCCCTCGACGAGCTCGGCGACCTCGGTCTGGGCGTGCAGGGTGACGTCCCGGCCGATCTTGCCGAGCGCGCCGGCGGCGGTGCCGAGCGCCCCGGCCAGCTCCGCGACCCGGCCCCGGTCGGTGTGCCAGGGCAGCGGCGGCTCGGCGAGCCCCAGTTCGGCGGCGAGCAGCCCGACGACGGTCGGGCCGTCCGGGCCGAGCGCGGCCAGCGTCCCCGCGGCGCCGCCGAGCTGAACGGCGAGCCGCTCGTCCCGGATCCGGATCAGCCGCTCGACCGCGTCGTCGAGCGCGGTCAGCCAGCCGGCGGCGATCAGCCCGAAGGTGGTTGGCAGTGCCTGCTGCAGCAGGGTGCGGGCGGCGATCGGGGTGTCCCGGTGCGCCGCCGCGAGGCGGGCGGCGGACGCCGCGGCGGCTGGCCCTGTTCGGCCTCACGCTCGGCGTCGTAGCGGGCGTACGCGTCGACGATT